>QEVJ01000014.1 GCA_003576845.1 Planctomycetota bacterium
CGGTCAACGTCGTCTGGACGTTCGTGTACCCGAGTCGTTCTCTCACAACCTTGACGTGTTCGCCCGCCGCCAGGATCAGCGTTGCCGCCGTGTGGCGCAGGTCGTGAAACCGGATCGGCGGAACCCCAGCCGCCTCGATTGTCGGCTCGAACGAGTATTCCATCACGACGGGGCGGTAAAGCATGTTCCCATGCGTCCCGACGAACACGGCCGAAACATGCCTTGCAGCGCGCGGGTAATGTGTGGAAACAGCCGGTGCTCGATCGGATTGTACTTCGAGCAGCCCGGAGGGTAGCGTGCAACGTGAATTGCCAAGTTCGTGCGATCCGCCACGCGTTGCAATTGCTCTTTGAACACAATCCGCCGCGAATTGGCGTCGCCGACGTTCTCGCAAATTCTCACGACGAATCTGAAGTTGATTTCGGGATTCGAGCATCAATTATTCAGCTCGATGGAGGTGCGTGAGTGGCAAGGCCTACCTCCATTTCATGGCTTTGTATACTCGAATTATTGTCACCGTGGGGCTTGGGTCGTAACCGACCGTGGCCAGATTGAGCCTATCGGCCATGTCGAACTACTTCCATCGTCAGCAGATGGTGGTGCGACGTTGAAGGAAATGCAACGACTATTCGACGATCCGACGCGTTGAACTAGCAAACGTGCCCCTCGTTCAGCGCCGCACGGCGATGTGGCGTTTCCACTCGTCGCGGGGCGTCGGAAAGTCGCTGCGAAAATGGACGCCACGGCTTTCTTCGCGCTGGCGGGCCGCGGCGAGCATGATGTGGGCGATCGTGAGCAGGTTCTGCAATTCCCAGCCGGCGGGATCGGCGAATTGGCGGGCCAGCACGTAACCGGACCATTGCTGCACGGCTTCGTCGGCTTCGGCCAAGCCTTCGGCATCGCGGCGGACCCCGGCATTGCGGCCCATCAGACTCGTGAGCGAGTTGCGAATGTCGACGAGATCGAGCGGCTCGTGCGATTCCGCGACGACCGAATTTTCGAGCGGAACCGCACGAAAGTTGTCCGGCATCGACGCCGCAACGGCGGTCGCGCCTTCGCCGGCCCGCGCGCCGAACACCATCGCTTCGAGCAGACTGTTCGAGGCGAGGCGATTCGCGCCGTGCAAGCCGCTGGACGAAACTTCGCCGGCTGCCCACAGTCCGTCGAGCGTGGTGCGGCCCAGGTCGTCGACCGTCAAGCCGCCGATCATATAGTGTGCGCCCGGGCGAACGGGAATCGGGTCTTCGGCGATGTCGAGGCCGAACTCGGCGCACTTGGCGGCGATGTGCGGAAACCGCGCCCGAACGCGGTCGGCGTCGAGGTGCGACATGTCGAGATAGACGTTCGAGTGCCGCGTCTTGGCCATCTGCGTGACGATCGCTTGCGACACCACGTCGCGCGGGGCCAGTTCGCCGCGCGGGTCGTAGTCGGGCATGAAGCGATAACCGTTGCGATCGACGAGCCGGGCGCCCTCGCCGCGCGCGGCTTCGGTGATCAACATGCGGCTGCTGCCGGCGATGTAAAGAACGGTGGGATGGAACTGCATGAACTCCATGTCGCGGAGTTCGGCCCCGGCGCGAAAGGCCATCGCGTGTCCGTCGCCGGTGGCGACGCGGGGATTGGTCGTTTCGCGGTAGACTTGCCCGACGCCGCCGGTGCAGAGGATCGTTTGCTTCGCCCACAGCATGGTGAGGCCGCGATCCTTGCGCCAGACGAGCGCGCCGCGGCACGCGCCGTCGACCGTGAGCAGGTCGAGCGTGAACGTGTCTTCCATCACGTCGACGTTGGGCAGGGCGCGGACATGTTCGGTCATCGCCCGCATGACCTCGGCGCCGGTGGCGTCGCCGTTGGCGTGGATGATGCGTTCGTGGCTGTGCCCGCCTTCGCGGCCGAGCGCGAGGTGTCCGGCGACCCGATCGAAGCACGTGCCCCAGGCGATCAGTTCGTTGATCCGCCGCGGGGCTTCGTGGACTACCAGACCGACGATTCGCTCGTCGCACAAGTCCGCGCCCGCGATGAGCGTGTCGCTAACGTGATCTTCGAAACGATCCTCGGGGTCGGTAACGCTGGCGATGCCACCCTGGGCGTAGTTGCTGTTCGACTGGCGGAGGCTGTCCTTGGTAACGATCAATGCGGAGAGATTCGGCTCGACGGCGGAGGCGGCGCGAAGACCCGCCAGCCCGCTGCCGATAATCAGCACATCGGCGAATTGGTGCGGGGCGCGCTTGGGGTGGAACGGAACGAGGTAGCGGGGACCGAACTTGTCGGGAGTCAGGGGTCGGGGGTCGGGGGTCGGGGACATGATTTGCCAGCTACATTCAATCGCGCTCGGCCGAACATCGTCTAATCGCAAGTCCACGTGCTCCGAGGCACCGAGCATCCAGGCCCGGAAACGAAGCGACGCGGTTTCTACCGACCATGATACTTCTGACCCGTGGTTCCCGACACCGGCATCGGGACGGCTGCGGCTTGAAAGTCGTTGGCCAAGGAGTCGACGGGAGTTGGCTTTCTTTGGGCCGTGGGCTTAAAATGAGTTGGTCCTTCCGGGGCCGCGGTGGCGGTCCCATTTGCTCGCCTGCCTATTGAATCTTCGCTTGCGTCACCGCTCGGCGGATTTGCTTGCCATTGCCGCTGCGCGCCGAACGACACCGTACCGGAGCCTTGACGATGTGGCCTGCCGATCGTCGTGTTGCCTTTGCCGAGAGTGTTTTTTCGCGGCGCGAGATACTTCGGCGGAGCGGCTTGGGCTTGGGAATGTTGGGACTCGCCGGGCTGTTCGGCGATGAGCTGGCCGGCCTCGCCAGGGCTGACTCCGGTTATCAAAACCCGATGGCCCCCAAGCCGCCGCACTTTCCCGGCAAGGCCAAGCGGGTGATCCACATCTTCGCCAACGGCGGCTGCTCGCACGTCGATACGTTCGATCCCAAGCCGCTGCTGGCGAAATACGTGGGCAAAGAGCTGCCGACGCCGAATCTGCCGACCGAGCGGAAGACGGGGGCCGCGTTCCCGTCGCCGTATAAGTTCGCCAAGTACGGCCAGAGCGGCATCGAGGTCAGCGAGCTGTTTGCGAACGTCGCCCGGCATATCGACGACATCGCCGTGATCCGCTCGATGCACGCCGACGTGCCGAATCATGAACCGTCGCTGATGCTGATGAACTGCGGCGAAAGCCGGCTCACGCGGCCGAGCATGGGAAGCTGGGTGACGTATGGCCTGGGCACGGATAATCAAAATCTACCGGGTTTTATCGCGATGTGCCCCGGCGGGTATCCGATCAAGGAAACGCAGAACTGGCAGGCCGCGTTTTTGCCCGGGGTGTATCAAGGAACGCACGTCGACACGCGGAACACGTCGATCGACAAGCTCCTGGCGGATATCCGCAACTCGCGACTGAACATGGACGAGCAGCGGGCACAACTCGATCTGGTCCGGAAGCTCAACGAACAGCACGCCGAAGCCCGACAGCACGATCCGGCGCTCGAGGCGCGGATTCATTCGTTCGAGCTGGCGTATCGGATGCAGCGGGAAGCCGCCGAGGCGTTCGATTTCAGCCGCGAGCCGGCCCAAATCCACAAGCTCTACGGCATCGGCAATCCGCAGACGGCCTTGCACGGACGGCAGATGCTCGTCGCCCGGCGACTGGTCGAGCGGGGAGTGCGGTTCGTGCAGATCTGGCACGGACAGGGACAACCCTGGGACAGCCACGACGACATCGAAGTGAACCACCGGCGGCTCGCCGGCGAGTGCGACCAGCCGATCGCCGCGTTGCTCGCGGACCTGAAGCAGCGCGGGCTGCTCGAAGAGACGCTCGTCTTGTGGGCCGGCGAATTCGGCCGCACGCCGACGGTCGAGTTGCCGCAGCCGGGGGCGAACGCCGGCAAGATCAACGGCCGAGATCACAACCACTACGGCTTTACCGTGTGGATGGCCGGCGGCGGCGTCCGCGGCGGACAGGTCTACGGCGCGACCGATCCGTTCGGCTTTCAGGCGGTCGAGAACAAGATGCACGTGCACGATTTGCACGCGACGATTCTGCATTTGCTCGGGTTCGACCACGAGCGGCTTACGTATCGGTATGCCGGGCGAGATTTCCGGTTGACCGACGTGCATGGGCGCGTGGTGAAGGAGTTGGTGGCGTAGGACGGGGACGGGATTCGGCATTCAGGATTCGGGGAAGAGAATATGACGGCGAAGACATTGTTGGCGGCGGCTTTGGCGTTGGCCCTCGTTGGTTGCGATGCGGCGGCGGAGAGTAATCCCTTGCCGGAAGGTTACGTTGCGGCGCTCGTTAAGCCGGCGGAGAAGGTCGCCGGCGCGGATTGGCCGCGGTATTTGGGGCCGTTGGGGACCGGCGTATCGCACGAGACGGGCTGGTCGGCCGAGTTTCCCGAAGATGGCCCGAAAAAACTCTGGACGGCGAAGATCGGCACGGGGTTTTGCAGCATCGCGATCGCCGCCGGCAAGGCATACACGATGGGCCACGCCGACGGGAACGACACGGTGTTCGCGTTCGACGCGGCGACCGGCAAGGAAATCTGGAAGCATTCGTATCCGTGCGAGTTGGTCGACAACCTGCACGAAGGCGGCCCGGCCGCGACGCCGACCGTCGACGGCAATCGCGTCTACACGTGCAGCAAGGAGGGCCACGTCTTTGCGCTCGACGCGGCGACCGGCGACGTCGTTTGGAAGGCCGAGTTACAGACGCTCCTCGACGTCAAAATGCCGACGTGGGGTTTCTCGGGATCGCCCACCGTCGTCGGAGACCTGCTCGTTCTGGATGCCGGCCGCGTCGTCGGGCTCCGCAAGGCGACGGGCGAGGTCGCGTGGAAGACGGAAGACAAGTTCAAGCCCGGCTACGGCTCCGCGACGGCCTTCGACCACAACGGCGAGAAACTGCTGGCCGTGCTGAACAACGAGTTATTGTTGGTGCTGCGGGCGAAAGACGGCAGCGAAGTCGCCCGGCAAGAATGGGTCACGTCGTTCGACACGTCGGCGTGCACGCCGTTCGTGCTGGGCGACACGATCTTCATTTCGACCGGCTACGGCAAAGGCGCCGGGCTGTTTCGGCTCGTCGACGGCAAGCTGGAACTCGTGTACGAGAACAAGTCGCTGCGGAATCACATAAACAACTCGATCTTCCACGACGGCTGCGTGTACGGCTTCGACGGGCAAGCGAATCAGTCGCGGACCTGCAAGCTCGTGTGCATGGACTATCAGACGGGCGAGGTGAAATGGGAGGAGCGCGGCCTGGGCTGCGGCTCGCTGATCGTCGTTGATGGCAAGCTCGTCTGCCTGGGCGACAAAGGAACGCTCGCGATCGCGCCCGCTACGCCGGAAGGATTCAAGCCGACGGCCAAGGCGGACGTGCTCACCGGCAAATGCTGGACGACCCCGGCCCTGTCGCATGGCCGCATATACTGCCGCAATGCGGAGGGCGACCTGGTGTGTCTGGACGCGTCGAAATAATGCTGGGTAGGTTTCAAGGATCAAGTATCAAGTCTTAAGTTTCAAGGCTCAAATAAGGTTATAAGTCTAAGGCTTGACGTCGAGACGCGCGGCGCGTTCCGCGAAATAACGCGACTTGCGGTCTTACCCTTTCACCCTGAGCCTTGTATCTTTTTTGAAGCTTGAAACTTAAGACTTGAATCTTAAATGAAGGGCTTTTGCCGCTCCCGCGAACGCGCCTCTTTCTTCCCGGCGGTCACAACTCTCGTCCCCGTAGGCACTTCGCGATTCCGCCAAGAATCGCACGCCGCAGCCGAATAGCCACTCGGCGGCGGGGCAGTTAAAATTACCCGTAGCTGCCCCGTGATTGGGGATCATTTGCTCGCCGCTGGCAGTCATCGTGCGAGCAAGGCGCCGGAGTTTTGTTAGATGAGCACGACACAACAGGCCGTCGGTGAAGATCATTCTGGACCTGTCTCGCACGATGCGACGGAGCGGCGTCAGGGAATCGTCCGATCGGCGGTCGCAGCGACTGGGCAATTCATCTACTGGCTCGTGCTGCTTCCCGTCAGGCTGTTCAAAGCCCGCAAGGTCGCGCCGGACGTCATCGTCGTCTATTCGGTGCATCCGAGTTTCTTCTTGTGGCTGCTCGTCGCGGCCGGATTCCTGATGGCCGCGGTCGTGCGCACGTGGGAAGGGGCCGCCGGCGTCATGGGTTGGGTCTACGTCTGGTTGATCGTCTACTTCCTGTTTACGCTCCTCTACGATTTCAGCACGAAGAAGCTCGCCCTTTGGGCGGGAATCGTGATGCTCGTCTGGCTCGCGGCCAAGTACGTCGAACATCTCCGCGATGTGGTCGTCGTCGGCCACGTTGTGCATTATCTTGCCGGACTCGCGCCGAAGCTCGACCCCGGCACAGTCACGGTGATTAGCTGGCTGTTGTTCTTTCCGTGGCTCGGGTCCGTGGCGCAAATGATTCTCAATGGCCGGAAGCGATTTACCCCCAACGAAATCGGCGAGTTTCACTTCGGCGAGGGAAGCGAACTCACCGACCGCACGGGGTTGCGGTTCCGCACCAGCTATCGCGACGTGCTGGAAACCGTCCTGACGTTCGGCGGCGGCGACCTCGTCGCGGTCGACAACCACCAGAACGAAATCAAACGCTGGAACAACATCGTCGGCCTGTTCTTCATGTGGAAATATCTCGACCGCATCTTGCATCAACGGGCAGTCGTCGAAAGCGGAGACGCCGCAACCGACGCCGAGACATAAGGCCACCGCGTGCATTGCCGCGCAGCGCCGCGCGTCGCGCTGAACCTCGGCGCTGCGCGGCTTGTCTGATTTGCGAAGATTCGCTCCGGAAATCCTCTCCCGGCGAACGATCGGGTGGGGCAATGCCATCGAAAATCCATGAAAAACAATCTTTTCGGGCGCGCCGATGCTCCGCGGCATTGGCTGTTCGTGCTATGCCTGATCGGGCTCGACTATTTCAGCACGCTCGCCTATCTACCGTCGATCGCGGTCGACGCCGCCGGTTCGTTCGCGCCGCTTTCCGCGCTGCTGATCGTGCTCGTCACGTGGCTCCTCGTCGTGCCCGTGTATGCCTACATCGTCGGGCGCTCGCCGCGAGGGCGCGGCGCGATCGGGCTGCTCGATCAACTCATCGCCGGTTGGCGCGGCAAGTTGATCGTGCTCGCGCTGTTGGGGTTCGCGGCAGCGGACTTCGTCGTCACACGGAGCCTGTCGATCGCGGATGCTACCGAGCACTTGCTGCACAACCCACACGGCCACGAGCTGCTCGACGGACTTGCGCCGGTCGCCGACGAATGCCGCGTGTGGTTGGGCGATGAAATCTGCGATCGGGTCGCGCCCTACCTTTCGCGGCCCGTGCTCGTCACGCTGGCATTGTCGATGCTCACGTTCGGATTCTGGTATCTGTTGCGGCGCGGGTTCACGCGCGGCGTCGCGCTGCTGGCCACCGTCGTCGTCGGTTGCTATCTGACCGCCGTGGGCATCGTGGTCGGCAGCGGTCTGGTGCACATCGCGAAACATCCGCCGCTCGTCTTCGACTGGCTGGCCGACATCGGCGTATCGTACTCCGCCGGCGAAGGCGGATCATCGGGCGAATTCCCGTGGGCCGTCTGGTTCGCCGCGGCGATCTGGGCCTTTCCACAAGTCAGCCTCGGCTTGAGCGGTTTCGAACTGACCATGACGGTTGCGCCGCTCGTCCGCGGTTCGCGCCGCGACACGGCGTCGGACCCGGCCGCGATGGTCCGCAACGCGCGCAAACTCATTTTCGCGGCTGCGGCCGTCATGGGTGTGTTGCTAATCGGCTCGACACTTGTCTCGACGTTGCTCATTCCACGAGACGCACTGGCCGAAGGAGGTCCGGCGGCGCACCGGGCGCTCGCCTATCTGGCCCACGGCGCGCCGCTGGCCGACGGTCAACCGGCGACGGTCCTCAATCCGCTATTCGGCGACCCGTTCGGCAATGCCTTCGACGCGGCGTCGACGGCAATCTTGTGCCTGGCCGGCGCGAGCGTGATGGTGGGGCTGGCCCGGCTCGTACCCGGCTATTTGCACCGTGCTGGAATGGACCTTTCCTGGGCCGGCAACGTGGGCATCGTCATGCACGTACTCAACGCCGTGATCTTGATCGTGACGGTTGCGTTTCGGGCGAGCCTTGCCGATCAGCTTTGGGCGTACGCGACGAGCGTGCTGGTGCTCATCGGCGGCGCGGCGCTGGCGGCGACGCTCGATGCTCGGCGGCGTTGGTCCGGTTCGTGGGTTGGTCCGTGCATCGCCGGCGTGCTCGGCGTGGCGTTTCTTGCGTTCGTCGCGGCGGTCGGCTTGACCGTTTCGATCAATCGCTCGGGCCTGGTGATCGCGCTGGCGTTCGTGGCCGCGATTTTCGCCACGTCGTTGATTTCTCGCTGGCTGCGCAGCACGGAATTGCGATTCGAGGGCTTCACGTTCGCCGACGCGGAATCTCGTGCCCGTTGGCAGCAATTCTGCGATATGGACCGGCTGATTCTCGTGCCGCATCGGCCGGGCTGGTCAACTCCGGCCGAACGCAACCGGATGATCCGCGAGGAATATCTGTTGTCGCCCGACGCGCCGCTCGTCTTCGTCGAAGTCGCGCTCGGCGACCCGAGCGAGTTCTACCAGCGGCCGCGAGTCCGCGTGGAGCGCGAAGGGGACCTGGAGATCATTCGCGTGTCAAGCGCCGTGTCGGTCTCGCACGTGCTCGCGGCCATCGCGCTGGAAATGGCGAAAGTCGGCCGCCCGCCCACGCTGATCTTCGGTTGGTCGTTCGAAACGCCGCTGGCGGCCAATTTGAGCTTCTTGTTTCTCGGCGAGGGGAATATCCCGTGGATGGTCAAAGCCCTCGTACGCCGCGCCGCGCCGCGCCGGCACCCGAGCGTCAGCCGCGGATCATCATTGGCTGACGGTCGTGCCGGCGCATCACCACGCCCGAGAGCTCGTCTTGTCCTTCGCCGGAAAGTCGTCGGGGATCTTCTGGGTGACTTTTCCGGTCGCCGCCCATTCCGTGCCGCGCTGGAGCGTCGCGATGAAGCCGACGCATTTCATCGAGTAGTCGGCGTGTCCCATCGGCGTGTGGAACACGCGGCCTTTACCGTAGTCGACCGTGAAGATCATCGGTTCGTGCGCGCCGCGGCCGCCGGTCTTGGGATCGGACCAACTCGTGGCGAGCACGGTCATGTTCTCGGCCGGGCCGCGAAGCCGGTCGTACAATTCGTCCTTGGCGTGGAGCCAGACGGCGGGCATGCCCTGCGTGATCGGGTGGTCGCCGTTGCGAACGACGACTTGAAACTCGTGCTGCGCGCCGTGGCTGCCGCCGTTGCCTTTGGCCTCGTCGCGCACGAGCTTGTCGTCCTTGAAATAGACATAGGGACCGGACTTTTCGTTGCGTCCGCCCCAGCCGCCGAGGCCGATGATCTCGTTGTACTCCTTCCAGTCGCCGAAGGAGTTGTTGGCGGCGTGGATGATGACGAGCCCGCCACCGTTCTTGACGTACCCGACGAAATCCTTCTGCACGTTCTCTGGCCAGGCAGCGCCGTTGTAGTTGGAGACGACGACCTGGTAGTCGGCGAACTTGGGATTCCAGCCGGCGAGATCCTTGCCCGCGGGCGAGGTCGAGACGTCGACCGTAAAGAGGCCGGATTCTTCGAGGGCCCGCTTGAGGACCGGCGTGGTGGACTTCCAGTCGTGGTTGTTTTGGCCATCGACGATCAGGGCTTTGAGCTTTTCGGCGGCTGGAGCAGTGCCGGCAGCGAGAAATGCCAGCGCGGCGACGACGAGCGCCGAAAACACGAATCGCAGGGCACAGAGCGAGGCGGGCATCGAAAGTTTCTCCGGCGGCATGGACGTTGTCGCGACTTGTAACGTCGTTTAGTTTAACAAGCTCGCCGAACGAAAGTCACGTGGCGAGCGATTCGCGTTCCCGCTAGTCGGCGGAGGCGGCCGACATGTCACAACAGGTTTTCCCCCAACTCCGGATGACCGATTGGCAGCGCAGCCGGGCGTTTTATGTCGACGGACTTGGCTTCGCCGTCGAATGGGAGCACCGGTTCGAGCCGGGCTTGCCGGTGTTCGCCAAGATCACGCGGGATGGCCGGTCGCTGTTTCTGACGGAACATGCCGGCGACTGCCGGGTGGGCGGGGCAGCGTACATCGTGCTGGACGACGTTACCGCATTCGCCGCGGAAATTGGCGCTCGGGGCATCGTGCCCTCCGAACCGCCGGAAGAATCGCCGTGGAACACGGTGGAATTGCTGTTGATCGACCCGGACGGCAATCGGCTGCGGTTCGCGACGTATCGGTCTTGAGCGCGCGCGAGACGGGGTCGTCATATTGGACGGCTGCGGCGGCGGCCGAGGCGCCATCCGGGGTGGCCGCGCGTGCCCTTGCCCCTTGGGGCGTAAAGGTTTAAGATACGCCGCTACGCTGTTTTCGGGCGGTTTTCCGCGCGCGTAGCGGCAGCGTGGGTTGGGCGGGTTTCCCCCGCCGGCTACGGTTGGCCACGTCGGCGAGTAGCGTGCTCGCGCTGCGAATTCTATGTGACGTCGCGTTGCGACTGGGGACTTTGGTGGAACAGGTTGGGCTTGGCGTGTTGACCGACGGTGCGATCATTGGCGAGAGTCTGGCTCGGCCGTGGTTCATGCTGGCCGACGGCGGTTGGGAGGGCATCGCGACCAGTCCCTACTTGTTGTTCATTGCCATCGGCGTGCTGTTTTATCTGCTGATCCTCCGTCCCGAACGCCGGCGGCAGGGTTCGCAGCGGCAAATGCTCGACGCAATGAAGAAAAACGATCGCGTGGTGACGATCGGGGGCATCAAGGGCACGGTGATCTCGGTCAATCGCGAGGCCGACGAAGTGGTAATTCGCGTGGACGACAACGCCAAGCTGCGGCTGACCGTGGGAGCGATCGCGCGGATCGAAGGCGAAGACGCGAAGAAGAGCGAAGGGGCATAGCGCAGCATTGCAGGTTAGGAATTAGGGGTGGCGCCGGTGGTTCATTCACCTGTGCGAGGCTCAGACAAAGTCGATGTTCGTTGGTGGTTCCGACTCGTGGACAGGCCACCCGTGCCATCCAAGGCTAGGAAGACGAAAAGCTCGTAAGGGATTAACCGATCATGTTTCGGCTGAACGCGTTCCGGTCGCACGCGCCGTGGGCCGTGTGTGTTTCGTTGGCACTGGCATTGTGGGTGGCGTCGCCGCGCGGGTTGCCGGCCCAGGACGCGGCGGGTGAGCAAGCGGCTCCGGCACAAGCGGCTCCGGCGGAAGGCGACAAGCCGGCGGATTCACCGGCGGCGGTTGAAGCACCACCTGCCGAGGACAAGCCTGCCGAGGACAAGCCCGCTGAAGTCCCGGCGACGCCCGATGCACCGAAGGACGGCGCGACCGCGACCGAAGCTCCCAAGGCCGAGACGCCCTCCGCCGATGCACCGAAGACGCCCACTGCCGATGCGCCAAAGACGCCGGCGGCTAGTGCGATTCCCGAAGTGAAGGCGCCCACGTCGCCGACGGAGCCGGCGGAGCCGAGAAAGGCGGACGAACCGGCCGCGTCCGACGCCCGCGAAGCGGCTAAGTTGCCGTCGGACGTGTCGGTGCTCACGCCGGAGGCCCGGTTCCGGCTCGTCGACCAATTGCGAGTTCAAGACGACCGGGTCACGCCGACGGAATACGAACAGGGCCGTAAGCTCGATCCCGACCTCACGCCCGACAAGGACTTCGAGGCCCTGGACCTCGACAAGAATCAGTCGCTGTCGGTCGACGAGTTCGCCGCCGGATTCACGAAGATCTGGCTGGTCGTGCTGATCGTCCTCGCGACGCTGGTCTTGCCGTTCTTGGTCGCCATCTGGATTTGCCGGGCGATACGGCTGCCGGAATACTCGGCGCGGATGGGCTTCGTGCTGCTGGCGATTGCCGCGTCGGCCGTGATCATCTCCTTGGGCCAGTTGCGGTTCGGCATCGACTTGCGCGGCGGCGTGATTCTCGTCTATCAAGTGGACGAGGAGAAGACGAAGGCGCTCACCGAAACGGGCGACGGCCCCGACGGCAATTACATGGACCGGCTGATCGCCGCGCTCAACTTGCGCGTCAACCCGGGCGGCCAAAAGGAAATCGTCATCCGGCGGTTCGGCGAGAACGAAGTCGAGATTATCGTGCCCGAAGCGCAGCCCGCGGAAATCGAGCAACTTAAGAAGACGATCCGCACGGCCGGGTTTCTCGAATTCCGGATCATGCTGAACCAGCAGAATCTGGGCGACTTCTTGCGGGTGCCCGACCCCGAAAAGGTGCTCGCGGATGCGATGAAGCCGGATAGTCCCATCGACGTGCGGATTCCGTTCGAGAATTTCGAGACTGGGAAGGAAGAGTTGGTGACGGTAGCCCGGTGGTTGCCGATCGATCCCGAACAGGTGAACCTGGCGCAGGAGCAGGGACGCGGGGCGCTGATCCATCGCAAAAATGCCGAGGGACAGGACGAAGTGCTCGCGGGCGTCCGCGACCCTGCGCGGGAGCGCGAATGGGTCGTGCGCGGCAACGAGTTGAGCTCCGCGGGACAAACGCGGGACCCGGACACGGGCGAACCCGCCGTCGATTTCCGCATGACGACGCTGGGTGCGGCAAACCTCGGCGAAATGACCGGCGAATACGCGCCCGAGCCCGACGGCTTGCGCCACCGAATGGGCATCGTATTCGACGGCAAACTGATCTCGGCGCCGGGCCTGAAAAGCGTCATCCACGACAGCGGGATCATCACCGGCAGCTACACGAAGCAGGACGTCTCGTTGATGGTGAGCGTGCTCAACGCGGGCAGCTTGCCCGCCGTGCTCATCGAAACGCCGGTCAGCCAGAACGACATCGGCGCCACCGTCGGCGAAGACACGATCGAGAAGGGCCGGACGTCGATGCTCATCTCGACGGCGCTGGTGCTGGCGTTCATGGCCGCGTTCTACCGCTTCTCGGGCGTGGTGGCCTGCGTGGCGCTGCTGTTGAACGTGGCGATGACGTTCGCCGTCATCATCCTGTTCAAAGCGCCGTTGACGCTGCCCGGGCTCGCCGGTTTGGCGCTCGGCGTCGGCATGGCGGTCGACGCGAACGTGCTGATTTTCGAGCGGATTCGGGAAGAGCTGCAGCGCGGCGCTGCGCTGCGGATGGCGATTCGCAACGGCTTCGACCGGGCGTCGACGACGATCATCGACTCGAACCTCACGACGGTCATCACGGGGTTGATTCTGTATCGGATCGGCACCGACCAGGTGAAGGGCTTCGCGATTACGCTGATCATCGGGATCGCGGCGAACCTGTTCACGGCGATTACGTTCAGCCGCCTGGTGTTCGACATCGCCGACAAGAAGCGGCTGCTATCGAAGCTGACGATGTCGAAGCTGATCGAGGGGACGAACTTCGACTTCATCGGCCGGCAACGGCTGCTCATCGGCGCGTCGGTCGTGTTGATCGTCGTCGGACTGGCGGCGTGCTACATGCGGGGGATTACGCTGTTGGACATCGACTTTGCGGGCGGCACGTCGGCGGACGTCGTGTTCACCGGTCCGAAGAATGTTGACGAACTGCGCAAGACATTGGACGACAATGGGATTCTCGACGCGACGGTGAGCACGATCCAGCGGCAGGACGCGCAGAGCGTGCAGTTCAAGATCGACACGTCGCTGGGCAACCCCAGTTCGCTACCGATCGAATTCACGAAGCGCGACATCGACCCAACGGACGGTAAGTTGACGCCCAAAGAGTACGAAGCCAAGCGCACGGGCCGCGCAGCGACGTTTGCCCAAGCGCGGTTTGCCGAGTTGGATTTGGATGGCAATGGATCGCTAAGCGAGGACGAATTCAAGATTTCGCGCGAGGACGTGCTGTACTTCTATCTGGAAGGCGTGTTCGGCAACGAATTGCGGCGCAACGCGCTGACGTATACGCCGCCGGCGCCGATTGCGGGCGCGACTTCGGCGGTCGAGGACGAAGCGAGCGCGGCGCGCGCGCTCGTCAGCGCGGAGATTAGCACGCCAACGAGCGAGTTGGCGGACCACGGTTCGCGGTCGCCGTTCCGCCTGGCGTCGTATCAAACCGACGCGGCGGCGAAGGAAGAAACGAAACCGGACGGTTCCCCGGCGCCAGCTCCGGATGCAACTCCCGTGACTCCGGCGGCTCCAGCCGCACCAAAGGAGTCCGACGTAAAGTCAGCAACCGGCGACGCGGCGGCGGATGCAGCAAAGCCCGATCCCGAAACGCCCGATCCCGAAAAGACCGACCCAACGAAGGCCGATCCTTCGGCAGATCCGCTCAAGCCGCCGGCATCGCCCGAAACGCCAGCGACTGCGGCCGGTTCGGCCATGATGCAGTCGTCTTCGAGCCTGACGTTCGCGGAGAAGGTGTCGTACAAGGAAGTACACGGCTCGCTCGATTCGCTCATCAAGGAGAAGTTTCCCGGCGCGCGCACGCGGATCACGCACACCGAAGAACCGGGGAGCCAGGAGGCCACGCTAAAGTGGAACGTTGAAACGACGCTTTCGCCGACGGAAACGAAGACGCTGCTCGATGCCTATGCCGCGAAACTGGCCGCCGAGCCAGTCTTTCCGGCGGCCAGTTCGATCGGTCCGAACGTCGCCGATAAGGCGAAGCAGCAGGCGGTGTTCGCCATCGTCGTCGCATTGCTGGCGATCATCGTGTACGTGTGGATTCGGTTCCAAAAGGTCGTCTACGGCGTCGCCGCCGTCGTGGCGCTGGCGCACGACGTGCTCGTGACGCTCGGATTGATCGGCCTGAGCTCGTACTTCGCCGAGGCGGTTCCGGGGCTTGCCGAGGTGCTCAAAATCGACCCGTTCAAGATCAATCTGACCGTCGTCGCCGCGTTTTTGACGATCATCGGGTTTTCAATCAACGACACGATCGTGATCTTCGACCGGATTCGCGAGGTGCGGGGCAAGAGTCCGTATCTGACCGTCGACATGGTGAACGGAAGCGTAAACCAGATGCTCGGCCGGACGTTCCTCACGTCGTTCACGGTGCTCATGGTGGTGTTCATTCTGTATTTCTTCGGGGGCGATGCGATCCACGCTTTCGCGTTTGCGATGCTCGTCGGGTTGATCTCCGGCGTCTACAGCACGGTGTTCATCGCCAACCCGATCGTGCTCTGGCTGTCGCAAAAGCCGCAGCCGACGAAGGTGGAAGTGCGGACGCCGGCGCGGGTGGCGTAGGAGTTTTCCCGGCAAAACACGGCGCCGGCGAGAGGCTGCGCTACAACTGTGCGCACTTATTCGGTTGTGGCCGGGGACTGCCAGCAATGCCGGCGCGGCGGCGTAAGGCGTTGCGGCGTCGGAGGTTTCGTTCGGTCGGCCCTTGCGAACGTGGCTTGCTCGGGACGCGAGGCGGTTCTATAATCCGGCCCGCTTTTCCCGCAATTGCGGCGCGGTGACCCCAAGGAGTTGGCCCGGCCGTATCGCGCGCTCGGCGATTTCGGCCGAGCGGCGACGTCGGCGGACCGCGGCGCGGTTCTCCTCGATAGGCAAGGACGCCAGAGAGTCTTGCACGCAGCGACCCACGTGGTGGCGAGTTCGTCTCGCGCGCGCCGGAGCGATCGCGCGGCTCGCGCTGCGCGCGGATGGCGGCGTTGCGGCGGCGGCTCAACCCGCGTCGTTACCCGTGCTACGCTCCTCACTGCCATCGTTGTCGCGTGTTTCGTGTTCTTAGGGGTCGAGCGCGCTTTCGCCGCGCCCCGCGAGTCAAACGCGAACCGGCAAAGCGACGCGAGAGAGATCGTGCTTACCGCCGATCAAGCCCAGCGGTGGCGCGAAGGCGAGACCGACGTGTGGTTTCTCGCCGGCAGCGTCTTCGCCGGACAAGGCGACGCATCGGTGCAGTCGCGGTACGCCATCGTGTGGGTCGAGGCGCCGGTTGCGGGGCGCGACTGCCAGGTGACCGTGTACGCCGAAGGAGACGTGGTTCGCGATGGCAAGCCGGTGTCGCCGCGCGAGAAAATCGCCCTGGCCGGAGTTTCCGAGCCGGGCCACGCGGCCGAACTGATTCCGACGCACGATCCGGCCGCAACCAAGCTGCTGTTGCGTTTCGCGTCGAGCGCCTGGCCGCAAATGCGCGTCGGGCGCATGGCGGCCAAACCGACGGAAACGCCCGCCATCTATCGCCGCGCCACGGCCGAACGGTTTCCGAGCGACGGCGCGACGATTCGCCGCACCCAGTTCACGAGTTTCGACACGCTCGACCAGCCCGCACCGACCGCGACGATTCCGCCCGGCACGCGACGCTTGCGAATGTTCCCGCGCAGCAGCCTCCCGGTGCGCGCCCGCTGGTCGCCGAACGGCCCGACCGAATCGGTCGCCGTAATCAATTCCGGCGTAAACATCATCATCGACGGACTCGCCGACGTTGGCTCGATCGACGTGGCCTCCGACCGGATCGTGATCTGGACCAGCGGCATGGAGGAATCGAGCCTGGCGGGCGAGTCGCTGCAAAACGACGACATGCCCCTGGAACTCTACATGGAAGGCAACATCGTCTTCCGCCAGGGCGAGCGGATCGTGTACGCCGACCGGATGTACTACAACGTCAAAACCCGCAGCGGCACGGTGCTCGACGCGCAGCTCGTCACGCCGGTGCCGGAATATGCGGGCCTCGTTCGCCTGCGGGCCGACGTGGTGCGGCAGCTCGATCGCGACCACTTCGAGGCTACGAACGCGGCGCTCACAACCAGCCGGCTCGGAATCCCCAGCTACTGGTTCCAGTCGAAGCGGCTCACGTTCACCGATATCCAGAGGCCCGTGGTGAGCGGCTTTAATGGAGCGCCGCTCATCAATCCCGAGACCGGCGAGCAGGTGATCGAGCATAAGTACATGGCCGGCGGGTACAACAACACGGTCTATCTCGAAGGGCTGCCGATTCTTTGGTGGCCGACCGTCGAAACCGATCTCCAGCGGCCGACGTTTTACCTCAACGAGCTCAAGGTCAAGCACGACAACGTCTTCGGCACGCAGGTTTACACGAACTGGGACGCCTATCAGGTGTTCGGCATCCGCAATCCGCCCGCGGGCACGGAGTTGGACTTCGATCTCGACTACTTGAGCGATCGCGGTCCGGCGGCGGGCGTGCGGCTCGGTTACGACCGCGTGGGGACGTATCTGCCGGGAGCGTATCGCGGTTTCTGGGACGCCTGGGGCATCAAGGACGACGGTCTCGACAACCTGGGGCGCGATCGGCGAGCGCTCGTGCCGGAAGAGGAGTTCCGTGGCCGCGTCATCAACCGCCATCGGCATCGGCTGTCCGATTCGCTCACGTTCACCGGCGAACTCGGCTGGATCAGCGACCGCAACTTCCTCGAACAGTATTTCGAGCGCGAGTGGGACGAGGAAAAGGACTTTACGAGCGGCTTGGAGCTCAAGTGGCTCGTCGAGAATAGCTCGCTGTCCCTGTTCGCCAACACGCGGACCAACGACTTCTTCACGCAGACCGAGAACCTGCCGAAGCTCGAACACTTTTGGATCGGCCAGTCGCTGCTGTTCGACCGGCTCACCTGGTACGAGCATTCGCACGCCGGCTACGCGAAGCTCGAAACGGCGACACGGCCGCTCGATCCGGCGGATGCGGCCAAATTCGATCCGCTGGCTTGGGAAGTCGAAAGCGAAGGCCTGCGGGCGGCGACGCGGCAAGAACTCGACGCGCCGTTTTCGCTCGGGCCGTTCCGCATCGTGCCGTATGTGCTCGGCGAGGCCGCGTATTGGGGCCAGGACCTGACCGGCGAAGACACCGATCGGGTCTACGGCCGGGCGGGCGTGCGGTCGAGCATTCCGATCTGGTCCGTCAATCCGCTGATCGAAAACGAGTTGTTCAACATCCGCGGACTCGCCCACAAGGTGACGTTCGACAGCGATATCTTCTTCGCCGAGGCGAATCGCGATCTGAGCCAGTTCCCGCTGTACGACGAACTCGACGACGACGCGGTCGAGCATTTCCGCCGCCGGTTGATGTTCGACACGTTCGGCGGGACGTTCGGCGACAATGTGCCGCTGGCGTTCGACGAGCGGTTCTATGCGCTGCGAAGCGGATTGGGCGGTTGGGTTTCGTCGCCGAGCACGGAAGTCGTCGACGACTTGATGGCCGTCAAGTTTGGCGTGCGGCAGCGGTGGCAAACCAAACGCGGCGCGCCCGGCAACGAGCGGATCGTCGATCTCGTGACGCTCGACACGCGGGCGATGTACTTTCCCAAGCCCGACCGGGACAACTTCGGCCAGGAGTTCGGTCTCGCCGAGTACGACTTCCGCTGGCACGTCGGCGACCGCGTGACGCTGGTGAGCGAGGGCATTTTCGACTTCTTCGATCGCGGGCAACGGATCTTCAGCGCCGGCGGATTCTTGAACCGTCCGCCGAACGGCAGCGTTTATCTCGGCGTGAGGTCGATCGAGGGCCCGCTGAGCGCCACGGTGCTCAACGGCTCGTTTACGTACAAGCTGAGCCCGAAGTGGATCGCGGCGGCGGGGGCGTCGGTCGATCTCGGCGACGACGGCAACATCGGGCAGCAGTTCGCCCTTACGCGGATCGGCGAATCGCTCCTCGTCCGCGTCGGCGCGAACGTCGACGCCAGTCGCGGCAGCGTCGGGGCGTCGATCGTCGTCGAGCCGCGGTTCTGGCCGAAAGGCAAGCTCCGCGGAACCGACGGAGCGCAAGTGCTGCCGATCGGGCCGTATGATGTGGAGTAGGGGCACGCAGCCCGGATTCTCCGCATTCTGTCGGCCGAACGATTGAGTCGTACGCGAAACGCAACTACGCTACACGCGTCGCCGGTTTTTGTCCGAACGAACTCGTAGACGCCTTGCCGCAGTGCCAAAGATTCCTCGAACCTGGATGCCGTCGGCCGATTGGACGCCGCCGATCGGTTGGGCCGCCCCGCGTTGGGATACGGCGGAGCAAGCGAAGCACATGCCGTTCTACGATCGGGACGACTGGCCGGGAATCGTCGCAGAGACCAAGAATTTCCCGCCAACGGCTCGGTATTGGACTGGATTGTCGCCGGCCGCCATTGAACAATTGGAAATGGAAACTGTCTGTGGCGCTGCCGCTGGCGGTCCGCCATTAGGTATTGAATTACGAATGACACCGCCGGGGAACAAGAAGCGATACCTTCGTGACGTCGGCAGTCTCGTTGGGGCCAGCGGAGGCGTCGAGACGACATGTATCTACGTCGAGTATCAAACGTGTGGTAGCGTGCACGGACGCCCGATCAATGATGCCGAAATCCGATTGAAGATGAGACACGAACCATGACGCCAATTCCTCTCGACCTTCCCGCGTCCGCCCGAGTGTTGTTCAACAGCCTCTTCTCAACGCATGAACCGAGTTTGCTCGAACAAGGGTTAGTGTCGATCGTTCTCGACAACGGGCGCCATATCGACGTTAGTTGGCACCCGGAACATGAATCGAGCGGCTGCTATTACCTGACGGTCTATGGCGAAAGCTGGGCGGAGACGATTCATTCCGCGACATTCGATAACGCTGAATCTGTCGCCGCGGCGGTCGCTCGCGCTGCGCGAGATTTCAGCGACAGCACACCACTCACGACGATCGCGCCAAGCGAGCTGCCGGTCGAACAATCGACCCGCGCCAATCATTAACCCAGCAGCTTCCGCAACACCGTCTGTAGAATCCCGCCGTTGCGGTAGTAGTCGATTTCGACTGGGGTGTCGATGCGGACCTTGGCTTGGAATTCGTTCACGCTGCCATCGGGCCGCCCGGCGCGGACCATAATCGTGCTTCGCGGTTGCAGGCTGTCGTCGAGGCCGACGATTTCTAGGATCTCTTCTCCCGTCAGGCCGAGTGACTTGTGGGTTTGGCCTTCGAGAAACTCCAGTGGGAGGACGCCCATGCCGACCAGATTACTGCGGTGGATGCGTTCGTAGCTCGACGCGATGACCGCGCGGACGCCGAGGAGGTAGGTTCCCTTGGCGGCCCAGTCGCGGCTGCTTCCCGTGCCGTATTCCGCTCCGGCCAGGACCACGAGCGGCACGCCTTCCGTCTGATACTTCATCGCGGCGTCGTAGATCGGCATGACTTCGCCATCGGGCAGATGCCGCGTGACGCCGCCTTCCGTGCCGGGGGCGAGTTGGTTGCGAATGCGGATGTTGGCGAACGTACCGCGGGTCATCACGCGATCGTTGCCGCGGCGGGCGCCGTAGCTGTTGAAGTCGTGCGGCTCGACGCCGTGCTCGATGAGATATTTGCCCGCCGGACTCGTCTTGGCGATCGAGCCGGCCGGCGAAATGTGGTCGGTGGTGACGCTGTCGCCCAAGACGGCCAAGACCCGCGCGCCGCGGATCGGCTGAATCGGCGACGGCTCGCGAGCGAGATTCACCAAGAACGGCGGCTCCTGGATATACGTGCTCGACTCGTTCCATTGGTACAAGTCGCCTTCACTCGTGGCGATCTGATTCCACATTTCGTTGGCGGTGAAGCAGTTGCCGTATTGGGCCGTAAACATGCTCGGCTTCACGGCCGCGGCAATTGTCTTCTGCACTTCCTCGCGCGTCGGCCAGATGTCTTTCAAATACACGTCGCTGCCGTCGGTTGCTTTACCGAGCGGTTCGGTCGTGAGGTCGATGTCCGTCGTGCCGGCGAGCGCGTAGGCCACGACCAGCGGCGGACTGGCGAGGTAGTTTGCCTTGACGAGCGGGTTGACGCGGCCCTCGAAGTTGCGATTGCCGCTGAGTACCGCGGACGCCACGAGATCGCCTTCGGTCACGGCCTTGGCGACAGGCTCCGGTAACGGACCGCTGTTGCCGATGCAGGTCGTGCAGCCGTAGCCGACGGTGTAGAACCCGACGGCGTCGAGGGCCGCTTCCAGTCCCGCCTCGCGCAGATAGTCCGTGACGACGCGCGAACCGGGCGCTAGGCTCGTCTTCACATACGGCTTGGCCCTCAGGCCCTTGGCCGCCGCCTTCTTGGCCAATAAGCCGGCGGCGACCATGACCGACGGGTTGCTCGTGTTCGTGCAACTCGTGATGGCCGCAATCACGACCGCGCCGTGCGTAATGTCCGCGGAATGGCCGTTGTCCTGCACGGTGACGTGAAGACTTCGGGCCGCATTGTCGAGCGCGTATCCGCGCTCCGCGATAGGCGCGACGAGCGCCTTGCGAAACGACTGCTTCATTTCGGCCAGCGGCACGCGGTCTTGCGGCCGCTTCGGCCCGGCGAGCGACGGGACGACCGTGCCCAGATCGAGCGAAAGCGTCTTCGTATACACTGGGGCCGGGGCGTCGTCGGTGCGGAAGAGTTGTTGCTCCTTCGCGTAGCGTTCGACGAGCTGCACTTCGGCGTCGGTGCGGCCCGTGCGGCGGAGGTACGAAAGCGATTCCGCGTCGAGCGGAAAGAAGCCCATCGTCGCGCCGTACTCGGGGGCCATGTTGGCGATCGTGGCGCGATCGGCGAGCGCCATGCCGGAAACGCCGGGTCCGAAGAACTCGACGAACTTGCCGACGACGCCGGCCTTGCGGAGCATTTCGGTGCAGACGAGCACGAGGTCGGTGGCGGTCGCGCCCGGTGGGAGCTGGCCTTTGAGTTCGAACCCAACCACTTCCGGCAGCAGCATGTAGAGCGGCTGGCCGAGCATCACCGCTTCCGCCTCGATGCCGCCGACGCCCCAACCGACGATGCCCAAGCCGTTGATCATCGTCGTGTGGCTGTCGGTGCCGACGAGCGAGTCGGGCAGCGCGACCGGCCCAGCGTGGTCTTTGCGCAGGAACACGCCCTTGGCGAGGAACTCAAGATTGACCTGGTGCACGATGCCGACGTTCGGCGGCACCACGCGGAAGTTGTCGAACGCCTTTTGACCCCAGCGGAGGAACTCGTACCGCTCGCGGTTGCGCTGGAACTCGTACTGCACGTTGATTGCCAGCGAATCCATGCCGCCGAACGCATCGACCTGCACCGAGTGGTCGATGACGAGGTCGACAGGGATCAGCGGGTTGATTTTCTTCGGATCTCCGCCGAGCCGCCGCATCGCGCTGCGCATCGCTGCCAGATCCACGACGCACGGCACGCCGGTGAAGTCTTGAAGCACCACGCGAGCGGGCAGGAACGGAATCTCGATCTTGGCCGGATCGGCGGCACTCCACGCGGCGAGGTTCTTCACGTCCGCCTCGGTGACGAGATAGCCGTCGCAGTTGCGGAGCAGCGATTCGAGCAGCACGCGAATCGAAAACGGCAATCGGGCGACTTGGGTCAGGCCGAGCTGTTCGAGCCGGCTCAGCCGATAAATGCCGGCGGGGCCGGCGCCGGTGTCGAAGGTGTCGCGAGCCTTGAAGGGATCGGTGAGGAGCATGGGACGGGGGTTCGGATTCGGGATTCGGGATTCGGGTTTCGGGGAGTAATGGTGAGTAGTAAATGGTGAGTTGTGAATTGTGAACGACGTGCGTCGGCCGCAGGTCCGTTCACAACTTGCAAGTCACCATTTTCCATTCACAATTCCCGTCATTGCGGCGAAAGGCCGCCGCCGCGGCAATTCTAGCTTTTCCGCTGCCCGTTGTCTGCCGCAACTAGGCTTCGCTGCCGGTTGCGGCCAGGTGGGCGAGGACGATGCGAATTGCGTCGTACGACACCTTCTCGTCCAGAGCGACGAAGATCGGCTTGAGGTACTTCCGCCCCTCGCGCTCCGCCGCGACCGCCACTTGCCGGTAAATCTCGTCGTTGACCCAGGCCGACACGGACGGCGGCTGCGTCTCTTGGATATACTCGGCGAGGTAGTTCGTTACCGTGCGGTACGCGCGTCCCGTCTCCAGCACCACGTCGTCGAGCGACTTGCCTGCGCGGAACAGCTCGAACGCCTTGACGACTTCCGGGTTGCGGGTGCGGCGTTTGGGAGGCGCGGGTTCATCGTGAACCTTGAATCGGTCGTCGTCGCTGGACGTCGCCGGCGGGATGTCGCGCGAGAGGCCGTGCAAACGGCAGTGCTCGTCCAGCGTCTTCCAGACTGCCTCGCCATACTGCGCGAGCTTCGATTCACCAATGCCGTACACGCGGCGAAGCCCTTCGTAGGTGCTCGGCCGTCGGCGCGCGAGATCGCGCAGGCAAGCGTCGCTGAACACGACAAACGGCGCGACGCCGATCTCTTCGGCCAGGCCGCGGCGCATCGAACGCAGCGTTTCGAACAGGTCGCGGTCGACGCCGGACCACGATTCGATTTCGGCCCGCGAGCGTTTCGACGGGACGCTTGCCGTCTCGGCAGCTTCCACGAGGTCCAGGCCCCGCTTGCGGCGCTTACGGCGTTTTTCTTCCGCGAACAGGCGCACCGTCCGCTCGTTGCGCATTACTTCCCACGACCGTTCGTTGAGCTTCAGGAGCGGGAAGTCGCCCGTCTCGTCGGTTTCGCGCACGAGAACGTTTTGCGCGAGCAATTGGTCGATGAATCCGCGAAGTTCCTTGACCGAATGCTCGCGGAGCAACCCGAACGTGCTGAGTTGATCGTGCCGCCGCCGCTGGATGTCGTCCTTTGACTCGCCGCGGAGCACGCTGACGACATACATCGCGCCATACCGCTGATCGAGCCGCGCCACGCACGACAATATCTTGCGGGCAATCGTCTGGCTCTCGGCGTGCGGCTCGCGGCCGTCGAGACACACGTCGCAGGCCTGGCAATTCTCTTTGTCGAACGTCTGGCCGAAATATTCGACGAGCGAGCGATGCCGGCACCGCGTCGGCCGGCAGAAGTTCTCCATGTCGTCGATGTGCCGCCGCACGTTGCGGATATAAGCCGGATCGACGGGCGTTTCCGACTCGCCGACCGACTTTTCGAGCAGGTTGCGCCAGAGCATTGCATCCGCGCCGGAGTAGAACAGCACGCATTCGGCTTCGAGTCCGTCGCGGCCGGCACGACCCGTCTCTTGCTGATAGTGCTCGATCGACTTCGGCATTCCGGTGTGGAGCACGAATCGCACGTTCGAGCGGTCGATGCCCATGCCGAAGGCGACCGTGGCCACGACGAGATCGCAGCGCTCGGCGCGGAATGCGTCTTGGGTCTTCTTGCGCGAGGGCGGCGTCATTCCGGCGTGATAAGGCATGGCGTCGATGCCGACCGATTTGAGGTGCAGCACCATATCGTCGACGTCGCGGCGACGGATGCAGTAGATGATCCCGGCGTCGCCGCCCGGCTTTCCCGTGTTGTGCCGACGGAGCACGTCGACGACCTGCCCGTAAACATCCTGGCGATAGTGGACGCGATAGGCGAGATTCGGCCGGTCGAAGTCGCCGACGAGCACGGCGGCATTGCGGAGCTTGAGCGAGGCCACGATGTCGTCGCGGACCAGCTTCGTCGCCGTCGCGGTAAAGGCATGAAGCGAGGCATCGGGAAAGGCGGCTCGCAATTCGCTGAGCAACCGATACTCGGGCCGAAAGTCGTGGCCCCAATGGCTGATGCAATGCGCTTCGTCGATGGCGATCGTGCGGATGTCGATTTGGGCGAGCATCCGGCGAAACGATGGAAGCGCCAACCGCTCCGGCGAGCAATACAAAAGCCGCAAGCGCCCGGCGACCAGCTCCTGCTCGATGTCGCTTGCTTCTTCGGGAGACAGCGAGCTGTTTAGGGCGGCCGCGGCGATGCCACTGGCGCGGAGCGCATCGACCTGGTCCTTCATCAGCGAGATGAGCGGCGAGACAACGACGGTCACCGCGTCGCTGACCACGGCCGGGGCCTGATAGCAAAGCGACTTGCCACCGCCGGTGGGGAGCACGACGAGCGAATCGCGATGGGCGAGCACCGCCTCGATCGCCTCGCGCTGCAGCGGCCGCAGCGAGCGGAACCCCCAGTGACGGGCGACGGCGGCGAGGAGTGCGTCGAGCATGACGGCGGGGGAGAAGTGGATCGTGGGAGGTGGGCAGAAATCTCGGAATCAGCAATTCGCCGGGCCTTTCCAAACTAGCAAAAACGGCGGGGAGCCGCACGGAGTGAGAAACTTCCGTGGTGCGGCTCTTGAAGCGGACGTGGCGTTTCGCTAGAATTGAACGTTGTGAGAATGAGTCTCAATTGCCGGCTGGCTATGCGGCGCTTTTAGACTGTCTCGTTCGTCCCGTCGCCCGTTCCGTACTTGCCATTGGGGCCACCCCATGCACGACGTCTTGCCGCTGGGTTGTTTGACTGCCGGTACAGCGGGCGAAATCGCCGAAATCATTGGACGTTCGGACCACGTCCATCGGCTCCGCGAAATGGGCTTGGCCAGCGGCGTCCGCGTCGAAGTCGTCCAGAGCGGATCGCCCTGCATCATTCGCGTGAACGGCCATCGGCTGTGTTTTCGCGACTGCGAAACGATGGGCGTGCTGGTGCGAACGGCTGGGGCGACGTGCGTGGAAACCGCTCCGGTCGCCGCGCCCACGGCCGTGGGTTATTAGATTGGCCGAGCAATGTCGAGAGCGTGGGCGCCATGTCGCTTCTATCCGACTTACCCATCGGCGGCCGGGCGAAGGTAATCGGCGTTGCCGGGGCGGACAGCGTCGGCGTCCGGCTGTTGGAAATGGGTCTCATTCCCGGCGTGGAAGTCCACTTGCTTGGCACGGCGCCGTTGGGGGATCCGCTTGAATTCGAGCTGCGCGGTTACCGGCTGAGCCTGCGACGCTCGGAGGCGGCCCGCGTCGAGGTCGAGGTCGACTAGGAAATGGGGCGCCACTGCTGGCTTGTTCAGCGGTGCGATTCGCGAGGCAAGCTCAAACGGCAACGCTCACGGTTGGACAAGCCGGCAATGGCGCCCAGCGCCAAAATCAAAGCGAAGATGTGACAATGCACTCGTAGGACGCGAATCGCCTTGCCGATCGTGCCACAAAGTGACTCCTCGGCGAACGGATTCGCTTCCTGCAACCGCCAGTCGACATGGAAACCGCGTCCCACATCGCTCATTCGCCCGCTAAGGCGCTCACGGTCGCCCTCGTCGGCAACCCGAACACGGGCAAGTCGACGGTGTTCACGGCTCTGGCCGGCGTGCGACAACGCGTGGGCAATTATCCGGGCGTCACCGTTGAGAAGAAAATCGGCCGCGCGAACCTATCCGGGCGGGTGGTCGATCTGATCGACTTGCCGGGCACGTATAGCCTCGCGCCGCGTTCGCCGGACGAAATGGTAACCGTCGACGTGTTGCTCGGCCGGCAGGCAGATACGGTCCGGCCCGATTCGGTGCTGTGCATCGTCGATGCAAGCAACCTGGAACGGAACCTCTACCTCGTCAGCCAGGCATTGGAACTGGGACTTCCGACGGTCGTCGTGCTTACGATGGTCGATCTTGCGGAAGCCCGCGGCATTCACGTCGACGCCGCGCGTCTCGCGCGGCAACTGGGCGTGCCGGTGGTGCCCATCGCGGCCCATCGGCGGAAAGGACTCGAACCGTTGCGGGCGGCACTGACGAAGGCCATCGACTCGCCGCGAAGGAGCGACGCCAGCCCGTTCTCGGCCGAGTTTCAGCGCGAAGTCAACGATCTCCACGTGCGGCTGAACGTCGGCGGCGGCAACACGCCGCGGTTTCTCGCCGAACGGCTGCTGCTCGATACGAGCGGCTACATCGAAGGCGATTTGCTGCGTCCCGAAGACCGAGCGACGCGCGAAGCCCTCGCCGCGGCGCGGAAGCGGCTCGCCGACGCCGGACAACCCGTACCCGCCGTCGAAGCCATCGCGCGATATGGCTGGGCGGCGAAAGTGCTCGACAGGGTCGTGACGCGCCAAACCACTTCCGCAACGACGCTCAGCGACCGCATCGACCGCGTGCTGTGTCACAAAGTGCTCGGCGTGCTGATCTTCATCGCGCTGATGTTCGTGATGTTTCAGTCGATCTTCTCTTGGGCGGCGCCGGCCATGGACGCGATTGACGCGGCGAAGTCGGCGCTGGTTGAATGGATCGAAGGCGCGTCGGGAGAGCCATTGATGGAAGACGGCCCGCTCCGGTCGCTGATTACCAGCGGCATGATCGAAGGCGTCGGCAGCGTGCTGATTTTTCTGCCGCAGATTCTGATTCTGTTTACGTTCATCGCGATTCTGGAAGATTGCGGGTACATGGCCCGCGCCGCGTATTTGATGGACAAGCTCATGGCCCCGATCGGCTTGAGCGGCAAGTCGTTCATTCCGCTGCTTTCGTCGTTCGCCTGCGCGATTCCCGGCGTCATGGCGGCCCGGGTGATCGAGAACCGCCGCGATCGGCTGCTCACGATTCTCGTCGCACCCTTGATGAGCTGCTCGGCGCGGCTTCCGGTATACACGCTGCTGATTGCGGCGTTCATCCCGGGCACGCTGCTGATTGGCACAACATTCGGCGACTGGGAAATCGGCATCGGCCTGCAGGGCGCGGCGATGTTTGCAATGTACCTGGTTGGGATCGTTGCGGCCGTGTCGATGACGCTCGTGTTCCGCCGCACGATTCTCAAGGGAGAGACGCCGCCGTTCGTGATGGAACTGCCGAGTTACAAGATGCCCTCGCTGCGCGTCGTCGTATCGCGGGTCGTCGATCGCGGCTGGGCGTTCGTGCGCCGCGCGGGTACGCTGATCTTCGCCGTCATGGTTCTCGTCTGGGCGGCGACGTACTATCCGCGGCTCGATACGGAAGAAAGCCGCACGCTCCTCGCCGAGCAAACGGAACTCGAAACGAAAATTGCCGCGCTCGCCGGCGCCGGTCGAGAAGAATCGCCCGAGTACGCGGCGCTCGCCGAGCGGCACGACGAAATCGATAAGCACCTCGCGGGCGAGCAAGTGCGAAACAGCTATCTCGGCCGCGCGGGACACTGGATCGAGCCGGTGGTCGAGCCGCTCGGTTGGGACTGGCGGATCGGATGCGCGGCGATTGCCTCGTTTCCGGCCCGCGAGGTGATCGTCGGCACGCTGGGCGTGCTTTACGACCTCGGCGCGGAAGAAGACGAAGCGTCCGACACGCTCCGCGAAAAGCTCCAAAACGCCACGTGGGACGGGACCGGCGAAAAGGTCTACGGTGTTCCCGTCGCGCTATCGATCATGGTGTTCTTCGCGCTCTGCTGCCAGTGTGCGGCGACACTCGCGGTCATCAAGCGGGAGACGAACTCGTGGCGGTGGCCCGCATTCACGTTCGCCTATATGACGACGCTCGCCTATTTCGCGGCGATGTCGACGTATCAGGTTGCGTCGCGCGCGCTCGGCTGACCGCTGACCATACGGAAAAAACTGGGATTTCGGTGACATCCCTCGGGCGGAAACTTTGCAACGACTTTGCTTTTTTTCGCTTGCCAAGCTGCGTTGTGCGATTAAGCTAACGAATTGGTACGATTCTCACAGACCGGCCTGCGTCGACGCGCGGGCGGTTTACTGGATTGGCAACAAGGATCACCGCTAATGACTTTCTCTCGCATTGGCTTTCTTCTGGCGCTTGCCGGCGCGATGTTCGTCGGCAATTCGGCGCGGGCCGTAGACCTGCTGGCGCCCAGCGACGCGATCGTTCCGATCGACCTCGATATCCCAACCACCGCGAGCAGCTATCCCGGCGCCGAAGGCCCGGCGAACATGTTCGACGGCAACAGCGGCACGAAGTACCTCAACTTCGGCGAAGTCAACTCGGGCTTTATCGTCACGCCATCCATTGGATTGACGCTCACCCAGAGCGTGCAGTTTACGACGGCGAACGACGCGCCCGAACGCGACCCGATGACTTGGGCGCTTTACGGGACGAACGATGCCATCGCCAGCGGCGACAACAGTTCCGGAAGCCTGGAAGCCTGGACGTTGATCGCGACGGGAGCGACGGGACTATCGACGAACCGCTTCGAGACCGGTCCGGTTCAGTCGTTCTTCAACGACGAACCGTACCTCTCGTACAAGATGCTGTTCCCGACGGTCCGCAACGCGGCGACGGCGAATTCGATGCAGGTCGCGGAAGTTCAGTTGTTTCAGGAATCCAACGGTACGGTACCCAATATCTTCCCGGGCGATCCCGTGCTGGCTATTCATCAAGCCACGCTGTCGAGCAGTTCTCCCGGCGGAGAGCAGGCCCCTAACGCCATCGACGGCAACTCGGGCACGAAGTACCTGAACTTTGGCGAGGACGATTCCGGTTTCATCGTGACGCCGAGCATTGGTTCGCAGACAATCGTCAACAGTTTCACGATGACCACGGCCAACGACGCAACGGAACGCGATCCGGCGAGTTGGGAGCTTTACGGCACGAACGACCCGATCACCAGCGAAGCCCACAGCCGCGGCATTGCCGAAAACTGGGTCCTGATCGACTCGGGAACGATCGACTTGCCGATGGCTCGCTTCACGACGAGCGACCCCATCGCGGTCGACGGCAATACGCCGTATTCGTCGTATCGCCTGACGTTCCCGAGCGTCCGCAACGGCGCCGCGGCGAACTCGATGCAGATTGCCGACGTGCAGTTCCAAGGCTCGGTGGTTCCGGAACCGTCGACGTGGGCGCTCGCGGCGATGGGATTGCTCGGTCTCGGCATGATCCGACGTCGTCGAGCCGGCGGGCGATAGAGCGTCGAATGCAAAACAAGAGCGGCGGTTGTCGAACTCTCGGCACCCGCCGCTTCTTATTTACCGTTTACGATTTGCCGTTTTGCGATGCGCCATTCGAAGGCAGTCAGCCGCGAAATCGCGACGCCGCCCGGGCCGCACCGATCGAATGAACCATTTGCATTACGTCGTAGGCCGTGAGTTCGCAGAGTAGCTGCGTGACTTTCTGGTGCTGCGCGTCGGAGAGTTGCGGCTCGACCTCCCGCATCAGGGCGACGACGCGGGATTCCTGTTCGGCGAGCTCCGCATCGTCGATGCGTCCGTCGGCCATCGCGGCGATGAACGTGTCGAGGCGTTGTGCTTGTTGCGCAATCAAAGGCGTGTTCGCGTCGTCGTCGAGCCAACTGGATCGCGCGGGAGTCGCCGCGGACATGGTGGAATCCTCCGGGTCCAATGGGATGACTTTTCGATAAAGCCAACGGTACGCCGGCAGCTTGCACCCGTCAATCCGACGCCGACAGACTGCTAGCCGCGGCGTCTGATCGAAAGAACGCCGCGAACGTCACTTCGGCGCTGGAATCGGCGCGTCGGCGTCTTCGGCCAGATTGACGCACACCAGTTCTTCGTCGCTGCGGGCAAACACGTGTTTGTACGCATACGCCGGGTGCGACCAGCACACCCCTTCGCGCCGGTTGAGCTGCACACGCGTCGGCGCGATCAGCTTGGCCCGGCTTATCTCCTCGAAGTTGCGCGGCGTCAGGCGGCCGATGACCAACTCGCCCGCTTCGTTGAACATCCACATCCTCTCGCCGTTCTTGACCATGTGGATGTTGCTCCAACGTTCCTTGGGCGTGGCGGTCCGGTCTTCCCAAATCCGGTCGCCCGTCGCCGCGTCGAGGCATCGCAACTCGCCATAACTATCGACGCCGTAGACGTAATCGCCCGCGAAATACGGCGTGCTGATAATCGAATGGAGCGCGTCGGTCGTCCGCTCGTCGGGTCCATGCCGCGCCCAAAGCAGTTCCGCGGCCGGTCGATCTTGCCGCAGCTTGAGCATGAACGAACCGTCGTAGAAACTCGTCAAGAACAACCGGTCGCCGTCGACAACCGGCGTCGCGATGTTGATCACCATCCGCTCGGGCTTGAACGGCTGTTGCCAATAGACCGAACCGTCCTCGGGGTTCAGGCCGGAAATGCTCTCGCCGGTCCAACAGACGAGGACGCGCTTGCCGGCCTGCGAGACGATGATCGGCGCGGAATACGACGCTTTGTCGTCGAGCGCCCGCCACAGCTCCTTGCCCGACCGCCGATCGAACGCGACGAGACACGCCTTTTCGCCGCCGACTTGCACGATCAACTTGTCGCCGTCGGCGAGCGGCGCCGCGGCAATTCCCCAGCCCGGCATCCGAATCTTGTACTCGTTGAACAGGTCCTTCTTCCACACGACCTCGCCCGTCGCGGCCGAAAGACAGTGCAAGTGCCCCATCGTCCCGAGGGCATACGCCAGACCATCGGCAATGCTCACCGCCGCCCGCGGTCCGGCTTCGTAGCTGATATGCTCGTAGGTGCAGTCGTATTCGAACGTCCACAGAGGATTGCCGGAGTCGGCCGCGAAAGCGAGCACACGCTCCGTTTGTTTGGGCTTCGTTTGGCGATCCATCACGAATACGCGGCCGCCGGCGACCGTGGGGCCGTTGTACCCGCTGCCGATTTCGGCCCGCCAGCGGCGTTTGAGCCGCCCGTCCTCGATCCGCTCGGCAGGAAACGATTCGAGTAATCCGGCTTCCTTCCACACGCCTTCGCGCGTCGGTCCCCGCCACTGCGGCCACTCGTCCGCCGCCGCAGTCGAGCCAACGCAGACCAGCAGCGTTGCCAATACGAAAACCCCAAGCGGCGGGTATACGCTACGAGTCGACGACCGCTTCCCGATGAACAGACTGTGAGCGAGCATGTAACGCACCATGTAGGCAAGGAAAAGAATCGACGGCGGAAGCATTGTGGACGGGAGGCGGATGCGGCGTCAACCGCGGCGTTCTTCGTGCGCCCGGCGCGCCACGCCGACGACGTGCCACGTCGATTCGTCGATCGGGGCATCGCGCGAAAAGCCCGCGTACCATGCGACGGCCTCTAGCCCCGCCGCCGCGACGAACGCCGCCATTTCCTGCACCAAAAAGTACCGGTTCGTTTGCGTTTCCTCGATGCGGCCAAACGCGCCGTTGTGCCCCAGTTCGAGAATCTCGTAGGCGACATGGCTCAATTGCCGCGGTACGTCGAGCGTGGTCCGCGAAATCCGCACGACCTCGCCGGCATCCGTCTGCCACCGCCGCACGCGGAGTGGATCGAAGCCGCGGAGCATCGCCGCGGCGTGCCAGAACTCGAACACGAACAACCCGCCCGGCCGAAGCGCCTCGCGAACGCCTGCGAGCACCTCGGCCACGCCCGCGTTCGTCTGCACGTAGCCGATCGAGTCGAACAGGGCGTAAGCCGCGTCGAACGTTTGCCCGGCAATCGCTTCGCACTCCGCCAGCCGCCGCATGTCGGCCAAATGGAACTGCACGCGCGAACCGGCAAGTTCCGCCCTTCGCCGGGCACAAGCGAGCATGTCGGCCGAGTAATCCGTTGCGAGGATTTCATATCCACGCTTTTCGAGTTCCAGCGCGTGGCGACCGGTGCCGCAGGCCAGCTCCAAGAGGCGACGCGGCGCCGTGGAATCCGGCCCTGCCGCCGTCGCAAACTCGCGCACGATCGCATCGACGAACGCCGCCTCGGCAGCATACGGCTTGTCCGCGTAAAACAGATCGTAAAGCTCGGCGTGTCGACCAAGGTACGAAGACATACAGCCTTTCACGAACGCGGTAAAGAATCATCGATACATTGTTCAGAAACGCAGGTCGCTCTACTCGTTGCTCACTGTCCATTGGACGAGACTCGTTGCGGCCGCAAGTTGCGTCGCGGTTTCCAGTCTCACTTGGCGTACCCGAACTCCCGAAACCACTCCCACGCCGCTTCGACCGATTCGCGCACCGGCCGGTGCCGATAGCCGAGTTCGGCTTGTGCGCGGGCGATCGTGTAATGCTTCGGGAGCGCGGCGAGAGCGATCGCGCCGCTGTTTACGTCCGGCTCGCGGCCCCTGATCCGGCCGATGACGTCGCCGGTCCAGCCGGCGAGCTTCGCCACGAGGGGCCCGACGGTCATCAAGGGCCGCCGCCCGCCGGTCACTTCCGCAAACAACCGCCAGGCGTCGACGTAGCGCATCGTCGTGCCGGCGAGAATGTAGCGCCGTCCGGCCGCTCCGCGGTCGAGCGCCGCGACGATACCCTCGGCCACATCCCGCACGTCGCATACGCTGAAATGTCCCCGCGGTGCGAACATCCCGCGGCCGCGCGCGACTTCCAGCAGCATCCGTCCCGACGACGGCTTCCAATCCCACGGGCCGAGCATGAACCCGGGATTGACGATCGCGGCGTCGAGTCCGCGGGCGACCGCGTCGATGACGACCAACTCGGCTTCGCGCTTGGTGATCGCATAGGGCGCCCGGACGCGGCCGTTCGGTTCGGTGTCTTCGTCCGCCGGCTCGGTGGCCGAGCGCACGCCGAGGGCATCGCAGCTCGACACGTGGACCAGCTTCGCTCCGGCGGCGAGTGCGGCATCGGCGACGTTGCGCGTCCCTTCGACGTTGATCGCGCGGTGAACGTCGAGTTGCGTACGGCCGAGCTGAACGTATCCCGCAGAATGAACGACGGCCGCGACCCCTTTGCAAGCCTGCCGAAGGCTCGCGGCGTCGGTGATATCGCCGGGCGCGATCTCGATATCGAGATCCTCGAACTCCCGCGAGCGTTGCCCCGAGCGAACTAACACTCGCACCGCCGCGCCATCGGCCAGCAATCGCCGAACCACGTTGTTGCCGACGAAGCCGGTAGCGCCGGTGACGAGAATGAGGCCGGTACGCATGACTGGGCCGGAATTCCACCGGCAAAGGAAGCGATATGTTTTCTTGACCGGCACTTGCCCTCGCGCCGACTTTGAGCCAACCTTACCAAATGCCAGCCGCGGAAGCCATCTTCCGCGGGCCTATTGCCGCCGAGCGAGGTTCGATCCATGACCGTCGACCGCAGAAAGTTCCTGACCGCGTCCGTCGCCGCGATACCGCTTGTAGCCGTCTTGAACCAAAATGCGCCGGCGCAAGACGCCGCAAGGACAACGGTTCCTCGCCGGGGGAACCCCATCGCCGTTTCCACCTATTCCTTCTGGCGGTTCCGCGACGATGCGAGAATCTCCGTCGAGGACTGCATCGACCGGGCGGGCGAGATGGGCTTTGATGCCGTCGAGATTCTGCACATGCAGATGCAGGACGACGAGTCGCCCGGGCGGCTGCGGAACTTGAAGCGGCGGGCATTTCTCGCCGGGATGAGCCTGTGCGGGTTTTCGACGCACCAGACGTTCGTTTCTCCGGACGAAGCGGTGCGGAAGAAGAACATCGAGCATACGACGCGGTGTCTGCAACTGGCCGACGCAATGGGCATTCCGACCATGCGCGTGAACACGGGCCGCTGGGGGACGAGCAAGAACTTCGACGAGCTGATGAAAAACAAGGGCAAGGAGCCGCGCCTCGAAGGGTACACGGACGACGAGGGCTTCAAGTGGGTCATCGACGCTTACGCCGAACTCGCCAAGAAAGCCGAGCAATACGGCGTCGTCATGGGACTCGAAAACCACTGGGGTTTGGGCCGCGAACCGGAGGGCGTCATTCGCGTGGTCGACGCGGTCAAGTCGCCGTGGCTCCGCGCGACGCTCGACACCGGAAACTTCCTGGAAGACAGCTACGGGAAGATGGAGACGCTCGCGCCGTATGCCGTGTTCGTTCAGGCGAAGACGTATTTCGGCGGCGGCACGTGGTATACGCTCGACATCGACTATATGAAGGTTGCGGCGATTCTGGCAAAGGTGAAGTATCGCGGCTACATTTCGCTCGAGTTCGAGGGCCAGGAAGAATGGGAAACGGCGATTCCGAAGAGTCTTGAGCTACTGCGGGGAGCGGGGTTCGGCGCGTAGCGACTGCAAACGAACCGAACCGCCGAGGCGCAGAGACGCGGAGGGTTCGTCGATGTGTGAAGTCCCTCCGCGTCTCTGCGCCTCGGCGGTTCGTTTGCATGTCATTTTGGCAGCCAGAATTCGTGGATAAATCGAGGCGCCAAAATGGCAGTCGCTTTCCGCTCGCACTCCGAAAGTCGTTGGCTGTCGCGAAAATGCAACGCTTGCCAAACCGTTGCACGGTAAGCTCTTAGGCCAAGACGCGACTTGCGTTGAGTTCGGCACGCTCTTTGCTTTTTACGCCCAAGTACCGTTAGGGCAGCCAATTCCGGCTTACTTGAACGCGCCGCCATCCGCGGCCAGCGACTCACAGTCAGAGCGCCACACGTCACCACCACGCGATTCGCGGCGAAATAAACAGGAGCAGACACACATGGCCAGCAAAGGCGAAAAGATCATCGGCATCGACTTGGGCACGACGAACTCCGTCGTGGCGATCATGGAGGGCAAGGACGCGAAGGTTATCGCCAATGCGGAAGGTAACCGCCTGACCCCCAGCGTCGTCGCCTTTACCGACAAGGGCGAACTCGTCGGCGAGCCGGCCAAGCGGCAAGCGGTGACGAACCCGACGCGGACTGTCTATTCGATCAAGCGCTTCATGGGCCGCCGGCACAACGAAGTCGGCTCCGAAGAGAAGCTCGTCCCCTACAAGGTCACGGGCGGCGCGGACGAGTACGTCAAGGTGCGCGTCGGCGATCAGGAACTCACGCCGCAAGAGGTCTCGGCCAAAGTCCTTCGCAAGCTCAAGGAAGCGGCCGAGTCGTACCTGGGCCACAAGGTGAACAAGGCCGTCATCACCGTCCCGGCGTATTTTAACGACGCCCAGCGCCAAGCGACCAAAGACGCAGGCCAGATCGCCGGTCTGGAAGTCATGCGGATCATCAACGAGCCGACCGCGGCGTCGCTGGCGTACGGTCTCGATCGCAAGGGCCAGGAGAAGATCGCCGTGTACGACTTGGGCGGCGGTACGTTCGACATTTCGATTCTCGAAGTGGCCGACGGCGTGTTCCGCGTCATCAGCACCAACGGCGACACGCACCTGGGCGGCGACGACTTCGACCAGGTTCTCTTGAACTACGTCGCCGACGAGTTCAAGAAAGAGCAAGGAATCGACCTCCGCAAAGACGCAATGGCGCTCCAGCGCTTGCAAGAAGCCTGCGAGAAAGCCAAACGCGAATTGAGCGGCCAGGCCCAGACCGACATCAATCTGCCGTTCATCACGGCCGACGCGAGTGGCCCAAAGCACTTGCAGATGAGCATTACTCGGGCGAAGTTCGAGCAGTTGGCCGATGCGCTGTTCGATCGCTGCCGCGGCCCGGTCATTGCCGCGCTTAAGGACGCAAAGCTCAGTGCCAAGGACATCGACGAGGTGGTGCTGGTCGGCGGCTCGACGCGCATGCCCAAGGTACAGGACATCGTCCGCGAGATTTTTGGCAAGGAACCGCACAAGGGCGTCAATCCGGACGAGGTCGTGGCGGTAGGCGCGGCGATCCAGGGCGGCGTGCTGGCCGGCGACGTGCAAGACGTGCTGCTCTTGGACGTGACGCCGCTGTCGCTGGGCATCGAGACGCTCGGCGGCGTAATGACGAAGCTCGTCGAACGCAACACGACGATCCCGTGCGAACGCAAGCAGGTGTTTAGCACGGCGGACGACAACCAATCGGCCGTGACGATCAAGGTGTTTCAGGGCGAGCGTGAAAAGGCCCGCGACAACCGGTTGCTCGGCGAATTCAACCTCGACGGCATTCCGCCGGCGCCACGCGGCATGCCGCAGATCGAAGTCAAGTTCGACGTCGATCAAAACGGCATCCTCAACGTGTCGGCCAAGGACCTCGGCACGGGCAAGGAGCAGAAGGTGCGCATCGAGCAGTCGAGCGGCCTGTCGGACGACGAGATCAAGAAGATGCAGCGCGACGCCGAGGAGCACGCGGCCGAAGATAAGCGGTTCCGCGAGCTAACCGAAGCCCGCAACAAGGCCGACCAGATGTGCTATCAGATCGAAAAACTCATCAAAGAGCACGCGGCCAAGCTGCGCGACGGCGACAAGGCTCCGCTCGAAGCGGCGATGACGAAAGTCCGCGAAGCCGCCAAGGGCGAAGACTTGAGTGCGATCAAGTCGGCGACCGACGAGCTCGAACAAGCGTCGCACGCGTTGAGCAAGGTCTTGTACGAGGCCACGCAACAAGCGGGCGGCGCGCCGGGCGATGCATCGGCGGGCGGAGCAGGCGCCGGCGACAAGAAGGACGACGACGCGATCGACGCGGAGTTCGAAGTGAAGAATTAGGGAACGCGTGCAGGACAAAGGACACTCCGACCGTCGTTTGCCGGCGAAACCATTCGACCCGAAGCCGGCAAACAAAGACACGGGCGGTTTACCATAGCACCGCGAGCCGCTCGCCAACGCGACTGGCTCGCGGTTTCTGTTTGTGCGCACGATGATGCTCGTTGGAATATGTTCGAACACTTTTGATCTCGGCATTGGTTTTGCTTCACGTTTTCGCGCGGTCCCGTGAACTGCCAATCGAGAAGGTGGTCGTATATCGGGACACGCGGTCACCTTGCCCCCGGTGTGTTCACCGGGGGCTGAATGGCGAATATCCTCGACGCTTACCATGCGATTCGATAAATTCACGATCAAAGCCCAAGAGGCGGTTCAGCGGGCGCAGGAATTAGCCGCTGACCGGGGAAACCCGCAGATCGACGGGCTGCATTTGCTCGCCGCGCTGCTTGACGAAACGGAGGGCTTGGTTGCCCCGGTGTTGGCAAAGATCGGCGCGAATCGTGCGCAGCTCGACAAAATGGTCGATGACGAAATCGGCCATTTGCCGAAGGTCAGCGGCGGATCGCCGCCGCAACCGTCGAGCGATTTGATGGCGGTCTTCGAAGGCGCGCAGCGCCAAGCCGAGGCGATGAAGGACGACTTCGTTTCGACCGAGCATTTGCTGCTCGCGCTCCTGAAGACGAAGAACAAAGCCCAGGGCATTTTGCAGGTCAACGCGATCGGCGAGAAGGAATTGCTCTCCGCGCTGCAATCGGTCCGCGGCAGCGCGCGTGTTACGGACCAGAATCCCGAGGGTAAGTTCCAAGCGTTCGAGAAGTACGGCATCGATCTCGTCGCCCGCGCGAGCCAAGGCAAGCTCGATCCGGTGATCGGCCGCGATCAAGAAATCCGCCGCGTGGTGCAAGTTTTGTCGCGGCGGACGAAGAACAATCCCGTCCTCATTGGCGAGCCGGGCGTCGGCAAGACCGCCATCGCGGAAGGTCTCGCGCTGCGGATCGTCCACGGCGACGTTCCGCAGAGTCTCAAGAACAAGCGGGTGATCGCGCTCGACTTGGGAGCACTCGTGGCGGGCACGAAATATCGCGGCGAATTCGAGGAGCGGCTCAAGGCGGTGCTCCGCGAAGTGCAAGACTCACAAGGCGGCGTGGTGCTGTTCATCGACGAGTTGCACACGGTCGTCGGCGCGGGGCGCGCCGAAGGCGGCGCGGACGCGGCGAACTTGCTCAAGCCGGCGCTCGCCCGCGGCGATCTGCGCTGCATCGGCGCGACGACGCTCGACGAATATCGCAAGTACATCGAGAAGGACGCGGCGCTGGAGCGGCGCTTCCAGCCGGTCTATATCGGCGAGCCGTCGGTGGACGATACGGTTGCCATTCTGCGCGGGCTCAAGCCGCGGTACGAAGCCCATCACAAAGGCGTGAAGATCAAAGATTCGGCCCTCGTCGCCGCGGCGACGCTGTCGAACCGTTACATCACCGACCGCTTTCTGCCGGACAAGGCGATCGACCTCGTCGACGAGGCGGCGAGCCGGCTAGCGATGGAACTGGAAAGCGTGCCGACGGAAATCGACGAAGTGCAGCGGCGGCTCACGCAGTTGGAACTAGCCGCCCGCCAACTGCAAGAAGAAACCGAGGAGCACGCCGTCGATCGGCTCGCCGAAATCGAAGATGAAATGGACGAGCTCAAACGCAAACTCGCCAATTTGCGCGAGCAGTGGGAAGCGGAGAAGCACGGCGTGGTCGGCGTGGTGGCATTACGCGAGAAGCTCGGCAAGGCGGACCGCGAATTCGAGCAGTTCGAGGCCGGCGTCAAGCAGAAGCAGAACGAAGGTCAACTCGTCAGCGAGAGCGACTATCAAAAGCTCTACGTCCTCGATACCGAGCGGCGCAAGCTCGCCGCCGCGCTCGAGAAAGCGACGGCCGCGTCGGCCGCACAACAAGCGGGCAAAGACGGTCAGCCGGAAGAGCGTCGCAAGCTGCTCCGTCAAGAAGTCGGACCCGACGAAATCGCCGAAGTCGTGTCGGCGTGGACCGGGATTCCGGTCGCGCGGATGATGGAAACCGAAAAGGCCAAACTGCTCGTGATGGAAGAGCGGCTGCACCAGCGCGTCGTCGGGCAAGACGAAGCCGTCGTCGCCGTGGCGAACGCCATTCGTCGCAGCCGCAGCGGCCTGCAGGATCCGAATCGGCCGATCGGTTCGTTCCTGTTCCTGGGACCGACCGGCGTCGGCAAGACCGAGCTTTGCAAAGCGCTCGCCGAAGTGCTGTTCGACGACGAAAACGCGATGGTTCGCATCGACATGAGCGAATACGGCGAGCGGCACACGGTGAGCCGGCTGATCGGGGCTCCGCCGGGCTACGTCGGCTACGAAGAAGGCGGGCGGCTCACCGAAGCGGTCCGCCGCCGGCCGTATTCTGTCGTCCTGCTCGACGAAATGGAAAAAGCCCATCGCGACGTGTTCAACGTGCTGCTGCAACTGCTCGACGACGGCCGCCTGACCGACGGCCAGGGACACACCGTCGACTTTACGAACACGATCGTCGTGATGACCAGCAACGTCGGCAGCCCGATGATTCAGCAAGTCACCGAAACGGGCGGCAGCGAGGAAGAAATGCGCCAAGCGGTCAGCGACGCGCTGAAGGTCCATTTCCTGCCGGAGTTCTTGAACCGCATCGACGACATGATCATTTTCCACCCGCTCGGCCGCGATCAGGTGCATCGCATCGCCCGGCTGCAAATCGAACGGCTGCGAAAGCAACTCGCGGGGAGCGACTTGAATCTCATCGTCACCGACGCGGCCATCGACGCCATCGGCCGGGAAGGCTACGACCCGACGTTCGGCGCGCGTCCGCTCAAACGCGTGATCCAGCGGCAAATCCAGAACCCGCTGGCCACGGAACTGCTCAAGGGCGAATACGATCCGGGGTCGACGATCGTGGTGGACCATCGCGACGGGGAGTTTACGTTCGAGAAGTCTACGGACGGGGCAGGGCGCGAGTGACTGGGGCTCGCTTGGTAACGTGACGAGCAATTCTCGCAAATGGCGTGATTAGCTCATTGCCCGTTTAGACCGCAGTGCGCGTTCGCCAGTAGAATTGTCGGCAGGTCAGTGGTTCGCCAATGCATGAATGCTTAAACCTTTGAACTTAGACCCTAAACCTAACGGCGTGGCGGCCTCACCCTGTCAACTCCACAATCGTCCCCGCCGCCGTCGCCGCTTTCGTGACTTCTTCCGGCACGCCGCGTTCGAGCCGCAGTCGGCCGACGTCGAACAGCGTGTGCAGCACGGTGCTGGCCAGGTGGTCGATCGCGTACGATTCGGTCGCCGGATCGCCGCCATTGCGCGAAGATTGTCCGACGACCTGACCCATCTTGAGTCCGCCGCCCGCCACCAGTAGCGGCGCGAGATTGCCCCAGTGGTCGCGGCCGCCGGCTTGGTTCACTTGCGGCGTGCGCCCCATTTCACCGCACGCGACGAGAAGTATCTTCTCGCTCAAACCGCGCTCTCTCACATCGTCGAGGAAGGCGGCGAGCGCGTGATCGAGCGGCCGGCCCATGTACTCCATGCCCTCGGAGCACCCGGCGTTGTTGGCGTCGGCGTGCATGTCCCAGACGAAATTCGTCGTCACCGTGACGAACCCGCACCCGGCCTCGCACAGTCGCCGGGCCAGGAGCAGCAGCTTGCCGAGCGTTTGGGCGTTGTCGACGTAATTCTTGTAATTGTTCCACTTGCGGCTGATCGCCTCGGGACGCACGAGCGGCGCGGTGTCGTAGCGCTCGACGACGCGCGGGTCTTCGCCGGAGAGATCGAACGCTTTGGCCACGCCGCCGAAGATCGTCGTGAAGGCTTGTTCTTCGAGGCGCGTCAAGCTGCCGCCGGCGTCGATCGTGTTGTCGATCCCGCGCCGAAGCCGATCGAGCTCGGCGAGCAGCGCCCGGCGGTCGTCGACGCGCTTTCTCGGCAGCGACAGTTGCATATCGCTCTGCATCGCACCGCCGGCGCCCGGAACGAACGGTGCGTAGGCCCCGCCGAGCGTTCCCGTCGCGCCAAACTTGCCAAAACTCTCCTCGGCCGGCTTCGCGTCGGGCCAGACCGCGCGGGGAAAGAGCGCGACGTTCCGCGGCATGCCGGTGGCCGGATGATTCGTGCCTGCGATACGCGCATAAAGCGATCCGAGGTTCGCCCCGGACGAAGTTTTCGACACGACCGGCTTGATGTCGTGGTTGCCGTCGCCGGTACGGAAACTGCGAACGACGCTCACCCTGTCGGCGCGGGCGGCGAGCTTCGTAAACGTACCGCCGAACGTCACGCCCGGTATCTTCGTCGCCGTCTCGCCGGTGACGCTGCGAATTCCGGCCGGCGCGGTCATTTTGGGGTCGAACGTCTCGTACTGACTCGGGCCGCCGTGCAGAAAGAGCAGGATCACCGACTTGTCGCGGAGTACGCCGTTGCCGGCCGCCCCCGCCGCGAGCACGTCGCGGAGCGTCAATCCGCCCAATCCGAGTCCATGCGCGCCGATGCCGCCGAGCCCCAGCCCGCCGATTCGCAAGAAACCGCGGCGGTTCAGTCGGTTTGCACCGTCGAAGATCGTAAGCATCGGCGCGGCCTCCATTTCCGGGAATTCCAAGGCAATCGCTCGGGCGGTTTCCGCTGTTATATTCAATGCGGCTTATGCGTTCAATCACATTGGATGATGCCGCGGATGCCAAATGGCTCATGTCCGGCCGCGGCACGGCAAGTGCGTCTTGGACCTCTCGCCTGCCGAGGATTGCCGGAAATGTGCGCGAATTCGCGCGAATCTGTGTCGAAACGGCGTGCGTAGGGCGTGTCGGCGGGTTTTGCGGAACTGCCCACCAACGAGGAAAGGACGTCGATGAAACGCTTAATAATTCTCCCGCTCGCAACGATCGGTCTTGCGGCGTTGGGCCTGTTCGCCGCGGCCGCCAATAGTCAACCTGAGTCGGAGAAAAAGGTTTCCGACTTCATGGCGCTGAAGCTCGAACACACGCAAGCCGTGCTCGATGGGCTGGTGCGCGAAGATTTCACGAAGATCGACACGCACGCCCAGCAAATCAGCTTGCTCACGCACGACGAAGCCTGGCAGGTGATCCAAACGCCCGAGTACCGCCGCCGCAGCGACGAGTTTCGCCGCACGACCGACAACATCGCCAAGGCCGCACAAAAGAAAAACATCGACGGCGCAACGCTGGCTTACGTCGAAATGACGCTGCAATGCGTAAGCTGTCACCGGGCGATCCGCGATCAGAAATAGCTCGCGGCATGTCGCCTGAAACTCGGCGGCGGTGAGAATGCCTGTCGACCGCTGCACGCCACGCACCATCCTGGAGGAATAGACTGCCATGCCCTGGTTTCCCAAACAAAAAGTCCTCGTGCCGATCGACTTCTCCGAACACAGCTTTCGAGCCCTCGCGGTCGGCCGCGAATTGGTCGAGCGCGGTTCCCAGTTGTACGCAATCCACGTGCTACCCGAGATGCTCGTGACGGAGCCGGGCGTTATCTGGGGCGAGATCGACGACGCGACGCGGGTCCGCCATGCCGAAGAGGCGCTCCGCGAAAAAACGGCCGCACCCGAATACGACGGCCTGAACGTTGTCGTCCGCGTCGGCGACCGCGGCCAGAGAATCGTCGAATTCGCCGCCGAAAAAGGCATCGAACTGATCGTCATGCCGTCGCATGGGCGAACCGGTCTCAAACATCTGCTGATCGGTTCGGTTGCCGAACGCGTCGTGCGGTTGGCGCACTGTCCGGTGCTGGTGTTAAGATCATAGCCCATTCCGAAATGCACGAATAAACCCGTTCGGCGGAGAACCACACGGGCGCCGCGCTGGTCGGCCGCGGGACCGCCTACTGCCGATTCGCCGACTCACGAAATCGCCGCCAGGCAGGCTTCGATTCGCCGCCGCAACGCATCGACGTCGATCTCCGCGACGACCAGCTTCTTCTGCCGCGACGTTTCGCCGGCGACGACGGCGACCTGCGAACGTGCCAGCCGCAATTGCTCACAGAGCAGCGCGACGATCGCTTCGTTCGCCTTGCCTTTGTCAGGCGGCGCAGTCACCGCGACCTTCAAAGCGCCCGCGTGAACGCCGGTGATCGCGTTCCGCCTGGCCCCCGGCTGCGCGCGCACCGCCAACAGCACGCCGCGCGTCGTGGCTTGCAAATCGACCGTCGCTGGCGGCGTCATGGAACGATCCGATTGCCTTTGCCTTGCCTTTGCCTGCCGCCGCCGCTGTTTCCCATCTGTGTGGCAGCCTAAAATGCACGCCCTGACGCCGACGACTTGTTTCCCGGAGAGATGACCATGCCGTCGCGAGCATTTTACGGACCGTGCGTGCTTTGGGCTACTCTTGCGATCGTCGCCGCGCTGCACGGGATTCACGGTCCCATCGCCGCAGCGGAAATCTCAACCATTGCCGGCAACGGCCAGGCCAGCGAGCGCGGAGCGGAACCCGACGGCATACCGCTCGCCCGCAGCGCCGCCGTCGGCCAGCCGTTCGGCGTCGAAATCGGTCCCGACGGCGCGCTCTACGTCACGGAAGTCGAGAACCACCGCATCCGCCGCGTCGACTTGAACTCCGGCCGCATCGAAACCGTCGCCGGCAACGGCCGCAAGGGGTACGCGGGCGACGGCGGTCCCGCGACGGACGCCTCGCTCAACGAACCCTATGAAGTCCGCTTCGACTCGGCCGGGAACATGTACTTCGTCGAAATGCAAAACCATCTCATCCGCCGCGTCGACGCCAAGACGCGAATTATTTCCACCGTCGCCGGCACGGGCGAATCCGGTTACGCCGGCGACGCCGACCAAACGCAACCCGGCGATACCAAGCGCGCCCAATTCCGCCAGCCCCACAGCATCGCGCTCGCGGGCGACCGCTGGCTCTACGTCGCCGACATCGGCAACCATCGCATCCGCCGCATCGACCTCGAACGCGGCCGCATCGAGACCATCGCCGGCAACGGTGAAAAGCGCCTCCCGCAAGACGGCGCGACTGCCAAGCACCATCCGATGCTCGGCCCGCGGGCGCTCGCCATCGACGGCGACACGCTCTGGATCGCCCTCCGCGAAGGTCACAGCATTTGGTCGCTCGATCTCGCCGCCGGCACGCTCAAACACGTCGCCGGCAGCGGCAAGCAAGGCTATCGCGACGCCACCGTCGGGCAAGGAAAGCAAGCCGAATTCAACGGTCCCAAAGGCATCGCCCTCGGCCCGGACAAGCGGCTCTACGTCGTCGACACCGAGAACCAGGCGATCCGCCGCGTCGATCCCAAGACGGGCGAAGTGACTACCGTCGCCGGAACGCCGCCCAGCGGACGCGGATTCGCCGGCGACGGCGGCGATCCGCTTCGAGCCAGGTTCGACCGCCCCCACGGCATCGCCGTCGCCAACGACGGGACGTTCTATGTCGGCGACACGAACAATCACCGCAAGCGGGCCGTGAAGCCATAGCCCATCGTTATCGGCGCGGCTTCAAAAGCGCCCTTAGGTTGCCCCTGTATTCCTTTACGCGCCCCGCAATCGCATCGGCATAGCCCGCCACGATCGCGTCTCGGAGCATTTTGGCTTCGTATTACGCCATGCGTTGGCGCAACAGATCGTGTACGAACTCGCCGGAACTCGTGTATCGCGTCCCGTCGCCGCAGTTCTTGTCGACGAACGCGCGGAGTTCGTCGGTAAGCGCAACCGTAATCGAGTGCGGCGCCAAGTTAGCTCACCCCGCGAAGAACTCAAGTCGCCGGCGCTTCCGGACCCGGCGTCGCCGATCCAAGCTGCGCCAACACTTGCAACACCCCGTTGAGATGCGCCATCCGCGGTCCGTAGCGGTCCACGAACTCGTTGAGCATGTACTCGCCGTCCATGAACACGTCGGAGTACTCGTGAACCTCGCCCGTCATCTTGTCGATGAACTCGACCTGCACCTTCGACAGCGCCTCGGCCGCCTTGCGGCAACTCTTCGACAGCTCCGGATTCGCCTGCTTCCATTGGGACAGTTCGTGCTGCCGCTGCTTGTGGTGCGAACCGAGAAGGTTCACGAGCTCTTCCAGCAACTCATTCTGCCGGTCCTGCGCCGTAAGGATCTGCCGCAGCAGGATCGAGTGCTCGTCGCCATAACCGTGAACTTGCTGGCTCTTCGTCGACGCGGCGGGGGTGATGTCGACCTGCGTGAACAGCGACGAAACGGGATTCGGACTCGCCATCGCAAACCATCACTTTCCGTAGTGCTTGCCGTCAATTGCTCGTGGGGTCGGCGGCGCGAACGCCGCCGAAACTTCCCTGATTCTAGTTGGATTCGCCAAAGAATCCACCACCCGCCAACCGACGCCCGCCCGACCGCCGCCGGCTAAAGTCGCTCGCCGCTCTGCCCGATGCTTTGTACGTGCCGCAGAGACGCTACAACCGGATAAATTGGAAAGGGTGGGCAGAGCTTGATGGGTACGCGCAGCGAGAAGTCCCCCGCCGCCTTAGGTTTTCTCGCCGTCTGCGACCTTGAGGGCCGTGGACTGGTTGGCGGCTACTTGCTGCTCAACGCCGCCGGTCGCCCGCTCGAGTTCCACTGCACCGCCCCGGTCCGTCCCTCGCGAGCCCAGGAAATCCTCTACGGCCCCACGCTTGAACCGTTCCTTTACGGCGAACAAATCGGCCGGGCCCTCGTCGAAAAGAGCGCCGCCAAACCGCTTGCCGTTTTCACCGACCGCGAAGCCGTGCTGGCGGCCCGCCCCTTCGTCGCGGCGCCGCTCGCCTTGGTGCTCAAGGACTCCGCCGCGTCCGCCGCCACCGACTCCGCGAAATCCGAAAACCCGCTGTTCCCGCCGCCGTTCCACCGCTTTGAGTACGGCGCAAACGTACTCACCCTTGCGACGGCCCACGCCCACGATGCCCCGGCGATCGTCGAACGGCTCGCGATGCATGGCGTTGCTTTCGATCTGGCCGAGCCGTTCGAGCGCATCCGCGAAGCGGTCCGCGAAGCCCATCGCGACGCTTCGGCCCGTTCGGCGCAACCCGCCGCGGTCGCCGTAAATCCGCCGACCGCCGAGGCCGCCTGACATGCCGCCGCTTGCCCTCGACCTCGCCGGCGTGACCAGTTGGAGTCTCGGCGCGCCCCCGCCCATCGCCGTATGCACTTGGGGCGACGTTACGCCGATTGCGTTCACCGTTGCGTTCGACGATTCGCCGACTCTTTCGCTCGCAGTCGACGTACTCACGCCGTGCGCCCTCGATCCGCTCGCGTCGCTGGCCCCGCGCCCCGCCGTCGTTTCGGTCTCCGCCCGCTGCCAGTCGCCGCGTACGAAGAGCTACGTCTTCGCCCCGCCCGCCGAAGGCGCGCCGCCGAGCTTCGACGACGCTCCGCAGGGCGCCGTCCGAATTGCCGCTGCCAACGGCGCGGCCAACGCCGCCGCGAACCGCCGCTCGACTCGCATCCGCCCGCCCGACGACGTCGTCAAGCTCCAAGACCGCCTCCAATACCTCTTGCAGCCGTCGCTCGAAACGCTTCTCGCCGACAACGCGCTCGCGTTTCCGTTCCAACCGTTCTCCTATCAACTCGATGGCGTCGCCTTCCTGTTTCCGCGCTACAGCGCCGTCCTCGCCGACGAAATGGGACTCGGCAAGACGATGCAGGCGATCACCGCCGTCCGCCTTCTCGTGCGCACCGCCGCTCTCCGCCGCGTCCTGCTCGTCTGCCCCAAACCGCTCGTCACCAACTGGGTTCGCGAGTTCGCCCTTTGGGCCCCGGAAATTCCGCTCGCGGTGATTGAAGGCGACCAGACCAAACGCCGCTGGCAATGGCACGAAGTCGACGCGCCCGTCAAGATCGCCAATTACGAACTCCTCGTCCGCGATCGCGAGTTCGTCGAACAACCCGGCGTCCACTTCGACCTCGTCGTGCTCGATGAAGCCCAGCGGATCAAGAACCGCAGCGGCACGACGAGCCAGACGGTCCGCGCCGTCTCCCGCACCCGCAATTGGGCCCTCACCGGTACGCCCGTCGAGAACAGCCCCGAAGACCTCGTCGGCATCTTCGAGTTCCTCTCCCCCGGCTATCTCTCGCGGCACATGAAACCCCGCGCGATGGGCCGCGCCGTCGCTGACCACATCCTCCGCCGCACCAAGCAGCAAGTCCTCACCGAACTCCCGCCCAAGCTCATCCGCGACGCCGAACTCGAACTCACCCCGCAACAACGCCACACCTACGACCTCGCCGAGAACGACGGCGTCCTCCACCTCGCGGACATGGGCGAAGCGGTCACGATTCAACACGTCTTCGAGCTCGTCCTCCGCCTAAAGCAAGTCTGCAATTTCGATCCCGCCACCGGCGCAAGCGCCAAGCTCGAACGCCTCTCGGCCGATCTCGAAGAAGTCGCCGCCAGCGGGCAGAAAGCCCTCATCTTCAGCCAGTGGGTGCAAACCCTCGACAAGCTCAAGGAGCATCTCGCCCCGTTCGGACCGCTCGAATATCACGGCGGCGTCCCTTCCGCCAGGCGCGACGACGTGCTCCAGCGTTTCAAGGAAGATCCGACCAAACACGTCCTGTTGATGAGTTACGGCGCCGGCGCGGTCGGTCTCAATCTCCAGTTCGCCGGCTACGTCTTCCTCTTCGACCGCTGGTGGAATCCGGCCGTGGAAGACCAGGCGATCAACCGCGCCCATCGCCTCGGCGCTGCCGGTCCCGTTACCGTCACCCGCTTCCTCACCCGCAGCACGATCGAAGAGCGCATCGACCAGGTGCTCCAAGAAAAACGCGAGCTCTTCGACACGATCCTCTCGGGCGCAGGCCCGGCCCGCCTCGGAATGTCGCAAGCAGAAATCTTCGGCCTCTTCAAGCTCGCCCGCCCGTCTCTCAATCCCCCCGTGCGCGACGCGGCATGATACTCGGCGTTTCGATCGGAAAGCCTCGCCGCTTCAACGGGCGGAATCGGACAAACGCCAACATCAGTCCCCCGAGGACGGCAAGCGAAATCGCCGCCGGCTCCGGAACCGCATACCGCCCGGCCGCCGCGTCGAGATCGTGCCCGCCGTTGCCGAACACGAGGTCCGTCGTCGGCCACGCCTCGAGAATCTCGCGCCCCAGCGAATCGAGCGACGAGCCGTCGCCTGGAATATCGACGAGCCGCACGTACTCGATCGCGTCCAACCGCACCAAGCCCGATGCCACGTCCGGATGCGTCGCCAGATCGGCGAAATCGAACGGCGTTCCGACCAGACCGCGGTGAACGCCGGCCAGGTTCCGCACGTCCGTCGGATCGATTCCCGCGAACGCCGGCCCGAACGGCTCGAACAGCGTCGTGGTGAGCGACTCGGCCGGAAACCGCGCAAACGTCGCGCCGTCGCTCGATACTTCGACGAACGCGAGCTCGGCAAACACCTTGTCATCGTCCGGCGGAAAGAATGCAAACGCATTCTCGAACACGGCCAAATCCCAACCCGGTCCGTTCCGCAGCGGCGACGCCATGCGGAGCGTTATCTCACCTCGCGGCAAACCCTGGTTCAACTCCGCTTCGGTCAGGTCGCCCAGCGAAACCGTGCTCCCGTCGGGCAAGTCGCCGATCGGCCCGAGCGCTTTTGTCGGATCGCCGTTTGCTGCGTTCACGCCCGGCGACGGCGAATAATCGACGACTTCCGCCGCCCACACCCGCAATTCCGGATTGATCACCGTCGCCGAAGGATTGCCCGGATCCACCACGCGCCCGGCAACGCCCGTCGCATCGAACGGACCAGCGCTCGCGAGTGCGGAACAAGCCGCCGCGCAGTAAATGCCCAAACCAGCGCGCACCGCAACATGTTTCCACAAAGATGGCGAATTCATACGTCAGTTCTCCTCAAAGTAGGTGCAACTCGTTTCTCGAATATCGAACGGCCAAGCCAACGTCGCCCTCGCAGGCGCGCACCGCGAGCGCAAAGGATTTCCTCCGTGAGCGATCCAGCACAGATTTGCGCTGCCGCTTCCTAAATGTGCGGCAACGCTGCTTCTATCGCCGCGACGCAATGCAAATCGCGGGCTCGACAATCAACCTACGGCCGCCGACGCCGCAACCGCGCCAACGCCGCCACCCCCACGAGCGCCAGCACGCAACTTGCCGGCTCAGGCACGGTCTCCGGTCCGCCGCCCCCGCCAGGCGTCGATGGATCGCCGCTCCCCGGCCCGCCGCTTGCGCCCAAATTCGCCCGCACGAGCATCACGTCCGCCAGTGAAACCTTGCCGTCCTCGTTGTAGTCGCCCGACTGCCACGTCGCGCCGCTCGGCAAGCCGAGATTCGCCACGGTCAGCGCCAAGTCGGCGCCGTCGACCCGCCCGTCGCCATTCGCGTCGCCGGGAAGCCGCGTAACCGACGGCGCCACGAATTCCAGGTTGTCCATCGCGATGTATCCCGGCGTGTTCATCCCATACACGCCCATGTCGCTCGAATCGAGCGCGAACGTGAGATTCGTCACGCCGCGGCCGCGAAACGAATTCAAGTCCACGTGCAACCAGTCCGTCGCGATGTAATCGCCGCCCGGATTGGGCGAACGGTAATCCGCCAGATACACTTCGTGCGTCGCCACCGTGTTCCCGTCCGACGTGTTCCCGCGGATCGTCAACCGGAACCAGTCCGGATCATTCCCCGTCGGGCCGCCGAACTCTTTGGCGAACTGGTCGCCGCCGAGCATCGAGTGCACCGCATACGCCGTATTCGCCACGTTCATGCTCCGCGGTTCCGTGCCCACCGGCAGGTAAATCTTCCCGTCGTGAAACTCGCTCGCCTGCCCCAATGCCGGCGAGTACGAACCGAGAAACGCCATCCCGTAGTTTGGCGAGCCGTTTACGCCCCCGCCCGTCACCGCACTGTACTGATTCCAATACCCGGGCGTCCAAATGTCCGTCAGATTCGACGCGGCCCAACCCGCCGCCACGCGATACGTCGGGTTATAGAGGTTCGTAAACTGGGCCCCGCCCGAAGTAAATCCGCCCGACCCGTCCGATCCATTGAGATACGTCCCGGGCGCGAGTGGCACGTCGTCGAAGGTTGCGAACTCGGCGCGAGCGCCCGCGGCAACAACCATAACACCAAACAAAGCGACGAATCCTACGGCATAGCGGCGCATACGGCTTCCTTTCGGCGATAGCGGCCCAACTCGGGCCAAAGGCATCATCTCCACAGCAGCTCGCGCAGCACGGCTCTCGCGGACGAAGGCGAATCGTCGAGCGCAAAGCGCAAACGCAGCGTGAGCAACCCGTTTCCGTCCCTCGCGGAAAACTCCGGTCCAAAAAGCGTTGGTAGGTCTTCTGACTTCCGAGCGAAGCACGCCCAGCCTTCTCGCCGCCGCCAACCCTTCGGTCGACGCCGACAATGGCCAAACGAATCGAGCCGCTTCATCGCACTCGGTCACAGCGGCGGGGCCGTCCCGGTTTCACACCGGTGTTCCCTGTTTCGTCGGCCGTCCGCAAGCTGCAAACGACCGACCACCAACGCACGCTTGTCGGATACCATATCACAGGCGAAACGAATTGCAATACCCTCTTTGACGTCGAAATAATGGGCCATGCGAATTCACCGCGTATTGATCGTCGACGACGGAGGAATCGGCTCGTCGAAGCTCGGCGATTGCCTTGCTGCGGATCGTATTGATGTTTCGGTCGCGGAGTCCGGAAGAGACATCATTGCAATCGCCGACGAACTGCGTCCCGAGGTCCTGGTCCTCGGCGCGACGCTCGATCCCGTGGCCGGATGCGACTTGTGCCGTCGCCTCAAATGCGAATTTCCCCTAGTCGACGTGCTCGTGATCGTCTCCGTCGCCGACATTCAGGACCTCGAAGCGGTCGTCGACGCGGGAGCCAACGATTTCGCCGTGTCGCCCATCCACGAACCCGAGCTGCGAAGGCGCGTCGACAATCTGCTCGCGCGGCGAATATAATCGCGGCTGCCCGGGTCGTCCCGTTGCCGCCTTTTTTCCGCGAACCTCTCATCCTCTTCGTCGATGCCCCACCGCAAAAGCCGCATTCTGATCGCCGACGACAACGAACCGAACGTCGAGTTGCTCCAGGCCTATCTCGACGGCGTCGATTGCGAGATCGCCGTCGCCGTCGATGGCCGCGACGCGCTCGACAAGGTCGCGTCGTTTAAGCCCGACTTGATCCTGCTCGACGTGATGATGCCGAAGCTCAGCGGCTTCGAGGTTTGCACGCAGCTCAAAAACGATCCGGCCACCCGCGGCATTATGATCCTGATGGTCACCGCCCTCAACGAGCTCGGCGACATCGAGCGCGCCGTCGACGCCGGCACCGACGACTTCTTGAGCAAGCCGGTCAACAAGCTCGAACTGCTCAAGCGCGTCGAGAACATGCTCAAGCTCCGCAACGTCACCGACGAAGTCGAGCGACTCCGCCAGTACATCCAGCAGATGGAAGACGAAAGCGGGCCGAAGAAGAAGGAATGAGGATCGAGGATCGAGGATTGAGGGAGAAGCAAGACTTCAAGCCCTTCGCTCCTCGCTCCTCGCTCCTCGATCCCAAGGAGTTCCCATGCGCGCCTCCGCCTATATCGCCGTTGCGACCGCCATCGTCACCATCCTCGCCGCGCCGGCCGCGGCGGCCGACGACTGGATCACGCTCTTCGACGGCAAATCGCTTGCCGGTTGGCATAAGAACCCCGACCGCATCGGCCACGGCACCGGCGGCAATTGGCAAGTCAAAGACGGCGCGATTACCGGCGAGCAAGACCCGCCCGGAAGCGGCAACGGCGGCATTTTGCTCACCGACCGCAAATTCGCCGACTTCGAGTTGCTCGTTGACCTCAAGCCCGATTGGGGCGTCGATAGTGGGCTGTTCGTCCGCGGCAACGATCGCGGCCAGTGCTTTCAAGTCATGGTCGACTATCACGAAGCGGGCAACGTCGGCCACATTTACGGCGAAGGGACCGGTGGCTTCAACAATCGTCCGTTCGAAATCTTCGGCAAGTACGACGGCGCCAAGCGACTCACCGAAATCGTCACCCGCCCCAACGACGCGAAACTGCCGAAGGCTTACAGCATTTCCGGCGAAGCCTGGGCGAAAACGTGGAAGGTTGGCGACTGGAACACGCTGAAAGTCCGCGTCGTCGGCAACCCGCCGCACATCACGACGTGGATCAACGGCGAGAAGGCCACCGAGTTCGACGGCAACACGTACGACGGTCCCGGCTACGACAAAGCGGCCGTCGCGAAAACACTCGGCGGCGAAGGCAGCATCGCCGTCCAGGTCCACGGCGGCAAAGGCGCCTGGCCCGAGGGCGCCAAATGCCGCTGGAAGAACATCAAGCTCCGGCCGATCGAACCCGGAAAGTAATCCGAGCATTTGCCGAGCGGGCGAACGCCATGAAGCCCGGCCGGCTTACGGCGTGCCCGCTCTGCCGTCTACGGACGTATCGTCGCCGGGCATCGCGCGGCGCGACGCGAACAGTTGCGCTGCGGTCGTGAGTGTCCGTGCAACGAACATCGCGCCCACGAGCGCACATGCGCCCGCCCCCACGAGCGGCAGCCAGGCGCGACTTGGACTTGTCACATACATCCCCACAGCCAATGTCCAAGCTACGACGCTCATCGCGGCTTTGCCAAGCAGGTTGGGAACCATCCGCCGCGCGCCGTGCCGGGTGATCGCCACCCTTGTGTTGAGATTCGCCAGCTCGCGCATCGCGGCCACTTCTTCGGGCGTCACCGTCTTTTGCGTCTTGCGCACGACGGGCCGCGGCCGCTCTGCCTCGGTCGCCGGGGCGCTTTCGCGTCCGACGGACTCCTGAGACGAATCCAATCGCGGTCCCGTTTCGCGAACGGGTTCTGTGGCAACGGTCCCAGACTCCGTGGAACCGCTCCGCCCGCCGACGCGCTCCATCAGGCTCGCCATGTACCGCTCGATCGATTCCGCCTCATCCGCGATCGGCTCAGCACGGGCGCCCGGCAGGTGCAAAGCAGCGGCTCGCGGCGTCGCTCGGTCTTCCGGTTCGTCGTCGGTAAAATCGATGCGGTCCTTGAGCAAATCCCAGGTGCTCAAATTCGACGGCGCGTCCGTGGCCCGAGTGCGCGTCGGAGCGGCATCGCCCGACTCGCTCGCGCGCCGCGCCGGCGTGCCCGACGCGGCTACGGATTGCATTTGAGCGTCCCATTCCGCCCGCTCGCGTTCGAGTTGGGTCCGAATGCGCAGCAACGCTTCGGCCTGATGTTCGAGCTGCGCGAGCTTGCCGTGGTAGTCGGTTTCGGCCGCGGAATGGGCCTCGCTCGCCCTATTCGCGGCGGTCGCAACCAATTGCGCAAGCTCCTCCCGCGCCGCCGCAAGCTCCTGTTCACGCGTCGCCAGCATTTGCCGGGCTTCCGTCAATTCCGCACAAAGCTGTTCGTATCGCGAAGTTTCTTCGAGCAACTTCGCCGCTTTCTGCCGCTGAGCTTCGAATTCCTTGCGCGAGCGTTCGATTTCCTCCGCCTGCCGCGCTACTTCCGCGGCCCGCTCTTCCAACTGCCGCCGATTCGTTTCGCTCTCCGTCTTCCAAGCGTCGCGGTCCTGATCGAGGTTCTTTCGCCGCGCCATGATTTCGGCGAGTTGATGTTCCACTTGGGCATGCAGCCCTTCCATTTGGGCTTCGGCAGCTTTGCGCTGGGCTTTCCATTGGCGGTGGTCCTCCTGCCATCGCTTGTGCTCGGCTTCGTGCATCGCGTGTTGGGCGGCCCCTTCGCGTTGCGCCTTGGCCAGCGCTTCGCGCTCGTCCTCCAGCTTGCGGCGAGCCTCCTCGATCGCGGCAAGCTCACCGCCCCAACCGTTCGCGTTCGCCGCGTTTGCACCAGCGTTTAAGACCCGTTGCTCGAATTCCAACTCTCGCAAGCCTAGCCGCTCCGCCCGGCTTTCCAGGTCTGCCTCTTGCCGCGCAAGCGCCGTCTCGCGTTCGAGCAAGGCCTGCTCGCGCGCCGCGCATTGCTCGGCGGCTTCGGCCGCCTTCCGTTCGCTCTGGGCAAGCTCGGCCTCGCGGCGAGCAAGGTCCGCCTCACGCTGCGAATCGAACTTGCCGGACGGTTCGTGAACCGGCTTTCCGACAGGTGGAATTGCCACCGTCGCACGCCCGTCGTCCGCCGCGGCCGCCGCGGTCAACGGCCGAAACTGAGGAATCGCCACCGTCATCGAACCGTCTAGCGACGGCAATACTTGCGTGCCGATTGGCGGCGGCGTGATCGCCGGCGAATGGGCCAATACGTGCGTCCCGCTCAGGTCGCCGCCAGCCGCCGGCAAACCAAACGCCGGCCTGTTCGCGCACGGCTCGCCGGATGGCGTTACGACCTCGAACTCGACCGGCCCGCAACGTAGCCGATCGCCGGGCACGAGTTGCTTGTCGTCGAACGCCTCGCCGTTGAGCAGCGTATCCGCCGACCAGCGGCGAACGACCGTCTGCGCCTTGCCGCGTACGACCAGGCAGTGGACCGGCCGCACGTCCTGGCCGTAAAGCCGCAGCGTGCACCCCGGGGACGAGCCGATCGTGCATTTCGCCCCGGAAAGCTTGACGACCTGCCCGTCGCGCGGACCGCCGCGAACCCGCAGCGTGAGTCCAGATGCGGCCGCCGTCGCGGATGCGTTGCCTTCGCCGAACATCGTGCTCTCGCTTTCTCACCCGTGCAACACCCCCGCAATCTGCGGGGATCGAGCTTGGTCCCGAAGACCGCGTGCAAGGTCCACGTCGCCATCGGCCGCACCGACCCGACGGCCGACGCACCCAGCGCGCACAGTCTTCCCTGACATAGGTTTAGCTTACGCCCGGGCCGCCCACCGACAGACCGCCCCGAGCCGGCGGAACCGTTCGCCCAAAGCGGCAATTTTCGCCGGTCGCCGGGAATCCGGTGGATAATCCTGCCGGTTGTGCCGATTATCGGAAGGCAAGAAAACGGCTACCGGCGTCGTGGGGGTACTCCAGCCGGCGCCCTGTGAAGTTTTCAAGTTTTGCGCCGAAAAAGCGAAAGTGTCCGCTATCCGCCGACCGGGCGGAATGCGCCGCGGCCGCGCCCACGTCGCCAAGAATCGTTCGTCCTAAGTGGTATTGACAAAATCAGTTATCGCGATCTCGCAGGACTAAACCCGCCGCCGGCTAACGCCGAAATAACGTTCGTTCGTCACCGAGTCGCGCCGCGCACTATAGTTTGTTTGCGGCGCGGGGGGGCAAAATGCCCTTCGCTCGGCGGTCACAAGAGGCATTACGGATATACAAGTAAGCGCACGCAGGAATTCCAGGCAATCCCGGCGTATCGTCCGACGACGACCCGCCGGAACAGAACAGAACGCGGAGCAACCATGGCACGCAAAGACGCCATCCAAAACATGTACGACATCCTGATCAAGCGTCGCGACGCCCTGCGCAAAGCGCTGACCGGCGACCTGAGCCTGCTGCGCGAGCTTCGCAGCCAGTCCACCTCCGGCGACGTGGTCGACGCGGCCCTCGACGCCGCGCACGACGAAATCAACTCCCAACTCGCCGAGGTCGAAAGCCGCGAGCTGGCCAACATCGAACGGGCCCTGGCCCGAATTCGCGAAGGCGGCTACGGCATTTGCGAAGGATGCGGCGAAAAGATTAAACTGGCACGGTTGAATGCCCTGCCCTATGCCACCTGCTGCATCGACTGCCAGCGCGAACTCGAGCGGACGGGCGAAGCCTCCTTCGGCGGCTCGGACTGGGGCGATTTACTCGATGCCGACGGCGACAGCGACCTGACTATCAGCGACATCGAACTCGACGTATCCTGAATCGCCCGACCGTGGACCATCACGCCACGCACTGGCGTCGCTTGCCGCAAACCGGCGTAGATTGCGGCCGGGCGCCTGCGGCAAGGCCACTGCGTCGAACGTGGTGGAGAGCGGCCGTCGAGACGTCGCATCCCTTCGGCGTCGCTTGGACCAGGAGTTGACTTCGATGCGGTTCGTTGGGTTCGATCTTACGCGCCTTGCTGCTCGTTTCCTTCCCGTGCGTCCGGCGTCCGCTGCCATCGCGCTCGTTCTGGCTGCGTTTGCGGCCAGCGCGAACGCCCAGGACCTGACCCCCGCCGAACGGACGCGAATCTACGACGACCTCGAACGCGACGCGAAAGAGATCGATCGGTTCGCCGGCGTGCTCAAGAAAGTCGCGCTCCTCGCCAAGGAAACCGTGGTCCACATCGAAGCCGACAAGGACGTCGAATCGTCCGGCCGCCACGTCGAGGAAGCCGGCTCCGGAGTCGTCGTCGAAATCGCCGGACGAAACTGTGTTGTCACCAATCGCCACGTCGTCCGCGGCGCCGCTCCGCAGCGCATCAAAATTCGCCTCGCCGACGGCCGCGAATTGCAGCCCAAGCAAGTTTGGACCGACGAGGACACCGACCTGGCCGTGCTGGCCCTCGATCGCAAAGACGACAGAGACGACAACATCGTCGCGGCCCGCCTCGGCGACAGCGACCGGCTCGATATCGGCGACATGGTCCTCGCCGTCGGGAGTCCGTTCGGCTTGAGCCATTCCGTAACGTTCGGCATCATCAGCGCCCGCAACCGCCGCAATCTGGCCTTGGGCGATTCGGGACTCAAATACCAGGACTTCCTGCAAACCGACGCCTCGATCAATCCCGGCAACAGCGGCGGGCCGCTGTTGAACCTCCGCGGCGAGGTGGTCGGCATCAACACGGCGATCGCCACCGAGTCCGGCAAGAACGAGGGCATCGGTTTTGCCATTCCCGCCAATATGGTCGCCCCCGTCGTTCGCCAGTTGGTCGAAAAGGGCCGGGTTCAGCGGGCCTTCTTGGGCGTGAACCTCGACGCCCGGTTCGGCGTTGCCGCTGCACAACGCCTCGGCCTCAATCGCCCCCTTGGCGCGCTGGTCAAGGAGATCATCCCCCGTTCGCCGGCCGACGCCGCGAAGATCGCCGCCGGCGACGTCATTGTCCGGTTCAACGAAACCCGAGTCGACGACGACACCCACCTCGTCAATCTCGTCGCGCTCACGCCCGTCGGCAGCGAAGTCCCGGTCGTCGTTCTCCGCGACCGTAAAGAAGTCCGCCTGACGGTGAAGGTCGGCGAAAAAATCTCGGGCCAATAGCGCCCCGCAAGCGCATAGCCTGTCAGGCCAAGCGGGAGCAGCGCCAACCATTCTCGCGCGGGTCCGACCGCGCCGGCCTGACACGCCTCTATGCCAGCGTTCAACCCGCCGACGCCCCAAATCGCCGCTGCATCGCCTCCGGGGCGACGAACGCGAGATTGCCGACCAGCATCAACAGGCAAAATGGCGCCAGCCCAGTAATCACCGCCAACGACAGCCACATCGGCACGGCGACCCACAACAGGCATCGCCGAAACGCCGGCCGCCAGATGAAGATCGCAAACCCGGCCTCGAATAGCACGATCGCGTGCGTCCAGGCGTTGACCAGCAACACGTTATTCGTCAGCCCGCCCGTCACATCGAGCAGCGGTGAATAAGGCCGCGCGGCCAGCCACCACGCCGCTTCTCCCATCCACCAGGCATGGTACGTTCCTTCACCATCCACCAACGGAAAGCCGTCGTTCAGCTTGGCCAGCGCCATCGCCGCGTAGGCCATTGCCAAGTGAACCTGAATCAGCCGCGTGGAAACCGTCGCGGTCCAGCTCGGTCCCGGTTCGTTGCTCGCGACGCTCGCGCCCGGTTTCGCCGCCGCGCGGCGGCGCTGCAAGATACGGTCGATCGAGTACCGCGCCCCGCATGGACCCAGGCACAGATACAACAGCAGCATGGCCAGGATCGGCTCGGCCTGCGATGCGACGGCCGGTGCGCGATGAATGTACGAAAGCACGACGAACAACGCGGCCACGCTTGTGATTCGCGTGAATAGGCCCGCGGTGAACAAAGCGAGGACCACCAGGCCCGCGCCGTGCATCGCCCAGATCACCGTTCGATCGGATGCGAGCTCGAAATACGACCGCGGAAACGTCGAACCGCGCGCCAACTGCACGTCGACCAGCGGAAAGAACCCATCCGGGCCGAAGAACCGCATCAAATCCAGCGTATAACTGGCCTCCCAATACAGCGCCACCGCGCCCACCGCAATCCGCATCACCGAGAGCGTGGCCGCGTCGCGCGGCGCGAACCAGAACGCATTCCACGGGCGGAGCAGGCGCTCGGAAAGCGGCAGCGGTTCGGCAAGACTAATGGTTGCCATCGGAACGCCCCGGAAGGTCGAGAGGCAGCGGCGACCGCGGGCGCACCGCCGGGTCGCCCGGCTCGCCGCCGATCGGTGGAATCTGAGACGCCGCCGGTGTGCGGCTTGGCGTCGGCGGGGCCACCAGCGACGTCCGGTCGGCTTTGACGAACTCCAGGTTGCCCCGCGCGTCGATCGCGATATTGCCTTGATAGGCGGGTGGCAAGACCGGCGTCTGCCGTTCGTCCGTATACGACGCCGCCGGCGTCGGGATTCGCAGCAGCCGAAAGCGATGTACCCCTTCCGGCATCGCGGACATGTCGGACAGCAGCGCCTTCGACACCGACTTCGGCATGTCGATCTCGCGCGGACTCGGCGGTTGAGACGCCGCCACGTCCGTCATCCGGCGAATCAACGTCAAATAACGCTGCCGCCGAATCGGCAATTTGATCGCGTCCGCGTCGAACAGCACGATCCGGTCTTCCGCCGGAATCCGCTCGGGCTGAGATTCGTATGCCGCGTCCCAATCCAGCACGATCTCCGCCGAGCCGTCGTAGTCGACGTCGCGATTGTACGTCAGAGGATAAGCAAAGTTGCTCAGCAGTAGATACTGCGGGTATTGCAGTTCGGTCACGAACTTAAGGTTGAGCCGAATGAATAGCTCCGAAGGCGCCCGCATTGCTCCGACCGCCACCACCACGGCAATGAACAGGTGGACGAAGATCGCCAGCGTGACGATGGTGCGGACGGTCTCCGAAGGCATTCCCGGCGACGAGCCGCCGGACGGCCTAGCGGCGGATGGGTTCTCGGCGTAGCTCATCGTAGCCGTCCGAACGTAAGCGCGGCAGCTCCCGCCGCAGGAGAGTGGGCAAGATGCCAGAGGGCATCATCGAGCGCGAACGCCTCGCCGCTCCAAGGCGTTTGCCATCCCTGTGCCAGGTGCGCCGTCCGTTATAAAGCGCAGACACTCCCAAGCCAACGAAAAAAGCCGAGTCCCCAAGGGAGACTCGGCCTTTCTTGATAACTTGTCGACCGGCAGGGTAACAGGGCGTCGCCCGCGACGGCCGATATCCTACGCCCAGGCCAGGCCCGGCGTCGGAAAACGTTTAACGACGGAAGCTGACCGCATGGAACGAAGCGGGAGTCCGCTCGACCGCAGCCTTGCTCTCCGCAGGCGGAGCCGGCGGGGTAGCCGGAGCGGCTTCAGCCGGAGCAGCAGCGCCGCCACAGCAACCGCCATTGCAGGCGCCGCCGCAGCAGCCGCCGTTGCAACCGTTGCAGCGGCCGTGGCAACGGCCGTGGCAACGACCATGGCAGCGACCGTGGCAACGATCGCGGCCGTGGCAACGACGCGCGTGGCAATCGCAACGGCCGTGGCAGCGATGACCGCCATGGCAGGCGCCAGCGCAACCGCCGTCACAACCATTGCAGCCGTGACCGGCTTGAGCTTCTTGCGTGCCGCCCATCAGGGCCGCGCCGACGATCGCGAAGAAAATCGCGACACCAAACGTCAAAACACGATTCATCCTAGATGCCTCCTAAAACGAGTACCTTACGTAAGGCCCAACACTGATGCCGCCGAACTTTTGCACCCCCTGCCGCGACGGCACCCAGCGGGGGAATTGAAACGACCTCAAACGGTAACTCCATCCCTCGCGACCGGGTGAGCTTGCCCTGACTGTAAGCTTTGCCGGTTGCGCAGAATGAGAGCGACTGCACAGGATACGTGGTTAGGGTAGCATTGCCCGTGGGCTTGTCAACCGCCCGCATTTCAAACTGGATAGTTTGGGTGCTTGCGGGAATCTAGGCGGGGATTGATGGCAGGTTGCTTAAACCTAGCTCAATTTTCGCCGCTGTCTAGAGGCAGCGCGTCGCAACTCGGCAACGCCCGCTAAGCGAAAAACCTGCGCAAAGAAAAGTTGATTCCGTGTGTCCGGAATCGGGCGCGCGTTCGTAGACGTAACCCGTTTTATAGAAATTACTTAAGAGAATTTTCCGGGAAGTGTGCGAATGGCGTTCACTGCCGCTTCGGCAATGCGTCAAATTCCGGATTTTCCGCCACCGTCGCCCCGACACTTGCTTCGCGCTCTTTCGCAAGCAGTTCGAGCACCCGGCTTTCCGTCGCCGCAAACTGCTCTGGGTCTTCGAAATCGAACGCTACCTTCCCCCCGTCGTACTTCGCCAGCTCGGGGACGATCATGATGTTGCCGTAAACGCGAAACCCTTCCGGTTCCTTTCGCAACATCCACATCGTCATGACGCGGTACTCGCTCGCATCTTCGTTGGGATAGAACCACGCCGCGGCCACGTGCGCGTTCGCCTCGCCGATCATCTCCACGTCACCCACCTTGTAGCGAACGCTCTCGGGCGTG
>QEVJ01000165.1 GCA_003576845.1 Planctomycetota bacterium
CTCTCGATCATGGCTCTGCGAAGGGGTGAAGCGAACACGCGCCTCATCGTAACCCACGTCCGCGAGACAGGCTGGTCCAACCATTTTGTCTACAGTTCGCGACCAGCGCTATCCGATCAGCCCGTCTTCCTTGAGCATCTTGAGCGCCCCGGCGAACGCTTCGCAGGTTTGCTCCAAGTCGGCCAGCGTGTGCACCGCGGAGGTCGGGCCGCCGGGCCAGACGAAAATCTCGACTCCGTGCAGCATCATTGCCTGACGCAGCCGCATCACGACTTCCTTGCGGACGCCGCCTTTGATGGCGTGATAGTCGAGCTTGCCGGCGACGATTTCTTCGGGCGTGACACTCAGGCCCTTGGGGTTCGTAAAGATGTGAAAGCTCGAATACGTGCCGTAGACGACCCAGTTGACCCCGTCGTCGGCGAGGACGCGGTTCATTTCGGTGCGAAGTTGCTCGGCGTAGCGGTTCGCTCGCTCGCAAGCATCGGTGTTGGCGACGAGTTCGAGCATCGCGACGCCGGCCGCCGCCGAAAGCGGATTGGCGTTGTACGTGCCGTGATGGGCGATCTTCTCGCGACCGGCCTGAGCCGATGCGGTGGTATTGAGCGCGTCCATGATGTCCTGGCGACCGACCAGCGCGCCGCCCGGCAACCCGCCGGCAAGAATCTTCGCAAGCGTGGTCAGGTCCGGCTTGATGCCGAGCGCCTGCTGCGCTCCGCCCGGCGAGCAGCGGAAGCCGGTGATCACCTCGTCGAAGAACAGCAGCACGCCGCGCTCGGCCGTCAGCCTGCGCAGCTCGTGCAAGAACGAAGGCGCGACGGGGACGTGGCCCCAACTCGAACCGGTCGGTTCGATGATCGCCATGCCGATGTCCTTGTGCTCGTCGAGCGCCCGCCGCGTCGCTTCGACGTCGCCGGCCGGTACAAGGACCACGTTTTGAGCGATCCCGTCGACGACGCCGGGCGTGGGCGTGCCGTCGAAGTGCGACCCGACGCCGAAGGCTGCATGGTCGTGCCAGCCGTGAAAGTGCCCCACGAAGCGGAGCATCTTCGGCTTGCCGGTGAACGCCCGGGCCAGCCGCATTCCGAGCAGCGTCGCCTCCGTGCCGGAACTCGTGAACCGCACGCGTTCCGCGCAGGGCACGAGCTTCTTGACGAGCTCGCCCCAGCGGATTTCCAGCTCGTGGTTCGCGCCGTAGTGCGTGCCCAGGTGCAGTTGCTTTTGTACCGCTTCCACCACTTCCGGCGGATTGTGGCCCAAGAGCAGCGCCCCGTGGCCGCCGGCGTAGTCGACGTACTCGTTGTCGTCGACGTCCCACTTCCGCGACCCGGCGGCGCGCTGGACGTAAATGCCGTAAGGCTCTAGATACCGGGCGTCGTGCGTCACGCCGTCGGGAAAGACATTTTTGGCCGCGGCCGCAAGCTTGGCCGAAGTCGGCGTGCGGCGGCGATAGGCGTCAACGATACGCGAGGAAGCAACGGTGGCGGTGGACATGGCGGGCGGGGACTTGGGCGGGAACGGTGAGACCGAAAAAACGATGCCTCGGAGCGCATCTAGTCTAGCGACGGGCTGCCGGCATGGTATAGGCTCGAAGTTGCATTCTTCGCCAAATTTATGGGTCGGTCGGGGTCCTTGCGACGTCGGCCGAGCGAATTGCCGCAATGGTGACATCCGCCCCGTTCCCCCGGGCCGCGCAGGCCGTTCGAGGAGTCGCGTCATGCTCGAAACCTACAAGACGCTTTGCCTCAACCAATTCGAAGCGTCGTTCTGCATGCTCAACGCTTGTATTGAACGCTGCTGCGATGCCGCCTGGAATCGGCCGGTCGCCAACCAGCCGTTCTGCCGCGCAACCTTCCACACACTGTTCTTTGCCGACTTCTATCTTGAAACCGACGAGTCGACGTTTCGCGAACAGGAGTTTCATCGGCGGAACACCGAGTTGTTTGGCGACTACGAGGAACTCGAAGACCGTCCGGCGGTTCGCTCGTACGACAAACCTTCCGTGCGTAAATACCTGCAATATTGCCGGGAGAAAGCCGAGCGGGTCATTGCCGCCGAAACGGCGGATTCGCTTGCCGGCCCCAGCGGCTTTGCGCGCCGGAACGTGACGCGGGCCGAGTTGCACGTGTACAACATGCGTCACGTCCAACATCATGCGGCGCAGCTCAGTTTAAGGCTCCGCCTTGATGCGAAGATCGACGTGCCGTGGGTCGGGTCGGGATGGCGCGACGTGTGACCGCGGCGCGCAACGTTCGATCGCGCGTCTGCCCCACATCGCCCGGTTTGTTCGTCGACGGCGAAATGGGCGTCGGGCGGCTACTTGGCCTCCTTGCCGTCGATCCAGAGCACGCCGCCGTCGAGCGTGTAGGGCGCTACGCCCGTTTCGAGAAGTTGCGAGCCATCGACGCGGATTTTGCCTTTCTGCTCGACGCGGAGTTGCGTGACGCCGTTGTTGCCGAGCGTGCAATTGCGGACGTCGACCCGAGACGCCCCGCCGACGGAAATTCCGCTACGCCCGTTGCCGCGGCAAACGAGCCCGACGGCCGAGCAATCCGTCGCGCCGTCGTGGGCGTTGACGCCGTCGAGCTGGAAGCCTTGGATCGTCAAGTTCGCGACCACGACGTTGCGCACCTCATAGAGCGTGATCCCGACCGGATGGGCAGCAAACGACAGGTTGTACGACCGCGGCGAGGCGCGGTCTTCGACGCAGAAATGAATCGCCTGCCGCCACAGGCACCATTCGAGCGGTTTGAGGTCCGGCAGCGGCTCGTCGTCCTTGGCCGGAAGGCGGGTGACGGGAATGCCGTCGATGAACAAGTTCTGGTGATGGAGCCGCCGCGGCTGAAACTTGAATACGTTGCCTTTGACGAACTGCCACGCGCCGGGCGGAACGGGGGTACCCCCTTCCAGAATCGCGCCGTTGCCGTCGAGCGTGAAGGGTTGCGACGACAGGCCCGAGTTCTTGCCGCCCTGAAGCGTGACGCACTCGCGATACGGCTCGTCCGTCTTCGCAAGCGAGATGCGGTCGCCCGCCTCGGCGACTTTCGTGGCCATCGCGATGGTGCGGAGCGGTCCGCGGCGCACGTCGTCGTTCTCGGCCTGCGATCCGTCGTTCCGGTCGTCGCCGGTGACGTTGTTGACAAAAATTTCGCGGGCAACGAGCGGCGGCGACAGCAGTGCCAGCAAGATTGCGGCGGCGAACGGGCGGTACATCGCGGTTCCCTCGCGAAAGGCGAATCGACGGCGCTCGGCAGTGCGGCAAAGTCCGCGCATACCGAAGCCTTTCCATTATCGGTACAATCGGCCGAGGCAGCGGGCAGACCGCAGAAAAACCCGTCGATGGGAACGCACAGCGATGAAAGTCGCGATCAACGGTTGTACGCTCGAGATCACCGAGGGCGACATCGCCGCGCAGGAGGTCGACGCGATCGTCAACGCGGCGAATCGCTTTCTCGCCGGCGGAGGCGGTGTGGACGGGGCAATTCATCGGGCGGGCGGACCGGCAATCATGGAAGACACGGCGCGGCGTTATCCGGAAGGTTGTCCGACCGGCTCAGCCGTGATCGGCGTTGCCGGTTTGCTGGCCGCCAAACACGTCATTCACGCCGTCGGCCCGGTGTGGCGGGGTGGAAACGAGAACGAGGCCGAACTGCTCGCCGGGGCCTATCGCCGAGCGCTGGAGTTGGCCGCGCAACATGCGTGCCGGAGCGTTGCCATGCCGGCGTTGAGCACGGGGGCATACGGATACCCCATCGACTTGGCGAGCCGCGTGGCGGTACGGGCGGTCGGCGACTTTCTCGTTGAGAGCGGCACGCCGGAACTCGTGCGGTTCGTGCTGTGGGGCCGGGCCGCCTACGATGCGTTCGCGGCGGCTACATAAAAGAGATCTGGATTGCCAACGCTCGGAATCTTCGCTTCTTGGGAAGATTCATTGCCAATCGCGAAAGCGCGAAAGTACGAAATCACGAAACACGCTGCGCGGCCTGCGGCCGAAACCAAATCTCAGCTTGAGTGGGCAGTGAACAGTGATGTTGGGAACGAAACTTCCACGGTCATTCCGCATTCTTCATTTGGCTTTTTGCATTTCCTCCGTGCGTCCATGAAACGTTCGTGGCCTCGGCGTTCAATGAACATGTTAGATATTGTTTGCGGCCACCGGCGGCGTCTTTCCTTCCCGCAGCTTGGCGCGAATCGTTTCGAGCCGACGGGCGAGTTCCTGCTCGAAGCCGCGGTCGACCGGACGGTAGTATTCGCGGTCGATGCCGAGATAATCTTGCGCGGCAATCCCGCCGGCGTGGTCATGGGCATACTCGTAGCCTTCGCCGTGCCCCAAGCGGGCCGCGCCGGCGTAGTGCTTGTCGCGAAGGTGAACCGGCACGGGAAGCAGCCGGCCTTCGCGGACGTCGCGGCGCGCTTCGCCGATGGCAACGGTGACCGCGTTGGATTTGGGAGCGCATGCCAGGTAGGTCGCGGCTTGAGCGAGCGTGAGTTGACACTCGGGCAGCCCGACGAACTCGCAAGCCTGCATCGCGGCGACGGCGAGCGGCAGCGCGTGCGGATCGGCATTGCCCACATCCTCGCTCGCTAAGATCACCAAGCGCCTCGCGAGGAACCTTACGTCTTCGCCCCCTTCGAGCATCCGCGCCAGCCAGTAGATCGCCGCATCGGGATCGCTGCCGCGAATGCTTTTGATGAGGGCGCTGGCCGCGTCGAAGTGCTCGTCGCCGTCGCGGTCGTACTGCACGGCCTTTCGCTGCACCGATTCCTCGGCGAGCGCCCGCGTAAAGCGCAGCGGCCGCTCGTCGCTCGACAGGACGCCGATTTCGAGCGCGCCGAGCGCTCGGCGCGCGTCGCCGTCGCTGACTCTGGCCAGGAACTCGAGCGCGTCGTCGTCGAGCCACACGTCGATCGCGCCGAATCCGCGCTCGCGGTCGGCCAGGGCGCGATGGATCAGCGCCTTGATGTCGTCTTCGGAAAGCGGCTCGAACTGAAACACGCGGCTGCGGCTTACGAGCGCGCTGTTGACCGTAAAGAACGGGTTTTCCGTCGTCGCGCCGACGAGCGTCACGACGCCTTCTTCCACGTCGGGAAGGAGCGCGTCTTGCTGGGCCTTGTTGAACCGGTGAATCTCGTCGATGAACAGCAACGTCTTGCCGCCCGATGCGAAAAGCCGGTCCCGGGCTTCGTCGAGCACTTCGCGCAAGTCCTTGACGCCGCTGGCAACCGCACTCAGTTGCCGAAACGTGCTCCGGCTTTCGCTGGCGAGCAGTCGGGCGAGCGTGGTCTTGCCGGTTCCGGGTGGGCCGTAGAAGATCACCGAGCCGAGCCGATCGGCCTTGAGCAGGCGGCGGAGCAGTTTTCCTTCGGCGAGAAAATGCTGCTGGCCGGCGAACTCGTCGAGATTGCGCGGCCGCATCCGCGCGGCGAGCGGCTGGGCCGTGCGGCGATTGGCTTGTTCGGACGCTTCAAACAGGGATTTGGCCATACACGCGCCCGCGCGATTCGATACAAAATGCGATAAGATCATTCGACAAGCGCGAGCGACCGACGCAATACACCTGCGGCGCATGAATCGTAGACGGAATCGCCGCGCTCGGCCAGTTCCCACGAGAGGACGATCATGCCTAACGCGAACGACATGCCACAAGCCGGTCCACCCGTCGATCCGCGGGTTTATTTCGCCGCCGAGCGCACGCTACTCGCTTGGATTCGTACGGGGCTGGCGATGATGGGATTTGGCTTCGTGGTCGCCCGGTTCGGCGTGTTCCTTCGCGAGTTGGCCGCAGCTCGCGGGGCGGCGCCGCAGCATCCCGTCGGGGCGTCGCTGGTGCTGGGGACTTCATTGGTCCTGTTGGCGGTCGCCGTGCACTTTGTGGCCGTAGTCCGGCACTGGCGGACGGTGCGTCGGCTCGAAGCCAATCTGCCGATGCCGCTGCATCCGTTGTCGCTCGTATCGCTGGTTTCGTTGGTCCTGGCGGTGATCGGCGTGGTCGTTGTCGGTTATCTGCTCCTTGGGGTCGCGACGGCCGGGTAAGCCATGAGCGGATCGCGCTTTCGCCCGTTTCGCGGCTTCGGCAGCGCGACTAAAATAAACGTTTGCCGATTGGTCGCTGGCGGAGGGCAACCGGCTTGAGGGTTACGGCCAGCGGTTTGCCATCCTTGCGAGCGCCGAAATGAAGCTGGCTTTCAGTTCCAACGCCTATCTCCACTATTCGATCGAGGACACGATCGCCAAGATCGCCAGCCTTGGCTACACGGGCATCGAGGTGCTGGCCGATGTGCCGCACGCCTGGCCGGCGGGCTTGCTCGAAGAGCGGAAGCAGTCGATCCGCGACGCGCTCGCCAGGCACAAGCTCACGATCTCGAACGTCAATGCGTTCATGATGAACGCGGTGGCCGACCCGCGGCAGCCGTACTGGCACCCGGGCTGGACCGATCCCGACCCGCACTATCGGGCGATCCGCCGCGAGCATACGAAGCGGGCGCTCGCGCTTGCGAAGGAGCTTGACGCTCCGCACATCACGACGGAGCCGGGCGGGCAATTGGCGGCCGGGCAATCGCGAACCGACGCATCGCAGATTTTTTACGACGAGTTGATGCCCTGCGTCGAAGTGGCCGAGAAGCTGGGCGTGCCGCTGTTGATCGAGCCGGAGCCGGACCTGCTCATCGAGCGGTTCGGCGAGTATCTGGAGTTCATGGAGCGGATCGACTCGCCGCTGGTGGGCTTGAATTTCGACATCGGGCATGCGTATTGCGTGGGCGAAGACCCGCAGGAGTGGGTTGCCCGCATGGCGGCGCACGCGCGGCATTACCATTTCGAGGACATCGCCGCGACCCGGGTGCACAAACACCTGATCCCGGGGCACGGGGCGATCGACTTTGCGGCGACCCTTCGTGCGATTGCCGCCACGGGCTATGATGGATGGATCACGGTCGAGTTGTACCCGTACATCGACAATCCGGACGACGCGGCGCGGGAGGCGAAAGCGTACCTATCGCGGGTGATGGACGCGGTGGGGATCGTCGCGAAGGATTGACGGGCGCGGGTCGGGGCGGCGATCGCGGGTCGATAATTGTGAATGGAAAATGGTGGATTGTGAATTGTGAATGGTGAATCGGTGCGTTGGGCGGCGTTTTTGGGTCTGTCGTTCACCATTAACAATTCACGATTCTCCATTCACCATTCTTCCGGTCGTGCGGTTGTCGCTGGTGGGCCTCGCTTCGTTCGGCCCGCCCTACGGGAAGCTGTAGTATGGGTGGCCTGAAACGTATCTATCTCGACAACGCGGCGACGAGCTGGCCCAAGCCGGACTCGGTGTACGACGCGGTGTCGCGGTATCTGCGCGAATGCGGAGCGCCGGCCGGGCGAAGCGTGTACGCGGAAGCCCATCAGGCCAATCAGGCCGTTACGGCGGCCCGGGCGTCGCTCGCCAAGTTTCTCGGGGCCGACGATCCGCGGCGGGTGATCTTTACGCTCAACGGCACCGACGCGCTGAACCTCGCGATTCACGGGTTGCTCGATGAGGGCGACCACGTGGTCACGACGGTCGTCGAGCATAATTCGGTTCTGCGGCCGCTGCGTCAACTGGAGACGTGCCGCGGCGTGAAGGTTGATCGCGTTGCGTGCAACGTGCGGGGCTACGTCGATCCCCTCGCGATTCGCCGGGCAATCCGGCCGAAGACGAAGCTCGTGGCCGTGACTCATGCCTCGAACGTGACGGGAACGATTCAGAATATCTCCGAGATTACCGCGATCGCCCACGAGCGCGAGGCGGTCGTGCTGGTCGATGCGGCTCAGACGCTCGGATATTTGCCGATTCACGTCGGCGAATTGGGCATCGATTTGCTGGCCGCGCCGGGGCACAAGGGTTTGCTCGGGCCGCTCGGCACGGGGCTACTTTACCTGCGTGCGGGCATGGAACGCAGAATCCGGACGCTTCGCGAAGGCGGCACCGGCACGCAGAGCGACGACGACCGTCAGCCGCAGATGTTGCCGTATAAATATGAAGCCGGGAGCCTCAACGTGCCCGGCATCGTCGGTCTGGGAGCGGGCATTGATTTCTTGCGGATGCAGGGCAACCGGCTCCGCGAGCATCATCAGCAGCTTACCGACCGGTTGATCGCGGGGCTTATCGACATTGGCGGCGTGCGGGTGTTTGGCCCGGCGGAGGCGAGCGAGCGCGTCGGGGTGGTCAGCATCGCGATCGAAGGCTATGATCCGCAGGAAGTTGCGGCGACGCTCGATGGGGCCCATCGGGTGCAGGTTCGGGCCGGATTCCATTGCGCGCCGCTGATGCACGCAGCGCTGGGAACGCTCGATTTGGGCGGGGCCGTGCGGTTCAGCATCGGCGTGTTCAACACCGAGGCCGACATCGACGCGGCGATTGCGGCGGTCGCGGAAGTGGCCGCGGAGTCGGCGGCGACGTGACGCTTGTTGCAATGCGACTGAGGATCGCACGAAGAGTAACTTCCCGAGTTGTGTTCCGCGGCGCGCCCGGCAATAAGATGAGTCCCGGGCCCATCACGAAATCACGAAAGGGCGAAACGGCGAAATCTGGGAAGCGCCAACGAATTTCGAACGGGGACTCGGCACGCAACGTCAAGGATGCGTCGTCCCCGCGAAGCTTTCGTTTTTTCGCCCTTTCGCGATAGAGTGCCCCGATCTCCCTATGGCGAGCTCGCACGGTGCCATTCCATCACTCGCCGAGTGATGGCTACGATGGTTGCAGCCAGCCGTTGTCTTGTGGTCGCATGTGCCGACGGATGCAATTTGTGCCTCGGAAGGATTGTAATGCCCAAGACTCCGGCGAGACTTGACGCGGCGCAGGCGAACGGCGGTCCGTGGTATCGCGACGGCTTGCGGTTCGAGTGTACGCAATGCGGCGATTGCTGCACGGGCGCGCCGGGTTACGTTTGGGTAACCGCGGAAGAGATTGCGGCGATTGCCCGGCGGCTGGCGATTTCGGTCGAGGAAATGGAGCGTCGCTACGTGCGTAAAGTGGGTACGCGCAAGACGTTAATCGACATTGCGGAACGGAATTGGGACTGCGTGTTCCTGGATGCAACCACGCGCGGCTGCACGATCTATGAAGACCGCCCGCGGCAATGCCGGACATGGCCGTTCTGGGAGTCGAACGTCAAGACGCCGGAAGCGTGGCGCCACACCTGCGAAGTCTGCCCTGGCAGCGGCAAGGGGAACGTCGTGCCGCTCGTCGAGATCGAAACGCGGCTTAGTGTGGTGAAGATGTGAACGTCACCGAGACGCGCGCAGGGCTGCCAAATTGATCTCGAAGGCGAGGCTATGCTGCGGTTCTTGCTTGCCTTATGCGTTCTTGCGGTTGTCTCCGCGGTCCCTCTCTTGGTCTGGCCACAGTGGCCGGCGCGAAACGTGTTCGGAATCGCGTTGGGCCAGTTGGTCTTTTTCGCTGTCCTGACCAACGGCTTGGTTCGACGGGAGTTTCAGACGAATCTGTTCGGCAGGTGGGAACCGATCACGAGGGTCGACCAGCCGATCAAGTACTGGTCTTGCACGGGCTTTTTCGCGCTACTGTGGCTCGGGTTCAACTTGCTGTTGATCTTTGGGTAGCAAGTACCTGCCCATTCGCGGACCGCTCTGTTTGCCGCGTCGGCGCGATCAAAAGATGTCTGGTGGGAAGGCCTTGCGGCGCGGCCGCCGAAAGGCCCGCAGGCACGGAACCATCAGCCCGACCCCGCCGCATCCCCTTCGAAGGCGGGGCGAGGCGGAGGTTGGCCGACCACGACGGGCATTCCGGCGGCGGCCGCCGCGGTCCGGGCGTCCTTTTGCTCGGTGAGCCGCCGCACCCGTTCTTCCATTTCCTTGCCCGGCTTGAACGTGACGACGTACTTCTCCTGCACGAAGACCTTGTCGCCGGTGCGGGGGTTTCGGGCCTTGCGTGCGGCGCGTTTCTTGACCTCGAAGACGCCGAAGTTGCGAAGCTCGATCCGCCCCTCTTCGACCAGGGCCTCGACGATCGCGTCGAACGTCTTTTGGACGATCTCTTTCGTCTTGAGTTGCGTCAGCCCGATTTCTTCCGAAATGGTCTTAACGATCTCTTTTTTGGTCACGGGAGGCGTCTCCTCATCACGGCGAGCGATCGCGCCACGGCGCGGTTGCTCGTCGGCCTTGGCACGCTCCAAGTGTAGATGGCGCAAGAGTTAGTGTCAAGCGGGCCGCTCCGAGCTCGTGGCGTAAGTTCAATACGCTGGTCGGAACCCGCGAGGGAAATTCGCCTTCTAGCAAACACCCAGGAGTAACTCACAGGGGTGGGGCCAAGGTGCGAAAACCCGTCCCTGCCGCATAAAGCGTGCCCCTGCGCTCAGCGACCGGCGGCAGCACCGGTTGCCGTGGCATTAATGCCGATCCAATTGGCTTGCCCAGCAAATCCAGAACAACCGATCCCGCAAGCCACGACCGACCGCCGAGAGCCACCCGCGATGGCTCAAGCTCCGACAAAGCTGACGCCGATACGCGCCAACATGCCTACTCAACCCCCAATTCCAATGCTTGTTTCTCGGCCCACTCACTCCCTGCTCGGCCTGGTCGTCGCGCTCGTTCTCGCGTCGAACGCTGCCGCCGCCGATCTTTCCGGCTGTTGGGAGGGCTGTTGGAATAGCTGCGCCACCGGCCACCACGGCAAGCTCCGGGCGACGATCTGCAAGGTCGACGACGCCCACTATTGCGCTCGGTTCTCCGGAACTTTCTTCCGGGTCATTCCGTTCCGTATCTCGGCCGTCTGATGGGCACATTTCACTACCATGGCACGGCCGACGACTGCAACTTCACGATGAATTACAGTTCTTGCAAGGACGACGGCCTGTTCAAGATGACGCGCGTCTCGTGCTGCAAGTGAGGTGGGGTGGGCATGGGACGTCGCGGATAGTGGACAGTGGACGGTTGGCAGGTAAAACTGCCCAGTTCCCGCTCGCTGTCCACACTCTTAGCCGCCCCCAACGGCCCGCACTTTGGACACGCCTTCCCATCACGGCGTTTGCTCACCGCGGTCCGCGGTTGCCCGTGCGCGACTGGCCGTGATCGCGGCAGCCGTCTTGTGGAGCACGAGCGGCCTGTTCATGAAGGCGACGCTGTTCCACGATTGGCCGGAAGAACAGCGCGGCCTGCTGATGGCGTTTTGGCGCGCGTTGTTTGGCGGTCTGGTGCTGCTTCCGACGGTACGCAGACCGCGGTGGCGACCGATGCTTGTGCCGATGGCACTGTCGTTCGCGGTGATGAGCGCAACGTACTTGAGCGCGGTGGTGTTTACGACGGCGGCGAACGCGATTTGGCTGCAAATGACGGCGCCGGCGTGGGTGATGCTCGTTGGCGTGCTGTTTCTCGGCGAGCGGCCGGCGATGGCGGAGCGGGTGCAGTTCGCGTTCGGCGCCGCGGGAGTCGGCGTGATCCTGTTTTCGCTCCAATCCGCGACCGCGGAGCTACCCCGCAATGGACTCGGCGTCGCGTTGGCGCTTTTCACCGGCCTGGCTTACGCGGGCGTCGTGATGTTCCTCCGCCGACTGCGCGAGGAGAACGCCGCCTGGCTCATTGCGCTCAATCTGTTGACCACCGCCGCACTGCTTCTTCCCTACGTCGTCTTCGTGGCGGTCGGTTATGGCCGGTTTCCGTCGCTCGTCCAGCTTTGCGTGCTGGCCGCGTTCGGCGGGTTGCAGATCGGCGTGCCGTATCTGCTGTTCGCGTATGGTCTCAAGCGCGTGCCTTCGCAAGAGGCCGCCGGCCTGGCCCTGCTGGAGCCAATTCTGACGCCGCTCTGGGTGGTTCTAGCTTGGGGCGAGAAGCCATCGTCCGCGACCATCGTTGGCGCATGCCTGATTCTCGCCGGTTTCGTCGTGCGATACCTACCGCGCACGCCGCAACCGGCGGAATCGAACGAGCCCCCGGACCGCATCACGCCGCCCGATCGCGGCGCGTGACCCGGCCATTCTGCGTCGTGTTAGCTTCGAAGTCGCCGCGTCGCTTAACGGGCGCGCCGACGGCGCCAACCGACGAACAATCCGCCGGCGGCCACCGCGACCAGCGCCAGCGATGACGGCTCGGGCACGAAGCCCGTGTCGGCGATGACCACCTCGGTGATCTCCCAGTTGGGGAGTTGGCCGCGGGCGAACTCGTCCCAAGCGCCGAGGAATTCGACGGAGATCGTCGTGCCGGCGGGATGGTCGCCCAGGTACGCCTCGACCACCTGGAACTCATTGTTCGCATAGCCGGGCGAGTCGCCGTTGTATGCTTCTTGGCCGGTCAGCGCGTTGTTTCCTTGAATGACGCCGACGTAGCCACCAGACAAGAAGTCCGCGTTGGGCACCGCGTTGTAAGGACCTCCGTTGACGCTGACACGGACCTGGCCGCCGTCCCAAAGTATGCCGTCGTACTCGAAGCTATAGCGATGGCGTCCGCCGAAGTAAACCGGGCCGGTGGCGGTGACCATTGCGGGCGGCGTGCGCAGGCCGCTGAACGATGGCGCGCCCAGATTTTCGGAGCCGTTAACGCTCCAGACGCCGCTACCGCCGTTGTGCACCCAGGGCTGTTCGACGTTGCCGCCGCTGACGACCGTCAAGCCGCCATCGTTGGCGTCGAAGTCGCTATAGTAGAGTTCGTTGGCGCTGGCCGCGTGCCCCAAAAAACCCGCCGCAAGGGCGGCGAAGAAAAGCCGAATTGCCGGTCGTGTCATGAGCGTTTCCTCGCGTTGGTGTGCCGACGGGGGCTGTTTGCCGATGTACCCCTGGAGCCGTACTCTAATCGGCCCGAGTTGCTTTGGCAAGCATCTTCCTAAGAAAAGCATCGAAAAAAACGATGATTGCCAACTTGGTGGGCGGCGCGGGAAATGGGGCAGAGCCGCGTCAAACCGTTTTGGCGAAATCCCGTAAAAAAGTGCGACGCGGGGCGTGACAAAAGAGGGGCGGTGTGTTAAACTGGGCGAATATCGGGACCTGTGCGGCCCCGCGCTCGCGAATTCAGTCGACAACTTCCCACCTTTGGCAAACCACCATCGAGTGCCCTAATGAAGACAGCACAACTTGCGTCGCACCCTTTCCGCGCTCGCTTCGTTCTCGCTGCTGCGTCGATGCTGCTGTGTGGCGTTTCCGCTCGCGCTGCGACGATTCAGATCGGCTTTACCGGCATGAACCTCGTCTACGACGGTTCGACGATCACCGACGCCGGTTCGAGCGCCGGTGGCGTTGGCAATCCGGCACAAGCCGATTCCCTCGCTTCGGTCGACTTCTTCGTGGACAGCACGCTGGTCGGTTCGCTTAGTAGCGACATCTCGGTCGATATCGACATTCCGGACGTGCTGAACATTCCGTCTGCGGCAAACGCCGTCTATAACCAAACAACGGTCGGCAACCCGGGCTACTTCGACCTGCTCATCGGTACCAGTCCGCTGGCGTCGGAGTATCTTCAACTCGATCTCGAAGAAGTGACCGTCAGCTATTTCGACGTGTCGGGCCTGGTGCAATTCACGTTCGGGGCGGCGGTGGCGGCGAGCAATTCGCAGAATCTGCCGTTCAGCCTGGAAATCGGCGATCCGGTAACGCTGTCGTTCTCGGCACAGGTGAGTCCCGGCACGAAGACCTCCGCCGGCGGCTTCATTACCGGTTTCGGCGCCACGGGAACCGGCGAAATCCGCGGCGAATTGGTCCCGGAACCGTCGACCTTCGTGCTCGCGGGCATGGGCGCGCTGGCGATGTCGCTTGTGGCGCGTCGCCGCCGTCGTTCATAACGCCCACCAAGGAAGCGGCGTCCGCGCCGCGTTTGCGGTCCCGGCTGCAATTCTTAACGGTTGGGTAAACTGCGCGTTGCGGGGATTCTCGCGAAGCTGCCGCGGCGAAATGCTGTCTCGTCGTGCAGCCGCGCCGCCCTGAGTGCCGAACACTACCCATAGGCACCCTAGCGCGCTCCGAGCCGACTCCGTCCACGCGACTCTCGTCATGGAAGACTTCTTTGGCCTTTCGGGCCGGCCGTTCGCGGCCGCTCCCCGGACCGACCGCTATTTCCCCGCGGCGGCGATCGAAACCGCGCGGACGACGCTCGTGCGCGCCGTCGAGCGTACGGAAGGCCCGGCGCTGGTCATCGGCCCGGTGGGCACGGGCAAGTCGCTCTTGCTGCGCCTCGTGGCGGAACACTTTGCCCCGACGCACCGCCTGGCCGCGCTCGCGGCCGGACGCATTCACTCCCGGCGCACGCTCTGGCAAGCCGTGCTCTACGAACTCGGCCTGCCCTATCGCGGCATGGACGACGGCGAACTGCGGCTTTCGGTCGTCGGCCATCTCACCGGATCGCAAGCATCACAGAAACCGGTGCTACTGCTCGTCGACGAATCGCACGCGCTGTCGCCGCGGCTGCTCGACGAATTGCGGTCGCTCGCCGATCTTGCCCGCGATGGCCAACCGGCCGTGCAATTGATACTCGCGGGCGGGCCGACGCTCGAAGAGCACTTCGCGCATCCGAAGCTCGAAGCGTTCGCCCAGCGGCTCGCTGCCCGCTGCTACCTGGAACCGCTGTCGCGCGAGGACACCGTTGCGTTCATTCATGCCCAAGTCGCCGCTTGCGACTCGTCGGCGGACGCGCTGTTTCATGCCGAAGCGTTCGAGGCGGTGTACCGCGCGACGGACGGCGTTCCGCGGCTCGTCAACCAGGTTTGCGACCATGCCCTCGTGCTGGCGTATGCCGACGGCCTGACCGATATCAGCGCGGAGCTGGTCGAACAAGCCTGGGCCGACTTGCAGCAGCTTCCCGCCCCGTGGTCCGTGCCAGAGCCGATGTCGTCGCGGCGCAGCGGCGGAGCGATCGAGTTCGGCCGGCTCGACGATGACGATGCCGCGTTCGAACCGGACGAAGCGCCGTCCGTTCGCTTTCCCACGGAGCGCATCGAGCGCCGCGCTGCGACGGACGAAGTCGCGCTGCAGGCAGCCCGCAAATCGTCAGGCGACGACTTCGAGGACGACGTTGACGTTGACTCGTTTTCCGCTCACTCTTCGGACGAGGACTTGCACGAAGCCACGGGCGACTACGAGCCTGCCGCCGGCGAAACGCAGGTCGAAATGAGCGTCGCCGGCGCGGCCGTCGATCCGTTCGCCGAACCGTTCGCGGAGGAGGTGCCGGTCGTCGATCCGTATGCGCGACTGGCGACGACGCAGCCAACCGAGAAAGCCCTTGTCGCACCGCCGCTTCCCGCGCCGCGCGCTCCGGGGGCCTCGGCGGCGCAGGCGTCTCGGCCGGCGACCGAAGCCCAACCCGTCGCGTGCGAACCGGCCACGGCAATGCCGCCGCCGTGGCCTTCCGGCAATCCCGCGGGAATCGAGTCGACCGCGGCTGCGAGCAACGCACATTCCCCGTCCGGCAGAACCGGCAACACCGGCGGTTTTCGCGGCAGTTTCGCATTGCGAAAACCGCGCAAGTACGGCCAGCTCTTCTCGCAACTTCGCCGCAACTCCGGCTAGCGCAAGGGCGACGCCAGGCGCCATCGATCCCGATCCACAGCTCCAATCAACGTATCCCATGTCGCGGCTGTTGACGGCTCTCAAACGACTCGACGCCAGCGGCAGCGGCCCGACAACCGCTTCGCCGCCCGAGGTGTTGCCATTGCCGTCGGTCAACCTTCACGCCCGAGTCGAAACCGCGTCCGACGGACCGAATCCTGCTGTCGCGGCGAAATTTGAGGGAGCGTCGCTGGCGGCCGAAGCGCACGCCGCGACAACGACGACCGCTCTACCGTCGGCGGAGCAATGGCCCAGCGCCGCCGCAACCGTTTCGGAACTGCCACGAACGTCGGACGTTGCCATTGCCGAGGAACCGACCATTCCCCGCCGGACGCGCTCCGGCAGTCCCGGCCGCAGAGCAACCGACCAATATCGCGTTGCTCCCGAGTATTCAGCGTTGTGTGAAGCGATCCTCGAACGGGTCTCGAAGTCGCGGCCGATGGCGATTCTCGTCGTCCCGGCCGCGGAGCACGTCGATGCGAGCACGGTCGCGGCCGAATTATCGCTGTCGATGGCCCAGACGCTCGATCTGCCGGTGGTCGCGATCGACGCCGACCTTGGCGTTTCGGCGGACGAGGCGGAAACGGCGGTCTCGACCGCGGGGCTGAGTGACGTGCTCCTCGACCGCGTCGATTGGCGCGGCGTTCTCGCCACCGCTCGCGACGAACGTGTGAAGCTCCTGGTCGCCGGCCGGCCGATCGCGAAATCGGAATCGCTCTCCCCGGCAACCGCCCGCCTCGGACCGATCGTTGCGGAAATGAAGACCCGGTACCGCTGCCTCGTCGTTCACGGCGGGGCGGCAACGAATCCACTTGCATCGTCGCTCGTTCAGGCGTGCGATCTTGTCTATCTCGTCGTTCGCCTCGGTCACACGACCCGCCGCGCGGCCCGCGCAACCAAACGCCTGCTCCAAAGGGGCGGCGCGGTCGTGCACGGGTCGATTCTCGTGGCTGGGCCGTGAGGGGATCGCGGGCAGCCGGAAGCACTGTCATGGCTGAACTTGCGTTCTTGGTTGCGCGCATACGCTGAACGCAACTGCGGTGAGCGTCGTTTTGCCAGTGCTGGTTGTCTGGCGACGCGTGGGCGGCGGGCGGGTCTCTGTCAGGTGGGAATGGTTCGGTCTCGCCAAACTGATAGATATCCGAAGAAGCGAAAGCTCCACACGGTCTCATTCGGCGTGCGGACCGCTGACAGAACACCAGGCCGCCGTGGCGGGCTTGTTTGGTAGGCCGCTTCCTTGATCTTCAGTCCGCCTTCGCGAAGCGCCTTGTCGAACGAGGTCGTGAATTCCATATCGCGGTCGTGCATCAAGTATTCCGCCGGCAGCTTGTACACCTTCACGTGCTTGAGGAAGTCAGCGGCTTGCTTGTTGACCCAGACTTCGTTCGGATGCGCAGTGGCTGGCGAGATGTAGACTCGCTTCGAACCGACATGCAGAACCACGATCGCGAACGGATCACGGAACTCCTTGGGCGTGAGGCTCCGTTTGCAGAGGAAGTCGCACTGCCACAGCGTCGAGACATGGATCGTGATGAGGTCGTCCCACGTGGCGCGGCCCCAGCCAGTTTCGCGCGCCACCCATGTTCTGAACCAAGCGCGCCGCGGATGTCCTGACTGCCCCGCGCACTGTCCACTGCCCACTGCCGGACCTTTTTGCCCCGCGGCAGGCTACTCAAGCGGCGTAATCTTCAAGTTCCGATACGCGACCGCTCCGTGGTCGCCTTGGAACATGATCGGGCCTTCGGCCGCTTCTTTGCCGGAGACGCCGGTCGGCGTGGGGCCTTTCATTTCGACGTTCTCGTGGATCAGTTTGCCGTTGAGCTCGACCTTCAGGAACTTCGCATTGGCCGTTTTCTTGCCCGCGTCGTCGAACTTCGGCGCGCGGAATTCGATGACGTACTTTTGCCATTCGCCCGGCGCCTTCGAGGCGTTCACCTTGGGCAGCGACGCCTGATAGATCGCGCCCATGTCGCCGCCGCCGATCTTCTCCTTGCCGTAGCTGTCAAGAACCTGAATCTCGTATTCGCCGTGAACGTAAATGCCGGAGTTCGATCCCTTGGGCACCATCACTTCGACTTCGATCCGGTGGTCGCCGAATTTTGCTTCGCTGTAGATGTCGACGCCGTGGCCTTCGGTGTTTACCAGTTCGCTGCCGGACGCGGAGAAGTCGATCTTGTCGGGATGATTGGCCACGAGCTTGGACGTGCCGACTTTCCACTTGCTGCGGCTGGCCGGCTCTTTCGTCTTCCAGCCGGAGAGGTCTTTGCCGTTGAACGGTTCGAGAGCTTTGCCTTCCGCGAACACGGTCCCCGTCGTGCAGATAGCTACGGCGAGCGCGGCAACGAGCGAACGCAATACGAATGTCATGGGTCGTTCTCCGAAAAAGAAGTCGGGATGCGAATCGGTGGGAGGACGCGGACTTCGTTTTTGCCTCACCGCAACGGCGCTTCGCGATACACGCGAGCATCGGCGAAGGTGAAGCAACACGCGATGCAACGTGCAATGCGATCCGCCGAACGAGCCCAAGGCTGCGGCGAATTCGGCACGGGCATCAAAAGGGCAGGAAAGCCAGGAGGGTTGCGCGGGCGGGAAGGATCGCGATCATCATATCAGGGGGAGATTTGGTTTGCAAAAGGCCCGCCAAAAAATCTCGTCGCCGCCAAAGCGGGACTGCGCAGGTCGGCCTTTGTTCCGCTCGGGAGGCCTTGGACGGCAATTCCGCCTGTTCCAATGAACGGCTAGCATGGACGGACGCCCGTTGGCCCTTCGCTTGTCTGTTCCCGCGTACGCCACGACCTTAGAGAGCCTGTTCGAACGTGATGCGAGTTTCCCCCGGACGAGCCGCGGTTCTACTCATCGTGGTGCTGGGCGTCGCGCTTGCCGCGTTCAACGTCTATTTTCGTTATGCCACGACGAACCGCATTCACGCACAATGGGGGACGGCCGCGTTACTCCGCGTCGCCGAGGCCCCGCGCGCCGAATGGTGGGACCTGGCCCGCGCCGACGCGAATGCACAGCCCGATGCGACGCCCACCGGGCAGACGGTCGAAACCGTCGTGGAGCGGATCGCCCTGGACGGTCGGACGTTTGCCGTTCGCCGCCGCGGCGACCTGATCGGCGCGCGCGGTTTCGTCCATTTGCGGAACGCGCTCGGCCAGAACGCCAGCTACGACTGGACGCGCGAGCCGACAGGGGCGGGCGCGTGGCGGTGGGCGATCGCGTTCGTCGACGACCGGGAACGAACCGTCCTGTTGTTCGACGATGCGTTCCGCGTCGCCCGCACGTTCGAATCGCCCGAGCCGGTGACGCTAACCGACAAGATGTCGGCTGGCCTCAAGACATTCTTTGCCGAGCAAACCGAGCGCGCGAACCAGGTCGGACACGCTGGCGGTGCGGATGCTCGGTGAGTCCTGGGGCGCTTGGCGACGATTCCAGGCCCGCGACTCGGTCGGCAGACTGGCCGCAACAAGGGTCTGGTCTCGCGTGGCGGTTACCAAACGATTTCCAACCCGACGGAGCCGCCGTTTAGGAACTGGTGCGCGCCACTGCGGACATTCGGTTGCGGCGCGGCGTTGAAGTCGAGTTGTTGAGGGGCGAGGGCCAGGCCTTGCAGGTAGATGAAATCGTACGAGCATCGCAGGGCGATATTCGGACGGATTTGATACGTGCCGAGCAGCTTAAGCTCCGCGCCCAGCGCCATTTGGACGTCCGAAGCGCTCTCATCGCGGCTCGACGACGAAAGGCCGGTGCGCGTGTCGGAGACGCGGACCGTTGTGGTCTGATCGACGAAGTTGGCATAACCGCCGATCTTGCCGCCAACGCCGAAGCTCCAGTTGCAGTGCTGCTGGATCATTTCCGCTCCCAATTGCAGGCCGAACAGCCGATTTTGGGCGTCGATGTCGTACGTGCCGGATGCGTCGGGCAAGTTGGTAATGCTCGACAGGCCGGTGCGTTGAGCATCGAACGAGAATTCCTCGTCGATCGTGATAATCCGAAACCCGCCGAGAAACGTCGGTGTTTTACCGGGAGCGCACTGGCGTTCCCAATGTCCGTCGGGCGTGAGGACCATCTGGTCGCGTCCGAGGCGTCGCGAAATCTTGGCATTGACCTCGAAGCTGTTCAGGTTGGACTCGTAGGCATATTGGTGAGCGGTCGCGAAGTTGTACGCGCCGATACCACGGTCGAGCGGCGTGCGCAGCAGGGACGATTCGTTTGACGGATTGACGGCCGCGATGGCGTGCTGGCTCGTCCATTCGTTGAGTCCCCAAAAGGTGAATTCCAGGGTGCGGTCGCGGTTTTCGCCGTCGCGGCCGAGATACTTGCCGACCGTGACGCGCAGGCCCGGTTCGTAGCCGAAGCCGGACGATTCTGTCGTCATGGCTTCGCTGAAGAACGTCTGCGTTCCGAAGATGAGCGGGATGTCCGAGAGAATCTGCCGCGGCGCGGTCGAGCGTTGGACGAGCGACGCTTCCATCTGGCTGAACCAGCGGCCGCGGTGGAGCCACGTGCCGGAGCTGATGAGCTCGGCAAAGCTGGCGTCGTCTTCGTACACCCAATCGTCGCCGACGTATTCGCCGGCATTGTCGGCGACGATCGTTTCGGCGCCGTGCGTATCGATGTCGTGCGCGGCGTTCGATTTTTCGCCGGCCGTCATCTGGTCGTCGATGTCACCCGCGATGGGCGGTTCTTCGCTGTCGTCTTCGGCGTTTTGGATGGCGGAGTTGTCGACCGCCGTGTAATGGGCATCGATACGCGGCGGGCCATCGTCCGCGGATTCCGGTGGAATCAGGCCCTCGGCGGGCGGCGCGGCTTCGAGCGACGCGGCGGAGGCAATGTCCCTGGCGGCTTCGCTCGGCGCATTCGGATCCGTCAGCGTTTGGGCCGCGACGCTGGCATAAAACCCGGCCACGGCCGCGAGCGAGAACAGGGTGTGTCGAACCGTAATGGACACCGGTGCATCCTCCTTGGCTGGCCACGTGCCGGCGGGCAGAATCGCAGGCGCGGGAACGGTGCGCGGCCTATTCCTTTGCGTAATCGGAAAACCTTGCCACGCGGCCCCAGAAATAATCGGCAGAATCGCCGGAACCGGCAGAATTCGCCCAGAATTCCCAAATCTCAGAAAACTCCTCCCTTTCTCGCCGCCGCCATGCCGTGCCGTGCCAAATCGCCCGACGATTCCGTGCCGGGCCGCGGTTGAAGGAAACCCGCCAAACCCGGTATCCTGCCGAAGCACGCGAATGCCAGCCGAGACCAGAATCCCTTAAATCCCCAGCCCCCAGCCCCGCCCATGCCCTCTCCGCTTCAATCGCTCATCGCCTCCGGCACGAAACTCTGGCTCGACTCGATCGATCCCGAGTTGATTCGCACTAACCGCGCACTAGGAGCGACGGGCGCCACGTCGAATCCAATCATCGTGGCGGACCTGGTGAAGACGGGACGGTTCGACGACTCGATCCGCGAACTGGCCGCCAAAGGGCTTTCGGATTCGGACATCGCGTGGCAAATGACCGACCGGCTAGTTCGGGCTGCTCAGGACGTGTTCGCGCCGGTCTGGAAGGAGACGCGTGGCAACGACGGATACGTGAGCTTCGAGATCGACCCACTGCTCGAAGACCCGAAGCTTGGCCCGCCCCATGCCGAGCGCGTGGCGGAGTACATTCGCCTGGGCAAGCACTGGGCCGCGGGCCATTCGAATCGGATGATCAAAGTCCCCGCGACACCGGCCGGCATCGACGCGCTCGAAGAACTTTGCGCCGCCGGCGTCACGCTCAACGTCACGCTGATCTTCACCGAGCGGCAATACCGCGCCGCCCGCGACGCCGTGTGGCGCGGAGCGCAGCAACGAGCGAGCCGCGATGCGTTCAAGAGCGTCTACAGCATTTTCGTCTCGCGGATTGACGTGTACACGGAGAAGCACGTGCCGACGCTGTCGGCGGCGGCACAGGGGCAGGTCGGCATCGTCAACGCCAAGCGGCTCTGGGCCGAAAACCAGAAGTTTTGGGCAGATAAACGCCTTCCGCTCGCCCAAGAGATCATCTTTGCCAGCACCGGCACGAAAAAACCCGATGACAAGCCGTGGAAGTACGTCGCGGCACTCGCTGGCAGCGACATTCAGACGAACCCTCCGGCGACGAACGACGCCGTCGAAGCGAGCGGCGAAACTTTCCGACGCACCGTCGATGAACCGATTCCCGCCGCCGTCGCGGCCGACATCGACGCGAAGGTCGATTTTGCAAAGCTCGAAGCCTTCCTGATGGACGAGGGGATCGACAAGTTCGCCAAGCCGCAGCAGGCGCTGTTGGCGCTTATCGCCGAGAAGCGAAAGACGCTTGCCGTGGGATGAGGCCGCAGGGAAACCATTGCCCCCCATGCGGTTATAGTTGGGGCTCGACGGCACCACAGATTGCGATTGTCGCCGAGGAGCGGACGGTTTCGCACGCACGACCGGGTTTTGTGGTGGCCTTTCTGCGGCGACTGGCTAGAATTCCGCTGCCGCCAACGAACCGGCCGCACGATTCGAGCGTAGTCCCTGGTATGCCTGCGATTACCGCCAAATTCCGAGGTGTCGTCACGCTGTTGGCGCTCGTTCTGCTCGGCGGAGTGCTCGCGGCGGAGAATGCGGCCGGTCCGCGGGACACGGACGAAGCGTGTTGTTGCTGTGGTTATGCATGCGGCGGCGGATGCGGCGACAATTGCACTTGCCGTTCGCGAGATCGAAGCCCGGCGGCGCCTTACGAACTTCCCCAGCAGCCGCGGCGGATTGTCGACGTTCCGTTGCCGCGGGGTACGATGCCGGCTGCCTGGGCCGATGATGTCTCGCCGCGCGAGGCGCGCTCGTTCGACCCCGCCGCCTTCGATATTGGGCCTGCGACGCTCGTCGCCCAACACGTGCGCCTTCAGATTTGATCGCGCCGCCGGTGCGCTCACATTGCGCGCCGGCATGCCCATTCGTGTTGGTTTCTTTTTTTCGCTTGGATCGAGCCGCGTCGCCTTGCCGCGCCGTGTCTTCGGTGCGCTCGGCCGATGCGATCATTGGGAGATTTTCGACTATGAGTCATGCACTTACTTCCTCGTTTCTGTTTCTCGCGTCTGCATTCGCCGGCTTTTCGTTGTTCGGCGCCGCGAACGCCGAGCCGGCAAGCTCCGATAAGGCAACTTTGCCGAAGTGTTGCGTCGAGCAACGGGCGTGCTGCTCGCCCGAGAGCGACTGTTGCCCGACGAAGGGACAAGCGGCCGCGGCGGTCGAAATGCCGGCGTGCTGCGTCGCGGAAGCGGCTTGTTGCGCCGACGGCGCGGCGTGCTGCCAGCCTGGCGGCGACTGCTGCGTTGAGGGGGCGCCGTGTTGCACGGAAGGCGCCGCCTGTTGCGAACCGGCGGCGGCGTGCTGTGCGGCCGATGCGGCATGTTGCGTTGCCGACGCGGCATGTTGCAACGAATGCCCGACGGACAAGTAACGACTGCCCGTTGGGTTCGTAATGCCTCGAACGTCCCCGGCGGCGCGAGTCGCCGGGGATTTTCGCCGCCGCGCAGCGAAGCTCGCCGCGTCCGGCCTACATCGGCCCAGCGCCGAGCGGAGCGAGCGGATCGTGCAAATACGCGGTCGCCGCTCTGACGAGCAAGGCGAACCACGCTCCGGCCACGAGCAGCAAGACGGCCAGCGAAACGTTGATCGCTACCTTTGCCGCCGCGTCACCCAGGGCAAGCTCCTTGACGACCAGCGCCAACATCAGCACGACAAGGACCGTGGCCGCGCTCCACTGCGGCAGTTCGAACACCGCGGCCGACGGCGGCAACTCGGCGTCGAGCTCTTTGCCCATCGTCTCCACCGCCCGCGCGCCCGAGATGAACTCCATGTACGGCACGCTCATCGCGAGCACGGCGACCAGCAAGGAGAACCAGCTCGCCGCGACGAGCGCAGGCCGGGGTGTGTCGTTCATTTCGAGGCCAGCGGGGTCGGGTAGAAGTTTCAAGGCTTAACAGACTGTTGAAAAAGGGGACTGACCCTCTCAGGCACGTCGCAATCTGCGGCGAAAAACGCACTTTCCCAAGGGTCTGTCCCCTGGTATGTCCCCAGAATGCTGCTATGTCCCCAGAATGCTTTAAATCTATGAAAGGGATCAGGCCAGCGCTTCTATTGGAAGGATTTGCGAAACCTTCGAATAGGAGACACTCGGATGGTCG
>QEVJ01000166.1 GCA_003576845.1 Planctomycetota bacterium
CTTCTTCCAGTAGGAGATGTCGTGACACAACTCTCATACCAGAAGGAACTTCCCGCTTTTTTGCCAGACCAATTTCCTTAACTTGATGCGTATGGGGTCGAACGAAGTGAGGCCCACCGGTTGCGCCAAGAAATAGTGAATAGCAAATGGTGAATGGTGAATGGTGAATGCCGCACGGCCGCCGCACAACATGCACGATTCACAATTCGCCATTTTCCATTCACCATTCCTTCCTCGTTGCTGCTGGGCCTCACTTCGTTCGACCCACGCTACGCTCGCGCCGTGTTACCGCGGCAGTTTCCACTGCTCTTCGAGCACCTCGACGATTTGCTTGCCGCTCTGAAAGCGCCCGTCGATGATCATGCGCTCGTCGACAAGCTTGGGAATCTTCCCGCTGCCGAGCGCGCCGTAGAGCTTTGTATGCAGCTCGATCTGGGCGATCGGCTCGACGCCATCGTCAAACAGGCGGATCGCCGCCTCGCCGACGAGGGAGCGGGCCTTCTTCCGCGCGTCTTCGATCGCTGGCGGGGTCTCCGGCTCGAACAGCCAGTGGTGAAACTCGGCAAACTTCGCCCGGTCGGTGAGCCACACGGCGACCGCCAATCGCGCATACAGGCAGGCGTGAGCGGTCGGCCCGTCGCTCTTCGGCGGCGCGAACGGATTGCATTTCCCGTTCATCGGCGTAGGCAGCACGAGAATCGCCAACCGGTTTCCCAGAATCTCGCGTGTCTCTTCGAGTTGAAAGTGCTGATCGCGGCAATGGTGGCACGTGTAGTCGAACACCTTCACGATGACGTGCTCGGCATCCGGCGACCCGAGGATCGGATGCTCGTAGGCATCCAGCGTGATCGACGTGTTGCGCAGTTTGAGGATCCGCGACAGTGCCGGCTTTTGGGCCGAACGCGGCGTTTCGGGTGAAGCGGCGCCGGCGGCTCGCTCCCGTTGCTGGGTGGACGGATCGCCGTGCGGCTCGGCATCTGCGCGTTCCGGGGAACCTTGCGCTTCGACCACCGCCACGTGCGATTCGCCGCGGTCAATGCGAAACGTCGGCGGTTCGTAAACCGCTTGCCCGGCGACGAGTACGGCCACGAGCAAAGCGCCCGCCGCCGCGGCAATCCATTTCCGAGGCGGCACGTTCGCGTCCGCGCGTCGCGAACCGACAGTGGCGGCATACCAGGCCGTCGCCGCCAGCAATAAACCGCACGTATGCGTCGCCAGACACGGCCAGCAAAAGTGTCCGATGTAAAGCACCTGTAAGCCAACAAACCAAACCGCCGCCAGTGCCGCAGTCGCGCTGAGTCCCAGCACGATCCACCAGGCCGCCCGGCGTACGCCCCGCGGAACGCGCGGCGACAGGAATGCCACGACCGCCAGGATCGAACCGTAAATCGCCACGGCGGGCAGGGCGATCGGCACACTGAGCCACGAAGACCATCGCGTGGCGAGCACGTGGTCGCAATCGAACGCCCCACCAGCGTCGCAGCCCGCGACGCTCGCCCCGGTGAACGACAGCCACGCCAAGTAGGCCGACAACCCCGTCGCGGCGGCCGCCAGCAACGCCAGCACGACGCGGGTCGCGCGCGGCACGGCAAGATCGTGCTCCGCGCCGCGTGCAACAGGCAATTCGGGCAGCGAGAACTCGTGTTTCCGTTCGATCTGGTTCGGCAGGCGCATCGTGTACGGTCTCTTCGCTGCTCCCAACATGCGGGCCCGCTACGGCGCGTGATGGACCTCGCTCTTTCAAGTGTACCCAGCGCCCACTGGAATCGCGACATCGCGGCAGAATCGGCAAAACCGGCACCTTGTTTGCCCGCGATACGACCGGCAGTAGAATTGGCGGCGTTGCGGCGACCCACCGCCACGCGCCGACTACTTATTTCCCGGGGGACCGCATCATGACCGCCTGCAAGTTCGTTCGCGTCGCGAGCCTGTTGCTCGTCGCTCTGTTTGCCTCTCGGGCCGTTGGGCAAATCGACGCCGAAGCGGTTCCCGGCGAACCGTTCGGCGTGGGGCGGATTTCCGTGCGGCTGCCCGACGGCGCGACGGCCGGGCTTTCCGGCGTCGATGCGCTCGAGGTGACCGAGGCGAACGGCCGGATTCTCTATCCGGCGCGCAACGCCGGCTTACTCGGCCGCGCCGCGGACGCGTTCGACGATCCAGGCCGGCTCTCGCTGATGTTCATCTTCCGCGGCACGGAACCGCTCGACGTCACGCTTTACGCGCCCCGCAAACAGACCGTCCGCATCGTTCCCGGCGGTCGGCCCCGGGCGCACCAGCGGATGCTCCGCCAATGGTGGCGGCAATACAACGCCGCCGCCGAACAAATGGTTTCCCGCGGCGGCTACCCGGCTCTGTTCGATCACTATCTCCTGGCAATGCTTTCGCGTCGGACGGGCCTCGAACCGACCCTTCAAGGCCGCAAGCTCTTGCCGTCCGGCGAACCCGACTCCGGTCTAGGACTGCTTCTGGGCACACAGTCGCTGCACGCCGCCGTGTTGCACGACGCCATGCTCGGCAATCGCGGGCTTTCCTCGGAAGCCACCGAACCGCTCCCGAGCGCGACGCTTCCGCCAATCCGCGTGCCGGACGTTCCCGAGGACGTGCGCATCGAAGAGATCGCGAAACACGTCCCCGAAGAGTGCTATTACGTCCGCTTCGGCAGCTTTGCCAACTATCGCTGGATGCGCGACTTGTTGACCGATTTCGGCGGCGACCTGGGCAACATGATCTCGGCTCAAGGTCTCGACTTCGACCAGAGCGGCCGGATGGAAACGCAACTCGCCATCCGCGACACGACGCTCGGCAATCTCTTCGGCGGCCAGGTGATCTCCGATGTCGCGATGATCGGCATGGACACGTTTTTTCGCGAAGGCGCCGCCGTCGGCATGTTGTTCGAGGCCCGCAGCAACGCCGTTTTGAGCAACGACATCGCGAAGCATCGCACCGCGGCCAAGGATGCCAACGCCGACGCGAAACTCTCGACCATCAAGATTGCCGGCCGCGACGTGTCGTTCCTGCACACGCCCGACAATCGCATCCGCTCGTTCTACGCGGTCGACGGCGACTACCACCTCGTGACGTCCAGCGAAGGGCTCGTCCACCGCTTTTTCGAAGCGGGCGAGGGCAAGGCAAGCCTCGGCGGCTCGGCCGAGTTCCGCCACGCTCGCCGCGAAATGCCAACCAAGCGCAACGATACGATCTTCGCGTATCTTTCCGACGCCTTCCTCCGCAACCTCGCATCGCCGCACTACCGCGTCGAAATGGCCCGCCGTCTGCGCTCGGCGGTCGAAATGGACCTGCTCACGCTGGCCCGCCTCGCCGCGAAAGCGGAAGGCATCGCCGCCCGGTCGCCGCGCGAGTTGGCCGACGCCGGGTTCTTGCCCGCGGACATTGCCGTACGGCCCGATGGCTCGCGGATCGTGTTCACGGACGAAGGCCGGCCGTTCGATTCGCTCCGCGGCGGTCGCGGATCGTTCCTGCCGGTCCCCGACGTACCCGTCCAAGCCGTGACAGCCCGCGAAGCCGACGACTACGCCCGTTTTTCGGACGCCTTTCGCGCCACGCTCGGCCAGGCGGAGCCGATTCTCATCGCCCTCCGCCGCGAGGCCGGCGACCAACTCAAGTTCGACGACCGGCGCGAACGCCCGAAGCCCCAGGGCGAGCTCGAAACGGTCTCGATCGAAGCCCGCGTTTCGCCCTTCACCGGCCGCACGTACCGTACGATCGCCGAACGGCTCGGACCGGCGACCAGGGAGTATGTCGAACCGCTCGACGGCAACCTCGTCTCGCTTTCCGCTCACGTCCGCAATGTGGACCTGCGCTCGGCATTCGCGGGAATGCTCGGCGGACTTGGCGAAGGGCCGCTGGGCGAGGTCTTGGGTAATCTGCGCGGCGGAGCCGTGCGCCCGGAAGCGCCGCCGCCGGACGAGCGGAGCCGATTGATGTTCGTCGGACTCGACGATTTCGCCGGTCCGGTGGCCCCCGGCGACGGTTTTCTTAACAAGCTCCAAGCCGTTCGTCAGGCGAACCTGTACGTCGGCAGTTGGCCCGAAGCGGGCCCAATCGCCCGATTTCTCGGTCTCGACCGGCCGTTGGCCGAGGGCGAGGCGGCGTTCTTCGACGTCTTTCCGCAGTTGGGCGTCTGGGGCCTTAAACACAAAGACTTCACGGTCGTCGCTTTGCACAAGGAGGACCTGGCCGCTAAAGCCGGTCAACTTCGCGTCGTCGAGGCCGACCGACCCGCCCAAATCCGCGTTCGTGCCGGCGACCTCACGGGAACTCATCTGGCGGCCTATCTCAATGCCCTGGGTTACGGTCGGACCTGGGCCGGGTCGACCGGCAATTCCCGCTATCTCCACCGGCTTGCCGAACAGTTCCACATCCCCCGCTCCGAGACGCTTCCTTTGGCGGAAAACCTGTGCGGAGCGAAACTTATTTGCCCACTTGGGGGTGAATATAAGTTGGCGGAGCGCGACGACGGGCTGACGGTCTGGACCTCCACGGCCTGGGAATTTGCGAAGTCCGGGCAAAATAGCCGGTCGGTCCAAACGCCCGACGGTTACGTGGCCCCGCCGCTGGTGTGGTTTCGCGGTCTCGACGCCGAAGCGGCCCTCGAACCCGGCAAACTGACTGTCCGAGCCAAGTTGGTCGTCGAGCGAAAAGCCAAGGGTGGCCTCGGTCTGCCGTCGATCCTCGGAAACTAGTGCTCTGTCAACGCTAAAAATTCGGGTGCCACTGCTGGCTTGTCCAGCAGTGCGATTCGCGCGGCAACGTCACATGTCGATTCTCACTGCTGGACAAGCCAGCAGTGGCACCCACCCTAGAATTGGGGTTTGACAAAGCACTAGCTTGTGGCCGATCACCGCGTTGATTTCGCTGGAGCGGCGACCCGCGCCGGGGTAACATAAAGGTTTGCTGCGAACACGCCCGCGCGGCCGGTGTTCCGTTCGCCCTAAGTGATGGAAAGGAAAGACGATGCGGCCTACCACGCACTCCGCCACGGGCTTTGGATTCCGCTGGGCTGTCGCCGCCCTCGTCGCCCTCGCTACGCTGTCGGTATCGGTCATGGCCGCGGACCCGCAACTCGTCGGCGTCCTCGCCCTGCTCGACGAACCGGCCGTCGCCAAACAACTCGGTCTGAGCGAAAAACAGCAAGCCGACCTGATTAAGGTGATCGACAAGCACGAATTCGAAGCGCTCAACTTCAAAGACCTCAAGCCCGAAGACAGGGACGCCAAGCTCAGCGACCTGCGGACTCGGGCCGAGATCGAGGGGCTGCGGCTGCTCAACCCGGACCAAAAAGCGAAGCTCCGGCAGGTCCGAGACGCCCGCCGCGCCGCTGGGGAAACCGCTCCTTCGGCCGCTGCCCCTACTCCGGCACGCTCCACGACTGCGGTCGCGCAAGCCGACGGAGGCGACGAACCGCCCAAGGCCACGACCGAAGCGCCGTCCGAAACTGCTGACGAACAGGGCGACGCGACCAAACAGCCCGCGGAAGGCAACCAGCCCGAAACCACAAAGCCCGACGTCGCCAAGCCCGAGGCATCGAAGCCCGACCAACCTGCCGTTGCGGCGCCGGACCGCCGCGATTCGCGCGACGCCCCGGCTCGCACGACCGCTCCTCCCGCCGTCAATCACACGGTCCGCGAGCCGCTCCCGGTCGAGCCGCTCGATCCCGACGGCAAGATCCGCTTCAAGTTCCGCTATCAACCGTGGGACTCGGTCCTCGATTGGTTCGCCCGCGTCAACGGCTACTCGCTGTTTATGGAAACGCCGCCGTCGGGCACGTTCAACTACACCGACGACGAAGGCTACACGCCCGTCGAAGCCATCGACCTGTTGAACAGCTACCTGCTCACCAAGGGCATGGTCATCATCCGCAACCGCAAGATGCTGATGGTGGTCCGAACCGACGAAGTGCCGTCGATCCTCGTGCCCTACGTGCAAGAAGACGAGTTGGACAAGCATGGCGAATACGAGCTCGTCCGGACGCTCTTTGCCCTCGAACGCTCGTCGCCCGACGATATCGAGGCGGAGATCCGCCCGATGCTCGGTCCGCAAGGTTCGATCGTCAAGCTGACGAAAGCCAAACGACTTCAGGTCGTCGAAACGGCCGGCCGGCTCCGCGCGATTCGCAAGGTCATCCAAGGCATCGAAAACCCGCCGCCGTCGACCGACGACAAGTTGCACTGGATCGAGCTCAAGCACATCAAAGCCGACCAGGCCATTCCGCCGATCCAGCAACACTTCCAAATGGCGCCCGGAACGATGATCGCTCCGGATGGATCGCTGCGACTACTCCTCGAACCGGTTTCGGGCCGCCTGTTTGCCAGCGGCAAGCAAGAACAGCGCAACAAGCTGACCGAGCTCATCAAGGTTCTCGATCAGCCCAATCCTAACGGCGAGACCGGCCCGCGCGAGGAACCGCAGTTCGAGGTCTACACGATTTCCGTGGCCGACTCGCAACAAGTGCTCGCGGTGCTGCAAACCTTCATGGCCGGCCAACCCGACGTACGGCTCAGCGCCGATCCCAAGACCGGCCACATCAATGCCCTCGCTCGGCCTTCCCAACATCGGACGATCAAAGCCCTCATCGACCAGATGCAAAGCGACGGCCGCCAGATCGAGGTCGTCCATCTCCGCTACGTCGATCCCGATCTCGCCGTGTTGATGATCGGCAAGCTCTACGCCGCCGAAGCCAACCCAGCCAACGCTCCGATCGTCGATGCCGACCCGCTCAACAAGCGGCTGGTGATCCGCGCCAGCAAGGCCCAACTCGAGCAGATTCGCGACCTGCTCGCCAAGATGGGCGAAACGGCCACCAGCGACGACGCGACGATGCTCGCCTCGGGCAAAGGCCCGGTCCGCGTTCTGCAGATGTCGCCCCGCCAGGCCCGCTCGATCATCGGCGAGATCGAGCCGTTCTGGAACTTGAATCGCACGAACAAAATTCGGATCGTGGCCCCGGCCGCGGGCACTCCGGACCGCAGCCTTCCACCGCCGAACTCGCGCCGCAGCGATCCGGCCGACGAACTCGAATCGCTCTTCCGCCGCGAGCTTTTCCCGGAAGATTCCAACACGTCGCAACCGGTCCTCGAACCCCGCACGATCCGCAAGTATCAATCGGGCGAAGAGTTCATCCCACCCACCGCACCGCCCTCCGACCGCTCGACGCACTACGCCCCGTCGCTCGACCGCATCCGCATCGTTCGCGTCAATTTAGCCCCCGGTGAACACACCGGGGGCAATGCGTCCAACCGCGCGCGTGTCCGCTTCGTTTCGCAACCGTCCGACGCCCCGGAAGCCCCCGCCCCGCGTGCCGAAACACCGCCCGCCGCCCAACCCGCAACCAAGCCCGAAACCCCCGCAACCGCTCCCGAGCCCAAACCCGCGACCGACGAAGCCCCGAAGAGCATCAAGGGCGCCGACATCATCGTCAAAGTCACTCCCGGCGGCCTCGTGATCGCCTCCGACGATCTCGAAGCCCTCGACGATTTCGAGGACATGGTTAACCAGTTCCTCGACACGACCACGTCCGGCGGCCGCGAGTTCACCGTCTTCTATCTCCAATACATCAAAGCCGAGCACGCCAAGACGCTACTCGACGAAGTCCTCCAGGGCGGCGGCGGCGACACGGGCGGCGGCGGTTCGCTCTTCGGCGACATCGCCGGCGCGGCCTTGGGCGGCGGCGGCGGTCTGCTCGGCGGTCTCTTGGGCGGCGCCGGCGATACGCTCGGCGGCAGCTCTTCGCTCACGATCGTCGCCGACCCGCGGCAAAACTCGCTCATCGTCCAGGGCGCGTCGACCGACATCGACACGGTCGAACAACTGCTCCAAGTCATCGACCGCCAGGATACCGGCATCGCCGACAAGCGGCTGCAAGACGAGCCGCGGTTCATTCCCGTCTACAACAATCCGGCCGCGGACATCGCCGAAACGGTCAAGCTCGTCTACGCCGACCGCATCAACGTCGGCGGCAATGCCCAGCAACAGCAACAGCGCCAGCCTTCGCCGGAAGAGTTCATCCGCATGTTGCGCGGCGGTGGCGGACGCGGCGGACGAGGCGGCCGCGGCGGCAGCAATGGCGGCGAAGGCATCGACCGCAACGACATCGAGAAGGTCAGCGTCAACGTCGACACCCGCAGCAACTCCCTCATCGTCGTCGCGCCCGACTACGTCTTCAACGACATCAAGAGCCTGGTGCAAACGCTCGATTCCGTGTCGGCCGCGTCGCAGCAGCACAGCGTGGTCTACTCGCCCAAGAACTCGAGTGCCCAGGCGATCCAGCAAGTGCTCGTGGCGACGTACGGCGACAAGGTCGTCACGGGTTCCAGCACGACGCCGCGTTCGTCCACGCAACCGTCGTCGCAGAACACGGCGGCGTCGCCTCCCGGACCGCAGAACTTCGGCCAGCAGCCGCAACCGCCGAGCTTCCAGCCTGGCCAGATCCCATTTGGCGGCTTCCCGTTCGGCGGACCCTTCGGCGGCCGTGGCTTCGACGGCGGTGGCGACCGCGGCGGTCGCAGTTTCGACGGCGGCGGCGATCGCGGCGGACGCGGCGGACGCAGCTTCGACGGCGGCGGCGATCGCGGTGGCCGCGGCGGCCGACGCGGCGGGTAAGCCGACGACGTAATCATGAAGACGACGACGCTCGCATGGATCATCGTCGGCGGTCTGGCTGTCGCCGCGTTGATGGCGTCGGCGATGTCTTATGCTCCCGAAGCGCGAGCGGACGGTGATGCGTTTTCGCTCGGTTTGACCCTTGCCACTGGCGCTGCTTTTGTCGCGGCAGTTTGGGTCAACCGCCTGCCTGCGGACCATCGCATTCGCCGGTCGAAAACGATCCGTGGCGCGTGTCTGGTTTTGGCGGCGATCGCGTTATTGCTCGCCGCGGCGATCGGCTCACGCAGCGCCTCAGTCGCGGGCGACACGAATCGCCGCGGCCGCCAACAGCAACCAGCCCGCGATGTAGCTGATGCCGCCGAACATCACGACGATTCCCAACCGCCGCTCGGGGGCGAGGGCTTCGTAATACAGCATTCCCGAGAACATCGCGATGCCCAGGAGCATCGCCGCCCCGGCGACGCACCACATCCGGCTCGGCCAGCGCCCCGCCGCCAGCCCGATGGCCAGCAGCGCGGCGACGTGCGTCATCTGATACTGCGCCGCGGTCTTCCAGTTGTCCAATCGCCGCGCGATCTCCTTGCGCTGCTCCGCCGGGAGTTCATCGCTCGCAGACACGCCGCTCCCTGCGACGACCGCCACGACGCGCTGCTCCAAGCCATGCGCTCCATAAGCGCCCAGCCCGACCCCCGCCGCGCCCAAAATCCCCGCAATCGTGAGCCAGAATCGTGCCTGGTTCATGGCCGCCTCCCCTGATTGGTGACGTCGTCGCCGCTGCTTCGGCATCGTACCGCACTCGGGGCTCGGAAGTAACCGCCACGCGATCCGAGAAACGAGAGCGGGTCGCCCCCGCGCGTCGCCGCACACCCAAGTTGCAAAGCGCGAGTTTTTTTGTTGCCCTCCCACGACCCCTCTCTTATGCTGGACGTTGCGAGGTTGGCTTCCGGGGCAGCGTATTGCTACCGCGCCGCGGACCTCCGTATCGCCTCGGTTGCGCCATTCGCCATCGCGCCGCCGGGCCAGACCGCGTTCCATCGCATCCAGGCAAATCCCGCTCCATCCAACCTCGCCGCGCAACGAGCGCGGAGGAAGGTGCATCATGAGTCGCGGACCCAATTTCGGCGGGCCGCGCAATCGCCCTCGATTGCGCCGCGAGTCCATTCCGCATCGCCGTTCGATCCTTCGCCCGCCGCCGGCTCGCCGGCAGATGCGGCTCGAATCGCTCGAACCGCGGCACTTGCTCGCGCTGTCGAATGCCAGCATCACGTCCGCTCAGCAAACGACGCTCATGGATGGGCTCGATGGCTTCGTCGAATGGGCGGCCGCTCTTGCCCAATACGGCCAGGCCGGCACGCCGCTCCCCGTCGTCGGCCAACCGATCGGCGCGACGGCCGACTTCTCCGGCACGCTCCAAACCGCGCTCGTCGACCCGATCAACGCCTATTTCGCGGGCGATATCTCGCCCACCACCGACGAACTCGTCGCGGTGCTCACCGGACTCGACGGCGATATTTATCCCGGCTTATCGATCGCCGTGGATTCCATGACCGTCAGCGGCGGCCGCGACGACATCGCCGGCGACGAAGAGCTCGTGTTTAGCCTCACGTTCGTCGCCACGCGGTCCTTCGCGACGAATCCCAGCCTCGGTCTCAAGGGCGAAGCGCTCGGCATCGCGTTCGACGCGACGTTCGGCTACGTCTCCACGATGACGCTGCCCCTGTCGTTCGGCATGGATTTAAGCGCGGGCCTCGACCCGGCCGACGCCTTCTTTGTCCGCATTCCGGACTGGGACGCCACGGTCGACGCCATGCCCACGTTCGGCAGCGGCTCCTCGATGCGGGCCGGCTTTTTGGACGCCACGCTCGCCGGCGGTTCGATGAGCATTGCGGCTACCATCGACCTCGACATCGCCAATCCCGACGCGGATTCGCAGGGCGACCTCACGCTCACGGAGCTCGACCCGGAGAACCTCGCCGCGATGCTTTCGTCGACCACGTCCGGCTCGGCCAGCGGCAGCGTTTCGTTCACGGGCCACAGTTTCGCCGGCTACACGCCGACCGGCACGGCAACCGCCAGCTTCACGACCAGCGACCCATTCACGCCGCCGGACATTACGTTCAACGCGGACTTCGAGCAGCTCCGCCCCTTTACGAATCTCACGGCCACATCGCTCCTTGGCGTGCTGAACCAATTGGGCGTGAGCCTCGACAATCTCGGCGAGACGGCGCCGTTCGACGTTTCGCTGCACGTGGCGAAGAATCAATCGCTCGGCGACGTGGTCGAACTTGGCCGGTTGCTCACCGATCCGACCGCGGGCCTCGTCGAGCTGCTTTCTCCGGGTCCGGATACGACGCCGAGTTTTGCAAGCGCCCAGAGCCTCACCGCGTCGCTCGCCAGCGCGCTGGGTCTGTCCGTCGCCGAGATCGCGCCGACCTATAACAGCACGACGCACGAGATGACTTATCACGTCGAGTTGTCGCACGCCTTCCCGGCCGCGCCGCTCGCCGTCGGGTTCGACGCCGATCTCGGCTCGCTCGACGATATAGCCACGTCGTCCCAAGTCGGCGCGGCGCTCGCCGGCGATTTGTCGTTCACGCTCGGCATCGACTTGGAAGAGCTCGAAGCGAGGCTCGTTCCTTCGGCCGCCGGACCCGCGAGCGGTGTCCTCACGAGCGACGCCGTGTTCTCGCTCTCCATCGCTGCGGCCAATCCGATCGCCGTGACCGTTGCCGCCGCCTCGACGACGACGAACACGTCCCTCGCCGACCTCGCCGCCGACTTCAACGCGGCGCTGGCGACCGCCGGCATATCCGCCAACGTCGCCGCCGTCGCCGAGAGCGGCAAGCTCGTCCTCAAGACCGTCGGCGATTTGCCGATCGAATCCCTCAAGCTCACGGCAACGGCGGGCAACGCGATCCTGACCGCATTGCACTTTACGAATGGCCAAATGGCGATCGACACGATCGCGCACCACGTGTTCGTCGAAGATTTCTCCGCCGCCGCTGACGTGACGCTTTCGGCGCCGGACATTGACGCCACGGCCCGCTTCGGATTTTTGAACGTCGCAATCGCCAGCGGCACCGCCAGCGGCACGTATTCCGCCGACTTCGACCTCAAGGACCTCGCCACGCAAACGACCGGCGGCCGCGTGTTCGTGCCGGAAATCCTCCAGGCTTCGGCCGGCGACGTGACCGCCATCGTCGACAACCTGGCGCTTGCCGGGTCGCTTTCGTCGACGCTGCCGATTACGGCCACGATTCTCGGTTCGCCCGTCGGTGGCAGCCCGAACGTGACTATTGCCTACGCCGACGCCATTTCCGGCGCGCCGACGGTATCCTTCAACAATTTCAGCGAACTGTTCGCGTTCGAGGATGGGGGCGAAAGCGACGTTCTCGCCGCGCTCGAAGCCTTCGCCGCCTTCCTCGCCGACACGCAGGGCCAATCGCTCTACAGCATCGAAATCCCCGGAATCGGCGTCTCGATGGGCGAAGCGTTCGACTTTGCCGAGCAATTTCTCGCCGCGATCCAAGGATTCCAAGACGACCCCGACGGCACGCTCAACCTCCTCGAAGACAAGCTCGAAACCGCCCTCGGGCTAGCAGACTCGGCACTCGACCTCACCTGGGACGACGCCGCGGAAGTGCTCGGCATCAGTCTCACGCTCGTCGAAAACTTCACCGACGAGTTCCGCATCGACATGGACTTGCTCGAAGACGGACTCGGTCGGCTGGTCGACATTTCGGGAACCGGGATGCTCGGCGCGATCGCTCAGGCAACGCTGAACCTCGACTTCGGCATCGACTTGTCGAACCCCGCCGCGCCGCGGCCGCTCGTATACGAAACCACGTCGCTCGAAGTCAAAGGCCGCGTCGCCGGCGAGGACATCGAGTTCACCGCCGCCATCGGGCCGCTCGGCATCTTCATCGCCCAAGGCGAAGCCGTCATCGACGGCGACGGCGAAATCGAATCCGACATCGACCGCGCCGTTCTCACGCTCGGCCTCACCGACGGCAACGCCGGCACGACCGAAGGCGCGATCTACCTCGACGAAATCGGCTTCGGCAACGTCCAGCTCGATTTCACGGGCAAAGTCACCATCGAACTGCCGGTCTTCTTCCCCACGAGCACCAACTTCGCCGGCGACTTGCTGCTCACCGTCACCGACCTGGGAAACATCGCCGGCACGACGACGATCACCGGTCCCGTATTCTCCGGTCAGATATTCGGCCAACGCCTACCGTTCGTCGGCGAAGACCTCCAGGACGCGGCCAACTTCATCCATGAAATCCGCACCGACTTCATCGACGCCTGGCGCCGCGCGCAACAGGAAAGCGCCGCCAAGGATACCGACGCAATGCAGCAAGTGCTGTTCGACGCTTTCGGTCCCGAGGGCTTGAACCTGCTGCGCGACAAGAACAACAGCGGCACGATCACGATCAACGACATCACCCGAACCGAACGCGACGTCAACGACGACAATGAAAACGACCAGACCGAATGGGACATGATCCTGGGCACGGACATTGCCCTGCTCGACATCCCCGTTCAGTTCGACATCGGCCTTCCCGGCCTCGGCTTGGAAGTCGACGGCAGCGTCGAAGTGAAGGTCGGCTTCGAGTGGATGCTCACCATTGGAAACGGCCGCGACGAGGGTTATTACCTCACCACCGACAAAGAAGACGAGATCACGGTTTACGTCCGCGCCGACATTCCGGACCTCCGCGCGAGCGGTGATCTACTATTCTTGCGGCTCGAAGCGAGCGACGAGGACGCCGACGACAACCCAAACAACGACGGGCTCGACGCCGACGGGGACGGCAAGTTCCCGAGCCATCTCGGCCTCGACTTGATCGTCGACCTGATGGATCCGATCGACGATGCCTCGAAAGAGTCCGACAACGACAAGCTCACGCTCAACGATTACTTCGCCGACGGCTTCAGTTTCGGCGGCGCGATCGACGCCCGGCTAACGGGCGTGGCGGACATCAACCTCGACTTGATGGCCGGCTTCGGCGAGGACTCCCGCTTTCCGCGGATCGGCGCAGAGCTGGCGATCCATTGGCCCTTCTTGGACACGGCCGGCGACGGCGAGTCTGGCGGCAGTCCGCTTCCCGCGGGCAGTCCCGACCTCGACGGCGATGCGCCGACGGTCAGCTTCGACAACATCACGATCAATCTCGGCGAGACGATCAGCGAGTTCTTAGGTCCGGTGCTCAAGACGATCCGCACGGTCACGGAACCGCTCGATCCGGTGATCGAGTTTCTGCAAATGCCCGTTCCCGTGCTCTCCAGCTTTGGCCAGGAAGTGCGGATTCTCGATATTTTGCAGACGATCGCCGATGCCTACGGCTACGGCGATCTGGCCGAGTTCATCAACGCGGTCATCGACGTCATCGCGGTCATCAACGATATTCCCGACACGCCCAACACGATCCTCATTCCCTTGGGCAGCTTCGACCTGTTGGGCGCCGATCCGCGCGAGGAAGACGCGCTCGTCAATTACGACCCGAACGTGACGGAGGAGAAGAACGGCATTGAAGAAGCGAAGAACGCGGACGAGGATGCGGGCGGCTTCCTGGAAAGCCTCAACGAAATCGGCATCCACCTGCCGCTGCTCGAAGAACCGGCCAATATCTTCAAACTGATGATGGGCCAGACCGTCGATTTGATCCAGTACGACATGCCGAAGATGGCGTTCGGCCTGCCCATCGGGCCGTTCAAAATCGGACCCATCGCCGGCTATCCCATTTGGGCCGTGCTCGCCGGCTGGGTCGGCGCGGAAATCGACCTCGCTTTCGGTTACGACACCCGCGGCTTGGAACTGTTCCGCGAGAGCCACGACGTCTGGGACATCTTCTCCGGGCTGTACATCGTGGATACGGAGAACCTCGACGGGTCCGGCGGCGACACGCCCGAAGGGTCGCTCGTCGGCCGCGTCGACGCTTCGGCCGAGGTCGGTTTTCACGTCATCGGCGCGGGCGCCGGCGGCGGATTGACCCTCGAACTCGGCGCGGACCTGGTCGATCCCAACAACGACGGCAAGATCCATCTCGACGAGTTCCTGGACAACATCCAGCGCGGCGTCACCTGCACGTTCGATCTCGTCGGCGGCGTGTTCGTGGAATTGTTCGTCTACTTCGAGGTGCTCTACGCGCGGTTCGAGTTCCGCTCGCCGCGGCTCCAACTCGTCGACTTCGTCCTCACCGACGAGGATTGCTATCCCGACCGCTTCACGAGCAACGACGACCGCGACGACGCCGTGTACGTCGGAGTCGCGCCGGGCATCCACATGGAAGGTATGAGCCTCGAAACCGCCGGCGACGAGGACTGGTACGAGTTCACGCTCTTGCGCGAAGATTCGATTACCGTCGCTGCCCGCCATAGCGAAGCCAAAGCCGACGTCGACGTGAAGGTTTACAACGGCGGCGGAACGCTCATCGCCAGCGGCCGGGACGACACCGACGGGGCGACCGCCACGCTCAATAACCTCGCCGCGGGCAACTACTACGTCCGCGTCAGCGGCCAGGGGCGGCTCAACAACTACAAGCTCCAGATCGAACCGACCGAATCGAGCGGCACTCGCGTGATCTACGTCAGCCCCTCGGGCGGCCACGACAAGGAGTCGAGCTACTACACCTACGCCTCGGGCGACGACGGCAACTCCGGTCTCTCGCCCCGCAAACCCAAGGCCTCGCTGCAGAACGTGTTCGATTCATTCGAGCTAGGGCCCAACGACCTCATCGTGTTCGATACGGGCGATTACGGCGATTCCGCGGTCCTCACGCCCGCCGATTCGGGCGCGATCTATGCCGGTTCGGTCGGCGGCACGGCTCAGGCCCGACTCTCGCTCGTCGACGCCGACGGCAACTGGTTCTACCTGCTCGGCTTCTCCGACGACGGCTCGACAAACGTCTCGCTCCTCGACGCGGACGACAATCGCTTCGATCGCACGAGCTTCGAAGGCGCCGACACCAACGTCACGCTCGTCAATTCGCATCGCAACGCTTTCCACGAAGCGGACTTTGCCGGCCCAACGAACAACGTCTCGCTCGTCGAGTCGCACGACAACGAGTTCGTCGATTGCCATTTCAGCGGCGACGGCGTCGGCGTGGATCTGAGCGAAGAACTCGCTCCCGCCCCGGCGTCGGCGTCTGCGCCTGGTTCACCGCCGGCCGGCACGCCCTCCTCCGGCAATATCCTCTTGGGCAACGAGTTCGAGTCGCACGCCATCGGCATTCGCATCGACTCGCGCCGCTACAACGAAGTCGAAGCGAACTCCTTCGTCACCGGCGGCGGCACGGGCATCTTCATCGCCCGCGGCGTCACGTCGCTCGTCACGAGCAACGACGTCGCCGCTCGCGCGCTCGGCATCTACACCGACAGCAAGGTCGTCGACCTCTACGGCAACTTCATCCACGACAACACGATCGGCATGGAGAGCCGCCACGGCATCATCGGGCCGGACAACGATCCGCCTTACGGCACGCCCGGCGGCAAGGCATCGGACAAAGTCTACAAGAACGGGACCGGGATTCTCGTTCCCCGCGACGGCGCGGGCGTGCTCGTCCGCTTCACGGACGTGTATGAAAACGACATCGGCATGGAGATCTACGGCGACCGCTCGCGGATCATCGCCAACGACATCCACGACAACGGCGTCGGCGTCGTCGGCACCGAGATCATCGGCCCGGAAGATTGGTCGTCGCTTCTCGACAACCGCATTCACCACAACGACGTCGGCGTCCGCACGCTCTTGGGCGCGGAGGTCCGCTACAACCGCATCGACCGCAACGGCATCGGCGTCGAGGTCAGCGAAGGCTCCTACGTCCACCACAACCTCGTCGTCCGCAACTCCGGCGACGGTATCCTGATTCTCGGTCCCGCATTCGCCGGGCTCGCCGAGGACGGGTTCGTGCAAACCTATCTCACCGGCGCAGACATCGAGAACAACACGATCTATTCCACGTCCGGCAACGGCGTCCGCCTCGACGGATTCCTGCGCGACGTGCGCGTGCGCAACAACATCGTCCAGGCCGACGGCGGCTCCGCGCTGGCCGTCCATGCCGCGGCCCAGGGCGGTTTCACGTCCGACTATAACAACCTCTACGCCACCGGCTCGGGCGCTGTCGTCACATACTTTGGCGCAGTGCCCATCTACTTCGCCGACCAGGAATCGCCGAAATCCAAGAGCTTTGCCGACCTGTTCGATTGGCAGGTCGAAGGCAACACCGACTTGCACTCGCTCGGCCGCACCGCGCTCGATCCGACGCTTGACGATCCCAAGTTCGTCGACCTCGCCGGCGACGATTACCATCTCGTCGCCGGTTCCACGAGCGTCGACGCGGGCGATCCGTCGTTTTCGACCGCGCTCGAACCCGCGCCCAACGGCGGCCGCATCGACCTCGGGGCCTACGGCGGCACGCTCGAAGCGACGCCCTCGCCGACGAGTTGGCTCCGTCTCACCGCACCGGAGTTCTACGTGGATCTGATTCCGGCCGACACGTACACGATCGCGTGGGAATCGCACGGCCTCGCCTCGGGCACGATGCTCAGCATCGAAGCCCGCCGTGTGTCGCCGCCGTCGACGATCTCGCTCGGCACGGTCGCGGCGACGGCACTCAGCACGACCTGGTCGCCGAGCGCCGCCGGAATCACGCCGAGTCTTACGAGCCGCTGGCGGATTCACATTGCCACGACGAGCGGACCGGCACTCTCGGACGCCTCGCGCGAGCCGTTCTCCGTCGTACCGTTCGTCGCCGGGCTGCCCAACTCGTTCTACGTCGACGACGCCAGCAACGCGGCCGACGAATACACGCCCGTCGCCGTGGGAAACAATCGCAATCCGGGCCTGACGCCGGAGCTTCCCAAAGCCGCCGCCCGCCCGCTCCTGCTCAGCTATCCGATGGGCAGCGGCGATTCGCTGTTCTTCGACACGGGCGAGCACATCCACGTGCTGAACCTGAACATGCGCCGCACGCCCACGTCGCTCGATCCGATGCTCCACACGGCGAGCGGCACGTTCATTACCGGTCCGACCACGGCGGGCAGCGTCGCCACGATCGACCGCGCGAATCCCTATCCCGGCGCAATCGCGATCGACATGCGCGACGCCCCGGACATGACGCTCCAGAACGTCGGCGTCCGCGGCGGCGACTTCGGCGTGCTGGTCCACGACGGCAGCAGCGGCTTCACCACCGACCGGACCCAATTCTCTCGCAACACCCACGACGGTCTGGGCATCTACAACAACTCGCCCGGCATCTGGATCGACAACGTGATTGCCTGGGAAAACGGCCGCCACGGCATCTACGTCGAAAGCCAGCTCGACCACGTCCGCGACACGCTCGCCTACGACAACGGCGAGACGGGCATGGCGCTCCGCGCGGTGGACGCGGCCGTCATCGAGCGCAACGAAGCCTATTGCACGAACACGTCCGTTCTCTGCCAGAGGACCGGTATCGACATCATCAACGCCGGTCCGGGCCGCGCCGTCGTCGGACACCCGGACTTGACGGCCTTGCTCGGCAACAAGGTTTACCGAAATGCCTTCGAGGGCATCTTCGCCTCCGGCAACGTCCTCGTCGCCGGTAACGCGGGCGATCACAACGGCCATTACGGCATCCGTCTCGACGACGGCGCGGACGCCGAACGCAATGTCGTTCACCACCACGCCACTGGCATCTCGGCCCTCGGCAGCACGTCGGACGTGATCGAGAACCGCAGCTACATCAACACCGACAAGGGTATCGAAGCGGGACTCGACAGCAACATTCTCCGCAACGTCACCTACTCGAACGAAGTGAACGGTATTTACGGCCAGCGGTTCAGCGGCGTCATCGAGCACAACCTCGTCTATTCGACCGGCTCGAACTCCGTCCACATCGAAGGTCCCAGCAAGGGCGCCCAGTTCATCAACAACACCGTCTACGAAATGTGTGCGGTCAACGACACGGCGCCCGGCGGCGATGCGACGCTGGCGGTCTCGTGGGACTGGCAAACGCAGTTCATGCCGTTCGCGTTCTTCCCGTTCGCGGCGCTGCTCTGGGGCGAAAGCCATTTCACGTTCGGCGATCCCGTCGGCGAAGACGGCACGACGTTCGACCTCGGACCCGGCGGGATGTCGGACGCCCTGACGCCCGTCCCCGTTCCCCCGGGCCAGGTCTGGCAAATCCCGTTCTCGATCAGCACGCTCGAACTGCACACGATGACGCCGACCCCGCTCGGGCCGCTTTCGGCGCGGCCACTGGCCGGCGCGGCGGGCACGATCTCCGTCGAGAACGTCGGCGGCGCGCTCGTCGGCAGCACGTCGCTCACGCTGCTCATGGAGTTTACGTTCGGCGGCGGCGACGGTGGTGGTGGTGGTGGTGGTGGCGGCGAAGGGGGCACGACGCTGGTCTCCGATCCGATCGTGATCGGCAAGGAATTCGGCCCCACCGACGGCTTCAACGAGTTCGAAGTTCTTCAAACCATCATTCCCGTCGCGCAGATCGCGCCGCCATTTTCCGCGTTGTTGCGTCAGGAGAATGCGCCGCCGTCCGATCCGCCGTGGGGCCAGTGGTTCCTGTTCGAGGGCCGCGAAAGCCAGATGCCGATCGAGCACCCGCAGGATCGCGGCGAGTTTTGCCCCGAGCTCGCCGTGCTCGTGAGCAACTCGAGCCGCGACGTCTACTTCCGCAACAACATCATCTTCGCCGAAGGCAACAGCACCGTGCCATTGCCGCCCGAGATGATTTCCATCGACGTGGAGGTCCGGCCCGACAGCATCGTTGGCTGGGACAGCGATTTCAACGCGCTGATGACCGTTCACGGCGCCACGGGCCTGTTCAACGGCGGCGTCGCGGTCGATATTCCCGCCTGGCAAGGTCTCACGCTCGACGACGACTTCGCGATTAACCCGCCGCCGCCGCTCGTGTGGGTCGATCCCGATGGGATGGACGGAACGCTCGCCGGCGAGAATGGTTTCGACGACAACTTCCACTTGAAGAGCCCGTTCGGCCAGGCGATGACCGGCGCGCTCGCGCCGATCCTCGACAACGTGCCCGGCGGCACGGGTTTGCCGTTCTTCGAGCCGGTAACGTTCGTCGGCGGACCCGGGCCGGGCGACGCCGGCGTTTCTCCCGCCGTCGATTGGGGCGATCCCGACTTCCCGCACTTCGCCGAGCCGCCGGAAAACGGAAAGTACATCAATCTCGGCGCGTACGGTGACACATTCCAGGCGTCGAGCACCGAGACGGAATACATCAACATCGTCTTCCCGCTCGGCACGGAGCAACTCGCCGGCGGCTCGACCTATGAAATCCGCTGGCGGAGCCACGACCACTTGCCCGGCGACACCGTGTCGATCGAACTGCACCACGACAACGAGTTCGGCCTCGTCGAGTGGTCGGACGTGCTCGCGCCGAACACGGGTTCGTACTTCTGGACGATTCCGCCGTTCGTACCGCTGGATACCGATTACGTGATCGTCGTCCGTCGTCCGTCGCTGCTCGGTGCTCCGGGCGACATTCTCGGCATCAGCCGCCGCACGTTCGAAATCGGTCTTGCGGGCTACGGCCCGACCGTCCTCCGCGCGACGCCCGACGCCATCGACTGCGAAACCGTCACCACGCAGTTCCCGTCGATCACGGTCACATTCAGCGATAATCTCGCTCCCGCGGCGGCGACCGACCCGACGAACTACGAGCTGCGCGGCGCAGGACCGAGCGGCACGTTCGGCGACGGCGACGACGTCTTGTACTCGCTCTCGCCCACGTACATCGCCGGCGGTTTGCTCGTCGACACGTCGACGGTGCTCCTCGATTTGGCCGGCGCGGCGCTCAGCGAGGGGCGCTATCGCTTGACGGTGTTCGATGCGCTCACGTCGAATACTGGCCTTCCACTCGACGGCAACGCCGACGATCTGGCCGGCGGCGTTTACGTCCGCGAGTTCGAGGTCGACCTGACGTCGCCGACGTTTTTCATTCATCCCGTCGTGCCGAACCTCCGCAATTCGCCGATCGCCAACGTGCTCATCGAGTTCGACGAAGCGATCGCCGGTCTGGGACTCGCCGACGTGCGGCTCACGCGCGACGGCGGTCCGAACCTGCTCACCGGGTTCAACTCGCTAATTACGTCGGCCGACGACATCGTGTGGTCGCTGGGCAATCTCGAGCGGCTCACCGCGCCGGAGGGCGTTTACACGCTGACGCTCACCGCGACCGACTCGAATATCCGCGATCTGGCCGGTAATCCACTCCTCACGAGCGAGAGTATTACGTGGGAAGTCGAAACCACCGCCCCTCGCGCGAGCATCGTCCCCGTCTCGCCCGACCCGCGTTCGAACGGCATCGCGTCGCTGACCGTCGTATTCAGCGAGCCGGTCGACGACTTCAACCTCGCCGGCTTCGAGATTTTGCACGACGAAGTGCCCATCTCGCTCGGCGCCGCGCAGACTCCGACGACCGCGGACAACGTGACCTGGACGATCCCCAACCTCGCCGGTCTCCTGGAAGAAGAGGGCATCTACTACTTCCGCGTCAAAGCCGACGGTCCCACGCACGACCTCGCCAGCAATGCGCTCGCCGCCGATGCTCACGAGATTTGGGAAGTTCTCGTCGCGCCGCCGCAAGCGACGATCTTCCCGGTAGTGCCGAACGTCATCAACGATCCGGTCGATACGCTCACGATCCTGTTCGACAAGCCGGTCGTGGGCATGAACCTCGCCGACCTCGCGCTAACCCGCGGCGTCTCCGGCAACTTGCTCACCGGCGGGCAGACGCTGACGTCGATCGACGGTCAGTCGTTCACGCTTTCTGGACTCGGAGCTCTCACGGGCTTAGCGGGCGCGTACACGCTACGGCTCGTGGCCGCCGGCAGCGGTATTCTCGATCTCGGCGACAACCCGCTCCTCGACGACGCCAGCACGTCGTGGTCCACCGATACGACGCCGCCCGTGCTGGTCGACATCGTCGATGTGTCGCCCGACCCGCGCAACACCGCCGTCGCGTCGATCGTGCTCGCGTTCGACACGCCCGTGTTCGGGTTGGACTTGGGCGACCTCGCGCTGGTCCGGACGACGCCCGGTGGTTCGAGCGGCAACCTCCTCACCTCCGGCCAAACTCTGTCTACCGGCGACAACGTCACGTGGACGCTCGCGGGCCTTTCCGCGCTCACCGCGATCGAGGGCAGCTACACGCTCGCGCTCGTCGCGGCGGGTTCCGGCATTGCCGATCTCGCCGGAAACTTGCTCGCCGCCGGCGGAAGCGAAACGTGGACCGTCGACACGACGCCGCCCGCGGTGAACGTCGTCGACGTTTCGCCCGATCCGCGCACCACGGCGGTTGCGTCGATCGACATCGTGTTCAGCGAACCGGTGACGGGCTTCGACCGCGGCGACTTGACGCTCCGCCGCAACGGCGCGGTCATTCCGCTGACGGTCGCGCAGTCGCTCGCGTCGTCCGACGGCGGCGCGACGTGGACGCTCGGCAACTTGGGTTCGCTCACCGCGCTTCCCGGTGCGTACGAATTGAGTCTCCGCGCGCTCGGCTCGGGCATCCGCGACCTGGCGAACAACGCATTGCCGGTCGGCGCGTTCGACGTGTGGCTTACGACGCTCGCCGGCGACTTCAATCAGGACGGCTACGTCGGTCCCACGGATCTCGGGATTCTGCAAGCGCATCTCGGCGCGACGAACGCGACGCCGCTCGAGGGCGACATGAACGGCGACATGCTGGTTAACCGCGCCGATGCGGCGCTGTTCTCGCGGGTTTACGGCCGTTCCGCGTTCGTCGATCCGCCCGGTCCGCCGCCGGGTGGCGAGGCGTCGCCGGTCGCCCGCGCGGCCGACGCCGTGCTCGGGCGGTTGGCCGGGTCGCGGGGACGCGAAACGCGATCGCCCACGATTGCCGCCCGACGGGTCGATCGGGCTTTCGACGAAGGCGCGCGAACGCGGCAACTCGGGCGGGTCGATGCGGCGATCGAGTCGTTTACGCTCGTCGCGCGCCGCCAGCGGATTGCCCCCGGTGTATTCACCGGGGGCTAAATGACTCCGCGCCGCCAAACGGCGCCGTTGCCGAACGGCTTGGTCGCGAGGGCATCGCGCGTTACGCTCTTCGTTGCCGTAAGACCCCTCACCCCGCGCTCCTCGATCCTCCATGCGCGACGAAGCCTCGTACATCTGCGACGCTTGCGGCGAGGAAATCGTCGTGCCGATCGACGTTTCGGCCGGCGAGTCGCAGGAGTACGTCGAAGATTGTCCCGTCTGTTGCCGCCCCAACATCGTCCACGTGGAAATCGACGCGGAAGGCCAGGCGCAAGTCTGGGCCGAGCCGGAATGACGATCTCAACGAACCCCGAATCTCGAATCGCGAATCCCGGCTTCGGATTGCTGAATGTCCACAAGCCGACCGGCCTTACATCGCGCGACGTCGTGAACGTCGTTGCCCGGCTCGTCCGACCGGCCAAAGCGGGCCATGCAGGCACGCTCGACCCGCTCGCCGAAGGCGTGCTCGTGGTTTGTGTCGGCGCGGCGACGCGGCTCATCGAGTACGTCCAGCGGATGCCGAAGCGGTATCGCGGCGAGTTTCTCTTGGGGCGCGAGAGTCCGACCGAAGACATCGAAGGCCCGGTGACGGAACTCGCCGATCCGCCGATTCCGTCGCGCGAAGCGCTCGCCGCCGCGGCGCGGACGCTCGTCGGCCCGATCGCGCAGCGCCCGCCGCAATACTCGGCGCTCAAAGTCGGCGGCCGGCGCGCCTACGACGCCGCCCGCCGCGGCGAAGCGATCGACCTCGCGCCGCGGCCGGTCACGATTTACGAACTAACCGTCGTCGAGTACGACTATCCGCGGGTCGTGCTCGACGTCTGCTGCGGCAGCGGAACCTACGTCCGTTCGCTGGGCCGCGATCTGGCGGAAAAACTCGGCACGGCAGCGGTCATGTCGGCGCTCGTCCGCACGGCGATCGGGCCGTTTACGCTCGCCGCCGCCACGAAGCTCGACGGGCTCAGCGCCGCCACGCTTCCCGCGGCGCTGATTCCGGCGATCGCGGCGATCGGCAACATGCCGCGGCGCACGCTCACGGAGCTGGAACTCGTCGAGGTCACCGCCGGGCGCACGATCGCCGCCGGCGACACGCACGCGGAAGAAATCGCCGCGGTCGACGCGAACGGCCTCCTCCGCGCGATCCTCGTCCCCCGTGGCGAAGGCCGATTAGGTCCCAATCGCGTTTTTGCATCGTAGCCATCAGGCTCCGCGCGACGGAGAATAGTGGGTTGCCACGACCGGAGATCGCAGACAATATCCGATACCCACGATTTCGACTGCCCACTTCCCACCGTCCGCCGCCCACCGTCCGCCGCCCACTGTCCGCCGCCCACGACATGCCTCCATCGACTCCCCGTCCGCGGATCGTCGTCGTCGGCTCGATCAACCTCGATCTCGTCGTCGCGTGCGCGCGGTTGCCTTTGCCGGGCGAGACGGTCGCCGGCCGCTCGCTGCGGGAGATTCCCGGCGGCAAGGGCGCGAACCAGGCGGTCGCGGCCGCGCGGCTCGGCGCTCAGGTCGCCATGATCGGCCGCGTCGGCGACGACGCTTACGGCAAACGACTGCGGGCGGAGCTCGTCGCAGCCGGCGTGGACGCGGCTCACGTCCGCGAGACGCCGCATTGCCGCAGCGGCCTGGCCGCCATCAACGTCAGCGACGCGGGCGAGAACACGATCGTGGTGATCGGCGGCGCGAACGCGAAGCTCTCGCCGACCGACGTCGCCGCGAGCGAATCCGCCTTTCGCGACGCCCAGGTGCTGCTCGTCCAACTCGAAGTTCCGCTGGACACGATCGTTGCGGCCGTGAAGCTGGCTCAAAGGCACGGCGTGCGCGTCATCGTCGACCCGGCTCCGGCGACGGACTCGCTGCCCGCCGAACTCTTGGCGGCCGACGCGATTTGCCCGAACGAAACGGAAGCGGCTCGCCTTTGTGGCAACGCGGTGGAAACAGCCGAGGACGCGCGCGCCGCCGCGGCGTGGTTTTGCCGGCGCGGCGCGAAAACCGCCATCGTCAAGCGCGGCGCCCAGGGCTGCGTCGTTGCGACGAGCGACGGCCGGCAGCACGAGTACGCCGCCTACAAGGTCGAGGTCGTCGACACGACGGCCGCGGGCGATGCCTTCGCCGGAGGACTCGGAGTGGCATTGGCCGAAGGCCAACCGCTCGACCGCGCCATCGAGTTCGCGTCCGCCACCGCCGCGATCTCCGTGACCCGCGAAGGCGCTCAACCGGCCATGCCGACGCGGGAGGAAGTCGAATCGCTGATCGCACCGCATTCTGCCCAGTAAGAAGCAGTATGCGGCGCGGCTAGC
>QEVJ01000167.1 GCA_003576845.1 Planctomycetota bacterium
CATGGCCAAACCTCCTGCAATCAAAGCGGAAAATAGGCAATCCGACAGACAGTACCAAATCACAGCCGATTTTCCCACCTACAATCGTGACGCCCAAACCTAGACAGAAGCATGTCGCCGTTCGTCTTGAACGGCTTTCGGCGAATCGCTATAAGTCGCGGCCCGGTGCGAACCGGACGCGCGTGGGCGAGGCCTGCGCTCGGGCAGTGCCGGAGGCGAAGGGAGACGTTGCCGTGAGATGCTCGATCGCAGTGCCATTGCTGTTCCTGGCGGCCGGTGGGTTCTCGCTTGCGCCGCCGCCGGAATTGGCGAAGTTTGCCCTTGCCGCGGAATCGGACGACGGCATCGAAGACCTCAAGAAGACGCTGGGCGAAGTGCTCCGCGCGCGGCGGCCGGAGGAGTTCGCCTTTCTCGACCGCGTCATGGAATTGGTCGAAGACGGCACGTTGCCGCGGAGCCTGGTCGTAAGCACATTCAATTGGGCCCGCAAGAAACCGAAGCATCCGTTCCAGTACTTCGAGCAGGGTCTGCGCGTCCGGGCGAAGAAGATCGGCGTGGATCTCTGATCCGCCGCGTTCAATGCTGGCAGCATGAGATTGTCGTTGTGGCCGGTCTCCCACTCGTTGCGGCCGGTCTCCCGACCGTGCCACGCGCTCCGGCGCCGGTTCTTAATGCTGGCAACAAGAGCACTTCACGTCGTGGACTTTCGTCCCGTCGGGGAGCGAATAGCTGGCCGGTTTGACGGCATTGGCCGACGACGCACTGGCCGACGGCGGCAGCGGCGGCGGCTTGATCGGCGCGGCGCAACCGGCGGCCGCGAGCACCGCGAGCGTCAAGGCCCAGCCGACCGACTTGCAATCAACGCGGCAATGCATGGCGAGCCTCCCGACAGGGTGTGCGTGTTGCGTGGCCCTGTTGTCGGCATTCGGCCGCGGACGACTTCAGCAAATTTCGCGGCGACTTCGTAGGGGACGCCCTACCGCGTGCCGACGTCGTGATAGCGGTCGACGGCGGGCGTTGCTAGCGTGTCCACCTTGCCCTCGGGCCAGCGGATTTCGAGCTTGTCGACGGAGGACGCCGTGCCCAGTCCGAAATGGACGACGGGGCCGAGCTGCGCGGCGAACGAGTCGCCCGTCGCGACGACGGCGACGCGGTGCTTGCCTGCGGCGGTGAGCGTGATTTGCGATCCAATCGGCGACCGCCCGCTCGGCGAGCGGTGGAGACGGACGCCGATCCAGTGTCCGCCCGCTTCGAGCGTGTTCCGCAACACGTGCACGGCTTCGTGGGGAAAATTGTCGACCATCAACTGATCGACGAGGATCAAATCGACCCGGCCGTCGGCGTCGACATCGCCGGCGATCGCCGACCGACCGTCGCGCTGCGAGGCGACCCCGAGCGCGTATGCGGCGTCGACGTACCCGCGCTCGCCGCGATTGAGAAACAGCCGGTTGTGCTCAAAACCGTGATTCGATTCGCCGTGGCGGAGTGGGTCGGTAAAGAGGTGCGCGAACAACAAGCCGTGGGCATCGTCGGGCTCGGGCGATCCGAGATAAATGCCCTGCCGCCAGACTTTCGAGCCGATGTCGGCGGCGGTCTTACCGCTTTTAATGCCGGTCGCGACGAACAGATCGACGTCGCCGTCGTTCTCGGCGTCGAGCGCGACGCACGCCCGCGGTCCGCCGGCGTCGGCGATCTGGTCGGCGAACGGCGAAGGCTCGAATTTGCCGTCGCGGGCGAGGAACATCCGGTTGCCGTAAGCGATTGCCGGGCGCATCTTCGTGTGCTCGGGCATGTCGGTGCGGCCGATGCCGAGCTTTTCCAGCCGGTGAGCGGCGTACGAGTGCTCGTTGGCGACAAAGAAATCGAGGCGCCCGTCGGCATCGAAATCCGCTAAGGCATGCGCCGCGCTCATCCCCCGCCGATTCTCGCCGAGCATCGCGATCGTGACGTCTTCGAAGCGGCCGCGACCGTCGCCGCGGTACAGATCGACGCCGGCATAGTCGCTGCACACGAGCAGATCCAGGTTTCCATCGCCGGTCAGATCGACGAGCGAGGCGCTATTCGTGCGGCGGTTGCGTTTGGCGGCGAGGCCGGCGGCTTCGGTGATGTCGGCGAGCTTGCCGCCGTCGTTGCGGAGGAGATAAGCGGGATCGCCGTCGTTGGCGTCGTAGTAGGGAGTGGCCATTTGCCCGCCGAACCAGACAACTTTATTTTGACCGACGAACACGTCCAGGTCGCCGTCGCCGTCGATGTCGCCGGCCGTAAGGGCCATCGCAAGCCGAAGCTCAACATCCGCAATGCGGTCGCCGGGACCAAACTCGCCCTGGCCGTCGCCGGGAAACAGCATCAAGCGGCCCGCATTGTCGACCGTGAGGAAATCGCGTTTGCCGTCGCCCGTGAAATCGGCGGCAAGACCGACCGAAGCGATCCGCGGCATCGAAGGCGAGATCGGCCGGGGTTCGCCGAACTTGCCGCCGCCGAGGTTCGGATAGATGAGGTTTCGCCCAGCCAAGAGCAACTCGGGCAAGCCGTCGCCGTCGAGATCGGAAAGCAGGATCGGCCAAGGACGCCGGTAGAAGCGCTCTTCGATGTCGGTCTTGGGGGCTTCGTCTATGACGAGCGCTTCGACGAACGCGGGCGGCGCGTCGCGGACGGTGAGCGTCAGTTGGCTCGCGTCCACCGAAGTTGCCACAGGGTTGCCCGCGGCGTCCTTCTCGCTCGACCACTGGACGATCGCGTTGCCGCGTATCGAAACGCGGCGGCGCTCCTGCGGACCGTGCGCGTCGATGACGACCTGGATCGTCGACCGAGATGGCGCAGCAAAGTCGACTTGTCGCAACTCGATTTGCTCGACGACGTATCCGGCAGCGCGAAATCCGGCGAATAATTTCGAGTACGATCCGTCATCGGGTGAGATCACCTTTTTCGGCGGCAGGTATTTGCCTTGGCCAACTAAGCCCTCGCTGAATCCGTCCCTCGAAAAGTATCTGGGTGGCTGCGCGGGTTGCAGGCGAATGCGCCTGATCCCCATGCCGACTTCTTCCGGTGTTTCCAGATTTCCCACGTATAGCCCTGGCGGAAGCGCCTTTTCCAGCGCAGCAAACTTGTCGTCGGCGGCCCGCACGTCGTCCCACACCTTCACGATCGCCGCTTCATACCGCTGGGCCTCGACTTCCTTCGCCCAAACGGTCGCGTCCCATTCATCGATCTTCTTGAGCAACTCGGCGAAGCTAGGCTTCTTGTTGTCGTCCTCGGGTTTGTTCTCGCGGGTTTTCGGCCGGGATGGTTCGTCGAACTTCTCGACGCTGATGCCGCCCTTGTCGCGGCCAAGCGGGTCTTTGCGGGCGTCGGCGTCACTTTCGCCGCTTCCCTGGTAAATCATCGCGGCGATCCAGATGGCCACACAAATCCCGGCGACGATCGCGACCTTCTTGCGCGAGGGTTTTGGACGAGCGGGGACGCCGGGGACCGCCTCCGCAATGATTTCGGCTCGCTCGACGTCTTGCGGTTCGTCCATCGTGTCCGGTCCTTCGGCAACCGGTCGAGATTGTGTTTGAGATTGGCGTGCGGCAGCGCGTCGGCCCGAGACGGCAATCGTGCTTGCTTCGCGCACCGCGGGACCCTTTTCGATTATAAGCCGGACGCCGGAATCGCCCCGTCACCGGACGCCGGGATCCCGCGGACTGCCGCGAAATAGCCGGAAAAACCGGGACAACCGGTCCCGAACCGCCCAATCTGCCGCCGCTTGTCTACGGCGTCGCGGTCGGGGTGCGGAGGCGCTCCGCACGTTCGCCCAGATCGGGTCCGGCCGGGCGGGAAAGCGTCAGCTTGAGCGACGCGATAAGTCCAAGTATAACCGTTAATGGCGAGCACCGCAGGCATTTCGCGTTTTCGAGCACTTCGAGCGACACGTCGGCCGCCGCGCATCCGCTTCGGATGGGATCGGCGGTTTTCCGGTCGTTGGTTCGCGCGGCGCGCGATGGGCGGGCCTCCCGCGACGCTGCAAGAGGGCTTTGGGCATCGTTCGGTTGACTTCTGGGGTGGCGGGCTTATGGCTCTTTATCGACACGTGGACGTTTCTAAAGTCGGCGACGCGACCGTCGTCCGCCTGCTGGACCGAGAAATTCGCGGCGAGGCGGCCAGCAACGACCTCGAACCGGAACTCACCCGGCTTGTCTCCGAGGGCGGCGCCAAGAACGTGCTGCTCGACTTGGGCAAGGTCGAGTTCGTCACGAGTTCGGCGATCGTCCAGTTGATCATGCTCAACGGCGCCCTGTCGAACGCCGGCGCCAGGCTGATACTTTGCTCGCTGCGGCCGGAAGTGTACGACGCCTTTTCGATGATGAAGCTCGATACGCTGTTTCAGATCGAAGACAACGAAGCGGCCGCGCTCGACGCCTTTACCCGTCCGCCGCCGCCCCCGCCGGCCGAGGAAGAGCCTGCCGCCGATGTGTCGAACGCAGCCGACGACGAGGACGTGCTGTCGGACGATTCGGGCAGAGATTTCGCCGACGACGAAGCCGCGTCGTCCTCGTCCACCGGAGTGGATGCGGGATAACGGTTCGATTTGCCGTCGAAACCTCGCTTGCCAGCGCCGTATAATTCCCCGGCCATGAGCAAGCGCAAACCCCACGAGCCGCCGCCCGAAATCGCCGCCGATCCGATCGCCGCACCGCCGGAAGTTGGATTGCCAAAGGTTGGACCGGCCGGCGCTACGGTCGAGGCCGAAACACCGGCCGCGGAGCCGGGCGGCATCGACGACGGCTTTTCGCTCGGGTTCCGCCGCGCGGCGACCAAAGTCCGCGAGTTTCCCCGCAAGCCCGGCATCTATTTGATGAAGGACGCTCAGGGCCGGGTGATTTACGTCGGCAAGGCGAAGAGCTTACGGGCCCGGGCAGGCAGCTACTTTCTCAAAGCCGCAGCCGAAGAGCAGCGGACCGCCCGGCTCGTGGCCGAAATCCGCGACATCGACTTTCTCGAAGCCGAAAGCGAAGTCGACGCGTTCTTGATGGAATCGCGGCTGATCAAGGACATCCAGCCGAAGTTCAACCAGATGCAGCGGGACGACAAGACGTACCCCTATCTGGAAATCACCATCGGCGAGGATTTCCCGCGCGTCGAATGCACCCGCGAGCCTAAGTCGCGCGGCGTGAAGCTCTACGGCCCCTTCTTGAGCGCGGGCGACCTGCGGGCGGCGATCGGCGTGCTTCAAAAGATATTCAAGTTCCGCACGTGCAGCCTGGATATCGAAGAAGCGGACGAAAAATGGCGGTGGTTCCGGCCGTGTTTGTTGGCGTCGATCAATCAGTGCACCGCGCCGTGCAATTTGCGAATCTCCAAGGAGGATTACCGCAAGGACATCGCCCGGCTACGCATGTTTTTGGACGGTCATAAGCAGCAGTTGCTCGGCGAGATGCGCGCGGAGATGAAAGCGGCGGCCGCGGAGCGACGCTTCGAGACGGCGGCCCGCCTGCGCGACGAAATCCACCAGCTCGAAACGCTCGACGAACGGGGTAAGCTCGAAAAGCACGTCCAGCCCGAGGTGTTCTACGTCGATCCCAAGAAGGGCCTCAAGGGTCTGAGGAAAGTGCTCAAGCTCCTCGACGAGCCGCGGGTGATCGAGGGCGTCGACATTGCCCACCTCGGCGGCGGCGAAACGGTCGCCAGCCTGGTCCGCTTCGTCGACGGTCTGCCGTCCAAGCCGGGCTATCGGCACTACAAGATCCAGGTCGTCGCCGAGCGCGGGCCGGATGCGATCGACGACTTCGCCAGCATTCACGAAGTCGTCGCCCGGCGGTTCAAGAAGCTGCACGACGACGACGAGCCGCGGCCCGATATTCTGTTGATCGACGGCGGCAAAGGGCAGCTCAACGCGGGCCTGGCTGCGTTCGCCCAACTCGGCATCGAGCCACCGACCGTGATTTCGCTCGCCAAACGCGAGGAAGAAGTCTACGTTCCCGGCCGGGCCGCGCCGCTGCGGCTTTCGCGGCATTCGTTCGCCCTGCGGCTGCTGCAATACGTCCGCGACGAGGCGCATCGCTTCGCACAGCACTATCATCACATCCTGCGGCGAAAGTCGACGCTGGGCGAATAAGACCTAGACGCCTATAAGCGAAACTGTAGGAGGCGAATCCTTTCGCCGAAAGCGCGGGCTAGCGATTCCGTCGGCGAAAGGATACGCCTCCTACCGTTCTGAAACGCAGCTACAGAAACATACCGACGAACCCGCCCGCTTCGTCGGCTTGGGCTTGAAGCTGCGCGATCCGCTCGACGGCTTTCGACAGGTCGCCGGCCGCGATGTAGCGGTCGAACTCGACGCGGACGGACCGCTCGACGGTCGCCCGGAGCCAATCGGAGATCGGCTGCGTGAGCCAGTCGCACGTGTCCCCGGCTTCCTCGACGCTCAAGTCGCAGCGGACCGTCTTGGCGTCCACCTCGTCCGTGAACGCAGTCCCCTCGAATCGAAACTCGATCGTGCCGACGTTCGGGTCGTTCGTCAGATGATACGCGCAGCGGCCGTTGTAGAGGTAGTACGTATTGAACGAGCCGTGCCGCTCGATGGCCGACTTGACGCGCTCGCAGAACTGGCGGAACTTCGGCGAAGCGTCGAGCGGAATATCGAGCCGGCCGACCGTGCGGAGCGGGCGGCAGTCGAACGAAACGTCAACCCGGTTGGCCATGACGGGATCCTCGGATGCGTAGTTCGACCGCCACGCCGACGGCGCTCGGGCGATGGCGGTTAGGGTATGCGTTCGCCGCGGATCAGGTCTTCGAAGGTCTGCCGGGCGCGGATCGGCTCCGCGTTGCCGTCTGCGATCAGCACTTCCGCGGCGAGCGGCTTTGAGTTGTAGTTGGACGCCATCACGGCGCCGTACGCGCCGGCGACTTCGATGACCAGGTAATCGCCCACGCCGGCGGCGGGCAGCTTGCGGGTCGCGACGAAGCCGCCCTCCTCCTGCGTGAAGATATCGCCCGACTCGCACAGGGGGCCGCCGATCACTACGTCGTGCGTCGGACGATCCGCCGCGCTCGAACCGTCCGCGGGGCAAATCGACATCGGGTGATACGCGCCGTAGAGGATCGGACGCGCCAAGTTGTTGAAGCCGGCGTCGACGACGTAAAACGTGTTCCCGCCCATCTTCTTGACCGCGCGAATCTCGGCGACGAGGTAGCCGCTTTCCGCGACCAGATACCGTCCCGGCTCGAGTTCGAGCGTCAGTCGATGGCCGAAGGCGTCTTCGAGCCGTTTGCGGCTCGCGTCCCAGAGCTTGTAGTACACGTCGATATCGACGTAGTTCTGTTCCGCGCGATACGGCACGGGCAAGCCGCCGCCGGCACTGATCGTCGTCAACGAGCGGCCGACTTCGCGCGCCAGGCGTTCCATCGCCCCGCAAACCTGCGACAGATGTTCGAGGTCCGTGCCCGAGCCGATGTGCAAATGCAGGCCGGTGACGGCGAGGCCGCGGTGATCGGCGCGGCGCAGGGCGTCGGCAAGCTGCTCGTGCCAGATGCCGTGCTTCGATTGCTCGCCGCCGGTGTTGGTCTTCTGGCTGTGTCCGTGACCGAAGCCGGGATTGATGCGGAGCGTGATTTCGCGGCCCGGCGCGGCTTCGCCGAGCTGGTCGATCATGTCCGGCGAGCCGCAGTTGCAGTGAATGTCTTGCTCGACGACGAGGGAGAGCGACTCGCGGTCGAAGATGTCGGCCGTGTAGACAATCGGATGGGGATCGCCGTGTTTGGCCGGATGGAGCGGATAGCCCGCCGCTAGCGCGCGGCGGATTTCGCCCGCGCTTACGGCGTCGACGAGCACGCCGTGTCGCCGCACGAGGTCGAGAATCGCGATGTTCGAGCAGGCTTTTTGGGCGTAGCGTACGACCTCGAACTGTTTGAGGTCGTTCACGCGCTCGACGATCTTGGCGGCGTCGTAGATGTAGCTCGGCGTGCCGAACCGGCGAGCGAGTTCCGGGACGGGAACGCCAGCGATGTGGGTGCGGTGCGTCGAGAACGTGGATTTCGTCGGCATGTATCGGCGAAGGGGTCAGGGATCAGGGGTCGCGGGTCGGGGAATTGGAACGGACGCCGACTTTGTAACCCGCTTCGGCGATCGCCATTTCAACGTCGTCGCGAGTCGTCTCCGACCAGCCGTCGATGGTTACGGTTGCTTCGGCGCTTTCGACCGATATGGCGATGTCGCTCGTGCCGGGAAGCTTTTCGAGGCTTTCGCGAATCGTCACCGCGCAGCCTTCGCAACTCATGCCTTCGACCGGGATCACGAGCGTTTGCGGCCGATGGGCATATTCCGTCCAGGCAATGCCCGCGGCCAGCAGCACCGACGCAACGGCGAGCATGATTACCAAATGTTTCGACTTCATCGGACGAATGCTATGGCACGCGATCGAATTCCCCAGCCCCCAGCCCCTAGCTCCTATACCGCCCAACGGCCAGCGTCACATTCTGCCCCCCGAAGCCGAAACTGTTCGACAACGCAATGTCGACCTTCGCCGGCCGAGCGACGTTCGGAATGTAATCGAGGTCGCATTCGGGATCCGGCGTTTCGTAGTTGATCGTCGGCGGCAGCGTGTTGTCGCGAATCGCCATCAGGCAGATGATCAGTTCCGTCGCGCCCGCCGCGGCGATCAGGTGGCCCATCTCACTCTTGGTGCTCGACACAGGCGTCTTGTACGCCGCTTCGCCGAGCGCCGTCTTGATCGCCAGTGTCTCGACCCGGTCGTTTACTTGCGTGCTCGTGCCGTGGGCGTTGATATAGTGGATTTGATCGGTGTTCAGGTTCGCGTCCTTGAGCGCGGCGGTCATGCAGCCGACCGCGCCGCGGCCTTCGGGATGAATGTCCGTGATGCGATACGCATCGGCCGTGCAGCCGTAGCCCAGAACTTCGCCGTAAATCTTCGCCCCGCGTGCCTTGGCGTGCTCAAGTTCTTCGAGAATCAACATCGACGCGCCTTCGCCGAGCACGAAGCCGCTGCGGTTGCGGTCGAACGGGCGGGATGCCTTCGTCGGCTCGTCGTTTTGCGTGCTCAGGGCGGTGAGCAGGTTGAAGCCCGTCACGCCGAAAGGATGGATCATGCTGTGCGTGCCGCCGGAGATCATCGCGTCGGTGTCGCCGCGGCGGATCATTTCGGTCGCTTCTCCGATCGCCTGGCTGCTGGCGGCACACGCGGTAAGACAGTTCGCGTTCGGGCCTTGAGCGTCGAACAGCGCCGCGACGTGCCCGGCGGGCATGTTCGGCTCTTGCTCCAATTCGACCAGCGGGTTGAGCATTTGCAGGCCCGCCTTGCTGAACCGGGCCATGTCCAGCGTTTCGCCGTCGAGGGCCGCGACCATCATCCGCGTGAACACTCCGAAATCCTGCGGGCCTTCGCCGCTGCCCAAATACACGCCGAGCCGCGTGGGGTCGATCGGCTTATCGAGAATGCCCGAATCGCGGACCGCCTTGAGGGCCGATCCGGCGGCGAATCGCGTGTGGCGGCCGCGATACTTCCATGCCGCGGCGTCTTCGCCCTCGTCGGTGATGTCCCAGTTCTTGACCTCGGCGGAGATCTTGGTGGGAAAGTTCGAGGCGTCGAACACGGTCGTGTAAGCCACGCCCGACTTCCCCTCGCGAACGTTGGCCCACATCGTCTCGACGTCGCAGCCGAGCGGCGTGACGCAACCGATCCCGGTGATAACAACCCGTCGTCGCATGAAACTCTCCCAAAGCGGCAATTATCCCGCGAAAACGGCGATTGGGCAACGGCGCCCCCGCCATTTAGCCCCCGGTGAACACACCGGGGGCATTGGACCTGCCAAGCGTCTTATGTCAGTTCACTTCGTCGGCGACTACCGCAACCGGACGTTTCCCGGATGGGCGTCGTAATAAAACATCCCCATTCCGGCCAGGATGGCGATGATTTGGTGCACCGCGGCGTGAACGTCGATCAGCGTTGGAACGCGACACCCGCAGATTTCGCGCACGCCGCGACGGCGCAGCCGCAGATAGGCGTTTCGTTCCCGCTCGTAACTCGCCTGCGTATCGTGCGCTTTGATCGCCGAATTTCGCATCGTCTCGTATACCGTTCCGCTGGCGCCGAACCCGACTTTGCGCCCGAGCGTCGTCTGGCTATCATGCGCGTAGGCCTCGAGGCGACGCATCCGATCCGATTCATCCATGCCCATGATTGCTGCCAGCCTTGGCCATTCGGCCGAAATCAAGATGTCCTTAAGGATTGGCGATCGCGAGCTCGCCGTTCGCGAGGTCGGTCCCGGCGATCTTGTTCTCAGTCAGCCGACGGTTCTCCGCGCCCCGAGCGCCGAATTGCTTATTTCCATCGACGGCGAAACCCGTTGCTGCCCGATTGAGATTCTCGACGTCGGCGGAGAGAGCCGCGACATCGTTCGGTATCGACCGCTTCGGTAACGCGCTAGGCGGAGCCCGTCCACGAGTTTCAGGTGCAGGGCGACGACAGCCTCAACCGTTAGAGTCCGAAGCTCGCCAGCACCAACTCCGCCACGTCCGTATCCTTGAGCGGTCCCGCGCCGAATGTCCCGGGACGGGACGACAGCAGCACGCCGCATTGATCTTCGGACGTTGCCGGTGCCCCGTGCGAACCTTTGACCAGCGTCGCGTCGAGCGGAATCGAGCGCGTGGTGAGATCCACGTGCAGTTCGACGGGGTCGTAGCCCGGCTTGCGGTGAATGTCGACGGTCCGAGCGAACTTCGGCGCGCGGGCGTCGTCGAGCCAGTAGTAATACTGCTGCCAACTATTGCGGGTCGAAATGAGAATCACCTCGCCGCTCCGCTCGTGGTCCATGTCGTAGCGTGCCCGTTGACTGCCGGCCAGAACTTCGTCGAAACCTTCGCGGCCGCGGAACCGTTCCGCGACGCGGGCGATCACCGCCGCATCCTCGTCGCGGACGAAGACGTGTGAGAACTGATGGTCCACGAGCGCCCACGCGGCACTCGCTTCGAAGTCGATCAGTTCGCCTCCGCTCTCATCTTCTCGCACGGCGAGCAGACCGGCTTCGCGTAGCACGCGGTTGGGATACGTCACGTGGTCGACCGGTACGATCGCGTATTCGCTCGCAATGAGCCACAGCGGCGGCTCGCCAAGCGCGGCGTTGATGCCGTCGATCAACCGGCCGAGGACTTCATCGAGTTCGGCGACCGCCTTGATCGCGGCGTCGCTATCCGGACCCGTCCGCTGGGCCGCGTAGTCGAGGTGCGGCAGATAGAGGTAGAAGAAGTTCGGCCGAAACTTCTTCGCGGCGATGACGGCCGAATCGACGATCCAAGACGTCGACTTGATGTTCGCCAGCGGACCCCAAAAATGTTGCAGCGGAAAATGACCGAGCGCGTCGCGGAGCTCGCCGTAAAGCTCCGTCGGCCGCGTGTAGCACCAGAGCGATTCGCTGCCGTCGGGATTATGGATCGGCGCTGGCGTGCAGATATAGTCGGCTTCCGCCCCTTTGCTGTGCAGCGGAAACCAGACCGCCGACGTGAACCCGTCCGGATGTTGCGCCAATACGTCCCAAATCTGCTCCTTCTCGATGCAGTCGTTCCAGGCCGTCCACATCTCGACTTCGCGCTTGTCGCGGTAGTAAAACCCGTTGGCGACGACGCCGTGGCGGACCGGCAACTGTCCCGTCGTCATGTTGGCTTGCACGGGGCACGTCACGCAGGGAAAGCTCGGCATAAGCGCCGCGCGATCGCCAACCGACGCGAGCCGCGCAAGGTTCGGCATCGCGGCGAGGTCTTTTGCCCGCAAGCCGGGCACGGAAAGAAGAACGACGTTCGGTTTCAAGGTGTCCTGCCCATGCGAAGGCGATTCCGCTTAGTCCCCGCGCCGCCGTCCTGCGGGCCGGCGGCCGCGTCGGCTCGTCGGAGCTATTTTTTGTCCAGCTTGCGAACCTTCACGTTGCGATAGCGGACGACCCCGCCCGGATCGTGTTGCTGAAATGCGAACGTGCCTTTGCTGAGTTTTCGGCCGCCTTTGACGTCGTCCGGCTCGGTGTAGTCGACGACGACCTTGCCGTTGACCGAAATCGTGATGTGCTTGCCCTCGACCTTGATGGTTTGCGTCCACCACTCGCCGTCCTTGGCTTCGGTCTTAAACACTTTCTTGACGTTGTAGAGGCTGCCCGTCTTTACCGGGTCGCCTTGCGTGACGTTCACCTGCGCCTCGTGCCCCTTTTCGGGCCAACCGTCCTTCTGAAACTCGGTGTGGAAGTAAATGCCCGAGTTCGTGCCCTTTTCCGTCATCACTTCGGTCGAAAACTCGAAGTCGGTGAAGTCGCCCGCCGTGCAGAACAAGTGGCTCCGCGGTCCGCGGCCGACGATCGCGCCGTCCTCGACCTTCCAGTTCTCGGGATGCTCGTTCGCCTTCCAACCTTCGAGCGTCTTGCCGTCGAACAGCGAGACCCAGCCGTCCTTGTCGGCGGCGGGCTTGTCCGCGGGCTTGTCGTCGGCCCAGACCAACGCCGCAACGCTCAAGAACGCAATCGGCAACCCTACGAAACGCTTCATGGCATGTCCTCGATTTGAGATTCTGGCGGGAAACCCACGAAACCGCGGGTACGATAGCTTCCTATTCTTAATCCGAGCACCGGCGGTTGTAAACGCGCCCGCAGGCCACACACAAGTAGTAGTCGGCCTCTGCTTATGTGATGGGTGCTGGTAGAATGCTGCCAGCGTTCCCGTTTTCATGGCATAGGAGGCCGACGATGGCGATTTCGATTCCGAATGAGTATCCGGTATGTTTGGATTCCGA
>QEVJ01000168.1 GCA_003576845.1 Planctomycetota bacterium
GGGGTCCGCCCTCTGATGCCGGCACGTTCGAGTCGCACCTCGACGAGCGGAATCCGACGAAAGTTAAGAGCGCCAAGCCGAGCGAATGGACCCGCCGCGCCGTGACGCATTATCGCGTGCTCAAACGGACGGCCGAGCGAACCTTGGTGGAGTTGCGCCTGGAAACGGGCCGGAGAAACCAGATTCGCGTGCATCTGGCCGATGCCGGCTGTCCGGTCGTGGGCGATAAGACATACGGCGCGCAGACCGATCCCGCGGGCCGACTCGCGCTGCACGCGGCACACTTGGAGTTCGCGCACCCGCTGACCGGTGACCATTTGAGCTTCGATTCGCCGCCGCCGGCGAAGCTGACGCGGCTCGTTTAGCGGGTCTCTCGAATACGGTTAGCGGTTTCAGCCGCGGCGGGCGATGGTTCGCATTGCGGTCGCGCGCCGACCTGTCGGGTTGCCGCCGAACAGCGCCGACAACGGTTCGCCCAGCGCGCGATCGCTCAGACTCGGGTCGAGGCGACGGCGCGGTTGGGCGGCGAGACGCGGCGATCGCCGGGCCACGTCGGCCGGAGCATGTTCGCGGCGCGCGGCCACAATCGCTGCCGCAGGCGACGCCGGGGCCGGTTCAACGGGCGGATACGCTCGGCCGAAGTTGCGAGCAAGGATCGAGGCGTCGGCCCGCGAGACGGCGCCGTCGCCGTTGAGGTCGCCCTGCGAACGGGTTGCCGCGAACGCGAGGCCGAGATTTGCTTGGAGGATCGCCAGATCGACGAGATCGACGAGGTCGTCCTCGTTGAGGTCGCCGCGGAGGAGGTCCGGTCCGCCCGGCGACCCGCCCGACTCTCGGCTCGGTTGCCAACCGGCGGCGTCGTTCCAACTGGATGTGGGTCCGTTCACGTCGACCGCGATCATCGATGGTCCCCGGCCATCGGTCGTCGGATACCAGTTGTCGCTATAGCGGAAGGATTGGATCAGGCCGCCCGCGGCATCGACGAGCGTAAGCGTTTCGCCGCCATTGCTCAGGCGATACGTCTCGATCGTGTCGCCGTAAACGCCGGCGACGGGAATCGACGTGCCATAGCGGAACTCGAACGCGGCTTGGTTCGCCACGATTACGGCGGATTCGCCCGGGGCGAGCGACACGTCGCCGAACGTGAAGCCGATGCCTTCGGTGAAGCGGGCTCCCGCGAGGTCCACGGTGGCGGTCGGGTGCACGTTCGTAGTTTCGAGGAACTCGAACAGATCGTCGTCGGCGAATCCGGCGGCGACTTCGGCGGCCGAGCGATTCCCGGGATGGTAGTGGATTTCGCTGACTCGGATCGGCGTTTCCACCGTGTAGAGCGAACTGGTGAGCGCGCTCCAGACGCCGCCGCGCTTGATGCGCGAATTGGCGAGGGTCGTTTGTGAAAGCTCGATCGGTCCAGCGTATTCGATCGCGGTCGGCGATACGTCGAGGGCGCCGAGGGCTTCGAGCCGCGGGACGTTGAGGAAGTCCTGCTCCGTTTGCGTAATCGGGCGATTGAGACCGTGGATGGCGAGAATGTTCGTGCCCGGACGCAAGAGCGTGGCGGGCGGAATCGTGACGTTGAAGTCGACGAAGTTGATCGCCGCGGCGTCGCCACGGGGGAGCGAGGCGCTCGAATTCCAGGCGATCGCCGCGGGCGCGAGCGCTCGGGCGACTTCCACCCCGTTGATAAACGCCACGAACCCGTCGTCGTACTTCATCTTCAGCCGCAGCGAATCGAACGTCGCCATCTGCTCGCCCGTCAACTCGAACGGCACGCGAATGAACGCCGACGAATTGACCGGCGAGGTCGTCATGTCGGTCTGGATGTTGTAGTTGATGAGCGGGTTGAAGTTTACGGGTGTCGTGGTGGTGTCGTAGCCGACGCCGAGTCCGCCCGCGATTGCCTTCCACGGGCTGGTGGAAGGATCGTCGTTGAACGGCTCGTTCGCGGCGGCACCGCGCCACGTGTCGCCCAAGAGGTCGCCGCCGTTCGTGGTTTTGGGCACGAGCACGCGAGCACCCGCGTGATTCAGCGTTTCGTCGACGAGTACCGTCGTCGTGATCGCTGTGCCGGCAATCCGCGGATCCGTGCCGTCGAGGGTGTAATAGACTGTGCCGCCGGCGGCATTCGGGTCGGCGATGGCCAGATCGGCGCCGGGCACGACGGTTCCGCCGTATTGCGGCGAACCGTCGATCGTGAAGTTAGGTGCGTCGATCGCGGGATAGAGGCCGGCCGTGCGCAGTTGCGTGAGGACCGTGCTTTTTCGCGGGCCGAGGAACTGGTTCACGATCCGATCGCGCTCGGCGACCCACTCGACGTTGCGGGTGTAGGGCGCGGCGCGGAGGAAATCGCCCCAGCGGGCCGATTCGCCGACGATGGCGCGGTCGATCTCGTTGGCGCGGGCCATGTACCGGGCCTGGCTGGCTTCGGTGGTGAGCGCGCCGCCGTCGAAGAAATGCAGCCGCACGCGGTCGGCGACGCGGAGCTTGAACTCGGGATTCGCGGCGAGCCGCGAGAAGAGCATCGCGGGGTTGTCGTGTCCGCCGGCGTAGTTCACGTTCACGCGGTCGACGGTCGGGTTTTCGAGCGACCACTCGACGTCCCAAGCGAGGAAGCGGAACTTGCCGTCGCCGCCGGCGCCGCGATTGCGGATCGCGAAGAAATTGCGCGGTTCGTTGGTCGTACCCAGCAGAGTCGGCGCGTCGCGCGAACCGGTGTGAAACACGACGAGCATGTAGTCGATCAGTTGGTCGATGTCGACGAGCGCGGCGACGGCGTCGTAGTTGGCCTGGACGGTGAGGTTCTGGGCCGACGCGGCCATCAACTGGTCCCATGCCGTCCGCTCGCCGGCGACGATTTCCATCGGCACGTTGCCGAAGCTTTCGGCCTGCGGTTTGAGAATGTCGTAATCGGTTTCGTCGCCGCCGAAGGTCTCCGCGGCCCATTGTTCGTCGGTCCGCTCGATGGCGTGGTACAGACCCCAATACAATCCGTTGACGTAGAGTTGGACGGGCCGGCCCTTGGCGACGGGCAGTCCCATGTCGCGGGCCGTGTCGCGGCCGTAGGTGTCGCGGAGGTAATCGGCGGCTTGCGTGCCGAGTCCGCCCGCCGCCGTGCTGTCGCCGTACCAACTGTAGTTCCAATTCATCTTGAGGATCAGTTGGTTGTGATCCTCGACTTCGGTGTCGGGAAAGACAGGGGCGTGGATTTTGGCCGCGCCGTATTCCTCGCGGAACGCGATCCGCAAGCTGTGCTTGGCTCGCGTGGGCGTGCGGCCGACGCCGCCGAACGCGCGCACGCCGCCGTTTTCCTGGTACGTGACGTTGGGATTGTTCGGGTCGATCCACTCGAACGAGACCGGGCGTTCCCAGAGATCGCCGCGCTGGGTCGCGTTGGCGTAAACGCCGCCCACCGGATCGAAGAAGTCGTCGTTGTCGACGACCACCGACACGGTGGGGATGGTCTTGAGGTCGTTGAGGAACGTGGCCGAGTAGGCGGGATTGTTCGTAACGTCGGGATCGACTTCATAATCGACCACATTCGGGCCCCACGACGCGGGAAAGCCTTGGGCGAGCGCGGTGGCCATGCTTTGCGTCAAGACATTCGCGAGAAAGATGTACGTCTGCGTGTCGACGTTCGTCGGCTCCCAGTCGGTCCTGTAGGCCCGAACGCGAAGCGGCGTCGTGCGAGCGATGTTCACGACGGCGACCGACGGCGCGTCCAGTGCGGCGGGCGGGACTTGCGTGCCGTTGGCGAGCGTCGGTTCGCTGCCGTCGGTCGTGTAGACGATCGTCGCGCCAGGCGTGGGACTGGTGATCGTCACGTCGAACGGAGCGTCATAAAAGCCGCGGTCGATGTCGAACGCCGTATCGCGGACGAAGTCGATGACGCCGTCGTTGTTCACCGAGCCGGGCGTAGACACGGTGAAATAGCGCACATCGTGCGTGGTAATCGTCGTGCCGATGAGTTCCGGCAGAATCAGGAAATCGCCGTCACCCGCGGAGATGTTAAGAGCGTGGATAGCCAGCACGTTCGTGCCGGGGCGTAGGATGTCGAGGTAGTTCGACAGGTTGATCGTTTCCGGCGCAATCGCGTCGCCGACTTCGCGGGACACGGTAGCCGTCGAATTCCATTCGACGGTGAGAGGAGTATTGCGGCGGGCGACTTCGATCCCGTTTAAGTACGCGACGAATCCGTCGTCGTAGCGGACGTCGAGCGTCAGCCGGCTCAGCGCGAGCGGATCGGCGACGTCGAACGTCGTGCGGACGAAGGCGGACGCACTGACGCCCTGCATCGCGGACTGCACGTCCGTGCCAATGGGCGGCGCTTCGAGCGACCCGGCCGGCGGGGAAGGGCTGGTATTGACCGTGTCCGGGCCGGCCTCGAAGTTGCCGAGCACCTGGTTTCGCGTCAGCGCGTAGTTGTAGATGCGGAATTCGTCGATCGAACCATTGAGATAGGCGTCCGGCGCGTACAGCGATCGGCCGAGATAGGCCGTCGCGTTGTTGACCGCGGAAAGCGGAATGTCCATTGTCGTGCCCGCGACGGGCACGCCGTTGACGTAGAGCGTGAGTTGATTGTTCGCGTCGTCGAACACGGCGACGATGTGCGAGGCCGTGCCGGTGGCGGTCGTGAGGCCCTCGGCGAGGTCTTCGTTGTTGAAGCCGGGGTCGGCGTCCGAAATGGCCGCCCGCGTACCGCCGTTTCCGCTGCGCGGGGTAACGAAGACGTAGTTGCGGCCGTTGTTGCCGCTGACGGCGCCGAAGTCAAACACGCGGGACCACGTGCCGGTGGCGGAGTTGTAGGTCCCCCAAGCCTCGATGGAGACGGCTCCCGTCGCTGCTCCCAACGCAGCGATGTCGTTGCCGGGGAAGTTGACGTATTGGGCGGCGCCGCTGAGGTTCACGCTGCCGCCGGAAATCGTCGCCCCGCCGAGCGGCGTGCCGTGAAGCGTGCCGAGCGCGTCGTTGGCCGTGCCGTCGTTGAAGGAATAGCGATGCACCGGCGGCGCGGAAAGCGGTTCCGGCATCGGCGGCGGCGGAAGCGGATAGAGCGGCCGTTCGAGGTTGTAGTTGTTGGCGATTTGATCGGCCGCGAGGACACCGTCGTGAATTCGCAGCTTGCCGATGGTGAGCGTGCCGCGGAGACCCGCGTTGAGCGTTGCGCCGTCGGCTTCGAGTTGCGCGGCGAGCGTGACCTTCGTGCCGGCGTGTGTGTTGATGACGCCGGAACCGAGAAACTCTTCGTTCGTTTGGACGCCGTTGACGTAGACGCGCGTGGTCGTGCCGTCGTAGGTGTAAACGAGATGGTTCCATTGGACGGCGGGCGGGACCGCGCCCCAGCCGATATCGGGCGCGTCCCAGTGGCCGATCGCGCCGAAGTTGACGTTCGCGCCGTAGTTGAACGACATGTTGGTGCCGGCGGGACCGCCGCGGCGGCCCCAGGCGACGATGGTTTCTTCGTCGGCGATCGCCGGATTGTAGACCCAAGCTTCGATCGTCCGCGTTGGGTTCGCGCCGACGAGGCCCGCGGGAGCGGCGACGGGGCTTTGATAGGCGTCGAGCGTCGCGGTGGCGTTGAATTGCACGCCGGCGCGCCCTTGCAACGTCACGACCGTGGGATTGCCGACCTCGACGAAGTTGCCGAGCGTGCCGGCGTTGTTCCACGAAGCCGTGCCCGCCGAAGGATCCGAGGCGTCGAGATCGACGAACAATTCGCCGGCGATTTGGATGGGCGGGGTGAAGTCGCCGTAGCCAACGCCCGTGGTGCCGGCGATCCAGCCGCCGTCGTCGAAGGGTTCGTTTGCGGCGGCGCCGGTCCAGCTTGTGCCGAGGGCGTCGCCACCGTTCGCCGTCGTCGGGATCAGCGTTCTCGCGGCCGCCCCTTCGCCGACAAACGTCGTCGAGACGGCGGATTGCCGCAGGCCGTAGGCGATGTCTTCGCGCATATCGGGGAAATTGACGCCGCCGACCTGGTATTCGCTGGTGAGCGTCGTGCCGTCGGGCTTGACCAAGGCGAGGTAGTCACCGTCGGCGTCGAGTTGGAAGTTCGTGTGCAGATTTCCGGCCGGGTCCGGCGCGTCATTGCCCGACGCAAACACGACGAGGTAGCCGCTGGCCTCAAGGGTCACGGCGGGAAACGTCCATTTTGTCGGATTGCCGGGCACGTCGGTCAAATGCCAGCCGGCGAGGTCGACCGGTTCGCGGCTCGGGTTGTAGATTTCAATCCAGTCGCTCGCCCGGCCGTTGCCGTCGAGGAGCGTGTCCTCGTTGCTGGCCATGAATTCGGTGATGAGCGGGTCGCCGGTCAGCAATTCGCGGCGTTCGAGGGCTTCGTGGGCGAACTTCGCGGTTCGCCGGCGGTGGAGGCGACGGTCTGGGCGGATGCGGTTTGAGATTTTCCACATAGGGCGTGACACGTGCGGGATGTGTAGCGTGGTGCCGGTTAGACTTTTTTGGAATTTCCTTTTGCCAGTGTAACCGAAGATTTTTCGCGACCAACGAAAACCGGGCGAGTGTCACCATTTTTGCCAAAAAACTCATTGACGTTAGATTTTTCCCAGTTTAAGGTGATAGGCCGTAGGGCGTTCTATTCGGCCTGCGCTATTTCGCGAGTCGCTCGTGATGCCGTTTGCTTAACCTCGAAACTGCGAGAAGTCTCATGAACGCGCGCCATTGGATTTCTTTGCTCTCGTTTGGCGCGGCGCTGTTTGCCGCTGCCCCTGTCCGGGCCGATCTCGTTACGGCCGAGAATCTACTGGTGAGTCTCAGTGCCGATACGGCGGGTGTCGGCGACCCGTCCTGGGCGAACGCGGGGTCGCTCGGTGGCGCGTTTGCGGCGACCAATCCGCTCGGCGTGAAGCTCAATCTGTTTGGGCCCAACGACAACATTGGCGTCGAGTTCGACGGTCTTGTCGGCGGCGACGCGTTTCAAGGGCCGATCGCACCGGGCGGTATCACCGGGGCCGGTACGCGGTCGATCGAAGTTTGGGCCTACAACCCGGGCGTCGTCGGGGAAGAGACGCTCGTCGCGTGGGGCCGCCGTGGCGGCCCGGACGGCACAAACATGTCGTTCAATTACGGTAACCATCCGTCGTTCGGCGCGGTGGGGCATTGGGGCGGCGCGGCCGATCTCGGCTGGGGAGGCATCGTGACGCCGACCGCCGGGCAGTGGCACCACCTCGTGTATACCTACGACGGCACGACGGCGCGGGTGTATTCCGACGGCCAGGTTCGCAACGGCCGGCTCGTGCCACTGAACACGCACGCGGGCTTTACGATCAACGTCGGCGCTCAGAACGTCAACCCCACGCCAAACCTCGAAGGGGGACTACGGCTCAGCGGCGCGATCGGCGCGGTCCGCGTTCACGACGGCGTGCTTTCCGCCGCCGATATTCTCAATAACTACAACCAAGAGCGCGACGTGTACGGCGCTCCGCCGGCGCCGTCGATCTACGTTCCGACGCCGGCGCAACTCACCGCCGGGCCGAAGCATCGCTATGAGTTCAACGGCAACGCCGACGATTCGATCGGCGGCGCGCACGGCACGTTGTCGAATCCGCAGGGCCTCGCCACGTATCACGACGGGTTACTCGACCTGCGGAACGCCAACAACAACGTTGCTTCGACGAATGCGGCGACGCAGGGCGCGTACGTCGACCTGCCCAACGGCATCATTTCGTCGCTCGGCAATCAGGCGACGTTCGAGTTCTGGATCAACGTCGAGACCAACTATAACTGGGACCGGGTTTTCGATTTCGGGCGTTCCGACGTCGGCGAGGACAACTCCGGCGGCGGACCCAACAGCGAGTACATCTTCGCGACGACGATGAACGGCGCCAGCCAGACGCTCCGCGTGGCCCATCGCAGCGAGAACGAACCGCCGGCCGCGGGTTACGGCGAAAACATCGTCGATGCGTTCGGCCGCTTGTCGACGAACGTCGATCACCAACTGGTCGTCGTGTGGGACGAAGTCGCCGGCATGCAGACGGTTTATCTCGACGGGCAAGCGCTCGATGTAGCGAGCAGCCCGATCCGGTCGACGATTACCCTCGCGGCGATGCAGGACCTGAACAACTGGCTCGGCCGCTCGCAATGGCCGGACCCAATGTTCGACGGCACCTACGACGAGGTCCGCATTTACGATTACGCGCTGTCGCCGGATCAAGTGTTGGGCAACTACCAAGCCGGGCCGAACGTCGTGAACGTCGTTCCCGAGCCGTCGACGTTGTCCCTGGCCGCGCTGGGCGCGGGTCTGGCAGTGTTGCGATTTTGCCGCCGGGTGCGGAAGGCGTAACGCTTATACCGAATCCGAATTCTATGGGAGGCGAATCCTTTCGCCGACGGCGCTGGTTAACGGCGCCGTCGGCGAAAGGACTCGCCTCCTACAGTTTTTGAGATCAGTTCTCCACCGGAATGTCAGGCCGGCGCGGGTTGAGTCCTTGCGTCAGTGCGGCCCCAACTCCGCTTGTCCTGACCTACCCGGCTACTGGGTTCCGAACGGACCTACGTTGCATAAAGTTCCAGTAAGCCACAACCCGAGCATCGAAAACCGACGATGCCGTACCGGCGATCCACTGGTTCGTTGGACAAGCCTTGCTGAAAGGCCTTGATTGGGTTTTTCGACGTTGAAGCGCCAACGACGACGAAGTCAAGTTGTGCCGTTTGACTTTCGGAATTGTCGCCGCCGATGAGTCCATCGGCGGTGGTGAAGCCGCGCTCCATGGCTTCACCACACTTTGGACATGTTCTTGTCATACGAAACGAGGCGGTACGCGAGGGCATTCCGCCAGGCCATCGGGCAGCATCGACTTCTGACCTACCCGAACAGCATTGGGAAAGTCTTTACTTGCCGGCCGCGTTGCGGGCTGCGGCCGCGTCGGCTTTGGCTTTTTCGAGGGCCGCCTGAGCGCTTTCGACGGCCTTTTGCGTTGCCGAACGGACGGATTCGACCTTCTTAAGCGCCTCTTGGGCTTCGCCGACGACTTTGTCGAGCTGCGACTTGGCCTCTTGGACGGATTCTTCGGCCTTGCGGAGCGAAGCAAGCGCTTCGGCGAGTTGTTTCTCGTATTCCGCGATCGGCGGCGGGGGCATCAGACGGCCCGATTGCAGGTCGGCCAAGAGCGCCGTGACCACCGTGGCCGGGATGGCGTAGCTCTCGACGCGGCCGGCGCGGGCGATGTTGATGCCGACGACTTTGCCATCGAGGTTCACGAGCGGTCCGCCGCACTGATTGGGCCGCAGAACGCTGTCGTGCTGAAGGATCTCGTTGAAGTTCGAGCGCCGCGCGCTCAACGGACCGCCCATCGTGTTCTGAATGTCGGAGCGGCCGTCGGTGGGCCGGGCGGCAAGCGTCGCCTTGATCGTCATTTCCTTACCGTCGCGGCGGAGAACGAGCGATAATTCGTCGCCGGGAGCGTACCGGCCGACGATGGCGATGAGATCCTCGTGCGTCTTGGCGACCTTGCCGTTGCAGGACAGGATGTGGTCGCCGACTTTGATGCCAGCCTTTGCGGCGGCGCTGTTGGGCATCACTTCCCGGACTTTCGCGGCGCCCTCGCCCTGTTCGAGACCGACGCCCAAGAGGCCACGGGGAGCGGATACGCCGCGGGACAACACGCTGACCACGCCGACCGAAGTCGGCACGTCGGTGGTCCCGGCGGTAGCGACCCAATCGCCGACTTGCGGCTTCGACGGTTCCCATACGATGGCGGGCAGGCCGGTCGAGTCCACTTTCAGCATCGCGAGGTCGGTTTCTTCGTCCACGCCGATGATCCGCGCCGGGAGTTCGCGGCCGTCGGCGAGCTTGCAGAGGATCGAGCCTTTGAGTTCGCTGGCCTTCGTGACGATCCAGCCCGAATCGCCGACGATGGCCCCGAGTGCCGTTTCCTTGCCGTCGCTCTTGACGACGACGGTCGACTTGTGGACGGGCAAGACGACGTCGCGAAACGCGGCGAGGACGGACGCGTTCATCTTGCGAAACGGCAGCGACGAGCCAGAACTGCGCGACGAGCGTTCGCGCGGCGGCTGAATCTGCGGATCGGTCTGCTTCCGGAGGTCGTCGAGGAGCTTTTGCTTTTGGTCGTTCGAGAGCGGCGGGGTCTTGTTCTTTTCGTTCTTAAGCTGGTCTTCGACCTTCTTGCGGAGTGCCTCGCGCTCCTCGGGCGTCAGCGGCTTCTTGTCTTGCCAGGCCCATGCGCTCGTCGATGCCGAGGCGACGATCGAAGCCGCCACGAGCGACGACGCAATCCATCTCGACAATTGGCGAAATTGCAGTTTCATCTTCTTCCCTCGTCCAGATTGCTTCGGACCGCTGTGGCGTCGACCGAGTTCCGGCACGCTCCTCCGAGCGTGCCGGCGATACGTGGCCTCACCCCGGCCGACGCCCGATTTCGAGTTCCAGTTTGATCGATTCCTCTCCGCGGGCGATTTCGATCGCGACCTTGTCGCCGACCTTGCGGCGGCCGATCATCTCGACGAGTTGGCCGAAGTTCTTCACGCCGTCTCCGCCGAAGGATTTGATCACATCGCCGACTTTGATGCCGGCCTTTGCCGCGGGGGAATCGGGAACGACGATGGTCACGCGGCAGGAGTCGGCCCGCTCCTCGCCCACGATGCCGACGAAGGGGCCTCCTCCGCCGCCGAACTGATTCCCGCCCCAGATTTCGGCCTTTGCGAGCCGGGTCCAGGTTTCGCGATAGGTGTCGACCGGCACGTGAATGTTCTGCGTGAGCGAACCGCCGATGCGGCTGTTGATGCCAATGACGCGGCCCTCCATATCCCAGAGGGGGCCGCCGGAATCGCCGCCGACGAGCGTGCAGTCGGTGGTGATCTCGGTGTCGCGAGGCGTGAGGATGCGGCCGAGGCGGACGACGGGAGCGCGGCCGCGCTGATATCCGCCGGGGTGTCCCGTGGCGAGGCACCACTGGCCGCGTTCGAGCCGCTCGGAATTGCCCATCTCGGCGTGGGGCCAGGGGCCGCCGTCGGGATTGGGGTCGGTGATCTTGATCATGCCGCTGTCGATGCCATTATTCGCCCCGAGCGTCTTGCCGCGGACCACGCGGCCGTCGTGGAGGATCAACATGCAGGAGCGGTTTGCCGCACCGGAGACGTGGCCGGCTGTGAGCACGTAGCCATCCGCGCTAATGAGCACACCGCTGCCTTGAGCCGCGCCGACGGCGATACCGACCGTGCATGGGACGATTCGCGTGGACAACTCGCGCACGTGTTCCTGCAAAAGCCGCAGATCGCGGACGCCCTCGGGATTCGCCTTGACGAGCACGTCGTAGACGGGGGGCGGCTCGGTCGCCCGCGGCGCCGGAGGCGGCAGGTCCGGTTCGCTGGCTTGGGGAGCGGGCCCGTCGTCGACGAAGCGGGCGACGTCGGGTTCGGTCGCTCGCGGAGCGGGAGCCGCATAGTGCGGGGGCGCTTGCGGCGATTCGGCTTGCGGGGCTTCCGGCTCGGTGGCTCGCGGAGCATCGCCGGCGTGGGCTTTCGCTCCAAAACTCAAAGCCATGCCGAGGAGAACAACGAACGCCAGCGCGAACGGACGACCGACCGAGCCACACAACCGCGACGCCATACGACAACCTCCCTTTTCGCCGCCGCGCGGGACCGAAGTCTGCGCCGCACGGCGTTGATTCCCTATTGTCTGACCGGGCGAACCGCCAATCGCTCGCACCCGGGCGCGGCAGTTCATTGGTTATTCTAACAACGTCCCGGATATGGGTGTCAACTGTCTTTCGTCAGGTTCAACGATTTCGGAATCACCGCAGGCGGCGTTTGGCAGGCGGCGGCGCGTTTTGCGGCGATTCCGGGGAGTTTTCCGACGGCTCGGCGGCGCGGATGCCGAGAACGGCGTCGGGGCCGCGTTCGTGGGGATGCTGGAGGACCAAGCGGTTGCACGACATTAGGACCGGCACTCTCCGCACGCTTGCCCGGCGAGCGGTTGAAACTGTGACCGCTGTAGGCGATATGCGAGCGGGCGAAACCTGCGCCGAGCTAGCGGTCGCTCCTCAAACGCCGTCGGCGCGGTCAGGTTGCGAGAAAAAACGGTCGCGGGGCTCACAAAAGCGGCAATGCGGCGTCCGGCGGCGGTCGATTCTGTAGTTGTCGCGTCAGAACGGATTTGACCGTTGCGGAAATGGATTTCCCGCTCGTGGCATCTCGACGCATCGCGCGCCCCCAGCGGCGCTGCGAAGCACGGATGAAGTTTCTTGCCCGAACAGGAGGTCCAGTCGATGAGTTTCTCGTGGATTCGCGCGCTTGCGCTGATGTTGGGCGCCGCGGCGCTCACATCGGTCGCTTCGGCCCAGCAATCGTCGGCCTACTCGCCGTCGCTTGTGCCGGTGCCGAAATCCGGTCCCCAGTTGACCGGCTATCCCTCGTATCCGTCCGCCGGCGCTCGCGTGTGGGCGGGCTACCAGAACGAAGCGGGCGTCCTACAAACCCCGGCCGATCCGCACGCCGCCGCGCCGACTCCGGCCGAAGCCGCCCCCGCAAATGGCGACTACGGCTGCGAAGATTGCGATAGCGGTTGGTTCGGCAGGTTCCGCAAACACTGCGGCAGCGGATGCGGCTGGTATGCCAGCGCCGCCGGGCTGGTGCTGACCCGCGATCGCGGCAACGGCCTGATTATGACGAACGACGGCACGGCGCTCAGCACCGTGATCAACTCGCGCGACGTGATGCGCGATTGGCAAGGCGGCTGGGAGGTCACCCTCGGCAAGTTCATCGGCGCCAAC
>QEVJ01000286.1 GCA_003576845.1 Planctomycetota bacterium
TTCGAGTTCATAAATCGTTACGAGATGACAACTTACCAAAGAAAACAACCGCAAATCAAATCGCCTGCTAGCACGCCGATGCTAGTACAAAGCACTGCCTCCAACCTCTAACCTCTAACCTCCAACCTCTAACCTCCAACCTCGCGCGTCACTTGCCGATGCAGAACCGCCCGAACAACCGGTCGAGAATGTCGTCCGTGTAGACCGTTCCGACGACTTTGCCGAGTTCGGCGAGCGCGAGCCGCAGTTCGGCGGCAATCAGTTCGTCGCCGCTGCGTACCGCCGCGAGTTGGCCCGCTTCCTCGATTGCGGCGACGGAGAGCCGCAAGCTTTCCTCGCAACGCGCCGCGGTGCTGGCCACGACGGCCGTTTCGCCGTGAATCGCTTCGCGCGCGGCCGCGGCGATTGCACAGCGGAGTTCGGCGAGACCTTGGCCGGTGAGGCTGCTGGTGAGGAGGGACGCGGGGCGCGGGGTGCGGGGCGCGGCGCGTGCGAGCAAGTCGGCCTTCGTCACGACGAGGAGTCGTCGGGCGCGCGAGGCGACGAGTCGTTTCGGGGCAATGGGTTGTGTGGCGTCGATGCAGGCGAGTTCGAGATCGGCCGTGGCGATTCGCGTTCGCGATTGGGCTTGGGCCGCGGCGTCGATCGTGCCGGCGTCGACCGTGGCGGGTTCCGCTTCGGCGGCTTCGGCTTCGGTCATTCCTGCCGTGTCGATCAACTCGCAGGCGATGCCGTCGAATTCGACCCGCGCGACGAGCGCGTCGCGCGTCGTGCCCGGCACGTCCGACACGATTGCCGAACCACCGGCAAGGGCGTTGAACAAGCTGCTTTTGCCGGCATTGGGCGGACCCGTGAGCACGACTCGAAACGCATCCGCGCGCTCCGAGCGCGTCGCAAGCTGGCGGAGGATCCCGCGGGCTTCGGTCGCCGCGCCGGCGAGGCGGGCTTGCACCTGCTCCGCCGAAACGAACTCGATGTCTTCGTCGACGAAGTCCAATCCCGCTTCGAGATCGGCCAGCAGATCGACGAGCGCGTCGCGGAGCGTGCCGAGCGGCCGGCTCAATCCGCCGGCGAGTTGGGCCAGCGCCACGTCGAGCGCGCGACGATCCTGGGCGTCGATAATGCCGAGCACGGCTTCGGCCTGCGCCAGATCGAGCCGGCCCGAAAGAAACGCCCGCAACGTGAATTCGCCCGGGCTAGCCAGCCGCGCTCCAGCGGCACAGACGGCCCGCAGCGCCGCGTCGAGCAGCGGCGGCGAACCGAGCGTGTGAATCTCGACGACGATCTGCCGCGTGTAGCTCCGCTCGGTGGGCCAGACGAACAACTCGCAGGGCAGCGACGCATCGCGGTCGAGGGCGACTCCAGCTCTCACGACGGTCGGCACGCGAACGGCCTCAAGCTGCCGCCGCGCCGCCGCGTCGGTCACGCATTGCGAGACGGTTTTAATCGCCCGCGGCCCGCTGATCCGCAAGATGCCGCGCAGCGCCCCGCCCGACGCGGTTGCGATCGCGGCAATGGTGTCTTCGAGCGTGAACGTCATGCGGAAAACGTGAAGGCAGGCAGGAAATCGACGACCATCGGCACCATCCCCGAGCCGATTTACATGGTATATTCCTAAGAGGCTGTTTGTTAAACGCTGTCACGGCGTTGCCGCACGGGTGGGCGGCATAGGCGGTGGAGCATGGTTTGGATGGCGGCGATTTGGATCATGGC
>QEVJ01000287.1 GCA_003576845.1 Planctomycetota bacterium
GGGGCGTTTTTTCGTGTCTTTTCGCGAGCCCGCCGTCGCTCGCGAATCCGCCTTGACAGAAAACCGCGTTTCGCCAAAATCCGCACCATCGTCGAATTGCAGCCGAGCCGCTCGCACGGCCCGCTCCGATGCGACGAAAGCGCAACCGTCCAGGGACAGGGCGTTTGCTCCCACCTACAACGCACTCTTCCATACGTCGCGCGGCACGGAGGCCAGCGAGCGATGCCGGAAGTTCTCAATCATCGCGACAGCATCAGCCTCGGCGCGCTCTTGCCGACGGCCGTGATGATCGGTGCGAGCGACGTGCTGGCCACGTCTTGCACCTGCGATCCCAAAGCCGTGCTCCCCGGCGACGTGTTCGCCGCCCTCGTTCAGGCCGACCGCGACGGTCACGAAAGCGTTCGCGAAGCCGCCGCCCGCGGTGCGAAAGCCATTCTCTGCGAGCGCTTCGTCCCGATTCCGCACGTTCCGCAGTGCATCGTCTCCGACACCCGCCACGCCTATGCCCGGCTGTGCCAGGCGCTCGCCGGCGACCCAAGCCGCCGCGTCAAGGTGATCGGCGTCACCGGTACGGCCGGCAAAACGACGACCGCCTGCCTCATCGCCGCGGTGCTCGAAGGCGCTGGCGTGCGGACCTCGATCATGGGCACCTTTGGCTACAGCGACGGCATCGACACGGACAGCGCAAGCGAAACCACGCCCCCCGCCCACGTCCTCGCCCGCTGGCTCGCTCAAAGCGAAGCGGTCGGCTGCTCGCACGCCGTGATGGAAGTTTCCAGCCGCGCGCTCGCGGAACGCCGACTTTCCGGCATCGAGCTCGACGCCGCCTGCATTACGAACGTCCGCCGCGACCACCTCGATTTTCACGGGTCGCTCGTCAACTATCGCAACGCCAAGGCCCGGATGCTGCGATACCTGTCGAGCGACGCCTTTGCGGTGCTCAACGCCGACGATCCGGTCTGCGCCGGCATGCTCGCCGAGTTGCACGGCCCCGCCCTCACCGTCGGCATGAAATCGCGCGGCGAGATCACTGCGACGATCGTCGAACAGTTCCGCAGCGAGCAGACGTTTCTGCTGCAAATCGGCCACGACACCGCCGCGGTTCGCACGCCGCTAGTCGGCGAACACAACGTTTACAATTGCCTGCAAGCCGCCGCCGTCGGCGCGGCGCTGGGCATCGAAATCACGACCATTTGCCGCGGCCTCGAGTCCGTCACGCGCATTCCCGGCCGCATGGACCGCATCGAGTGCGGACAGCCCTTCGGCGTGTTCGTCGATCACGTCCGCACCGGCGAGTCGCTCGCCAGCGTCCTCAAGACATTGCGGCAAACGACCGAGGGCAAGCTCATCTGCGTCCTCGGCACTGCCGGCAACGACGATCGCGCGAAGCGGCCGCTTCTGGCCCGCGCGGCCGAGCGGGGCGCCGATGTCGTCGTCCTCACAAACGACAGCCCACGCGACGAAGACCCCGAACAAATCCTCTCGGACCTCGCCGGCGGTTTCGATCGGCCCGATCGCGTGGCCACGATCGCCGACCGTGGCGAAGCGATCGCCTGGGCCCTCTCGGCCGCTCAGCCCGGCGACTGCGTCCTGATCGCGGGGCGAGGCCACGAAACCACTCAGCTCTTCGGCCGCAAACGCGTCGACTTCGACGACCGGCAATTCGCCCGCGAGCGGCTATACGAACGCAACGCGACGCGCGTCGCC
>QEVJ01000288.1 GCA_003576845.1 Planctomycetota bacterium
TGCCACTGTCAAGGGAGAAGTAGCCGCGTTTGGGTTTTTCTTGACATGGGCCCGCAAACTTCCTAGATTTTCCGATTCTTGACGGTCGCACGCAGGTCGGGCGAAGCGAGAGCCGTGCGAAAAACCACATCTTTGATGGGCCGCGCATCGTCGTGGCCCGACCAACCAGGCGCTTTCGCGTACCTGTGCGTCGAGGCGTCGCCAGGCGACAAGGACCAACGAGACGATGGGATTCCACGGGCACGGCGCAAGAACGCGCCACACGCGGTCACGTTGTTTACAGCTTGAGGCACTCGAATCGCGAACGTTGCTTTCGGCGACGGCCGCTTCTGACTTCGGCGGAGTGAGGGCGATCGGCCGGTTATCGATTGCGAGCGACGCGCCGGCAGGCTATGAATCGCTTGCGGCGGCGACGGTCCCTAGTCCCGCGGCGGCAAGCGCCGTAATGGCGGCCGCGAGCGCGGGCGACGACGCCGCGCACGACGACGGACCGATCCGCGCGAGCGATCCGGCGGCGCCGTTCATCTACTTGCAACACGACAAGATTCCGAACTTTGCCCAGCAGCCGACGATCTCGACGGTGAAGAGCGGCAACTGGTCCGACCCGCGTATCTGGTCGGCGAAACGCGTGCCGCGGTACGGCGACGTGGTTCAGATCGCGAGTGGCACGACGGTCGAATACACGGCCCGCAGCACGACCTCGTTCAAGGCCATTGGCGTCAATCCCGGCGCGACGCTTCGCTTCAGCCCGAAGGTCAACACGCAGATGACCGTCGGCACGCTGATCGTGTTCGAGGGAGGCGCGTTGCGGATCGGCGATCCGACGAGTCCGATTTCCTACAACGCGAAAGCCGAGATCGCCTTCGACGGAGCGTGGCTGAACACCGCGACCGACCCGTCGCAGTACGGAGTCGGGTTGTTGGGATTCGGCGAAGTTACCGTCTACGGTTCGTACAAGTCGCGGACCTGGCTGCGGCTCGCCAGCGAACCGAAAGCCGGCGATGCGTTCCTGACGCTGGAAACGAAGCCCGTCGGCTGGCAAGCGGGCGATACGCTGTTCCTCCCCGACACGCGGCAGATTCCGCCGCACATGGTCGGCTACGTCGAAGCCGGTCTCGAAGGCGTTTTCGGTCCGACGTGGGAAGAAGTGACGATCGACCGGATCGTAGGCAACCGGGTCTACTTGAGGACGCCCGTCGCCTACGAGCATCTCGGCGCGCGGAACGAAGACGGCGATCTCGAGTTCTTGCCGCACGTGGCCCTGCTCGATCGCAACGTCGTGTTCCGCACGGCAAAGCCGACCGGCCCGCGGGGGCACGTCCTGCTCGGCGGGCGGACCGACGTCGACATCCGCTACGCCCGATTTCAGGACCTCGGACGAACCGACGCGCTCGTTCCGCTCGATAACACGACGCGCGACGAGTCCGGCGCCGTGACGCACGTCGGCACGAACCAGATCGGACGCTACTCCGTCCACCTGCATCATTTGATCGGCCCGGCGAATCCGACGAACACCGGCTATCAGTTTCGCTTCATCGGCAACACGTTCGACAACGGGCGCAAATGGGGATTGGCGATCCACGGGACGAGCTTTGGGCTGATTCAGGACAATGTCGCCTACAAGATGCAAGGCGGCGGTTACGTCACCGAGGATGGCTCCGAAATCGACAACGACTTCTACCGTAACTTCGCCGG
>QEVJ01000169.1 GCA_003576845.1 Planctomycetota bacterium
GTCGGCCTCCTTGACCTTCGCCCCAGCATGGGCCGGTTTCGCCACGAGCACCGTCACCGCACCGATCGCGACGAGAATCAACCCAGCCAGAAACAGCGGCCCGGCCTGCTTGAACGACCTGGCAAAGTACATCGTCACGACCGTGTTGACGACCGGCGCGAGGCCGAACACGAGCGGCATGACGAAGACCGGTTTGCCTTTGAACGAGAAGGCGAGAATGATGCCCAGCGCCCCGAGCGCGCCCAAGGCCCCGGCAGCCAGACTCCAAATCAAGCCCCCGACCGTCCAACTCCCCTTCTCGCCTTGCATCCGAAGCAAAATGATCGGCGCAACGACCGCAATCACGAAATACGCAATGCCGACGCAAACGAACGGCCGCAGCCGGCTGCTCCCCATCGCAAACTGGCCCTGCAAGATCACGGGACCATAAATGCCCCAGCAAACGGCAGTCACGGCAGTAGAAATCGCAACGGCAAGCGAGCCACGCATGGGCGGGTGTCCGCAAAGGGTAATGGGCAATTCCCGGCGAGAAATGGGCACAAACCTCTTGTCGCCAGCCAGGCCGGGCTGGGCATGAGTTTAACAGAATGCGATGGGGGCGTAACGGCAGGCCGCGGGCAGTCCATCGCGAACCCGCGCTTGACATACATTTAGACGAATATATAAATTTAGTAGTTCAACTAAATTTAACACGACGCCTACCGGCAACGCAATATGGCCCACGCCCGCTATGCCAATCCGTTCCGCCCCGGCGCGGGCCACATGCCGCTGTACCTCGCCGGGCGCGAAATCGAGAAGGAAGAGTTCCGGCGTTTGCTTGACCAATCGGCGATCCTCGACAACCTCGTACTTACCGGGCTCCGCGGCGTCGGCAAAACGGTCCTGCTCGACACGCTTAAGCCGCTCGCCATTGCGGACGGATGGCTGTGGGTGGGCACGGACCTCACGGAAGCGGCCAGCTTGAGCGAAGAGAATGTCGTCGTGCGATTGCTCGCCGATCTGGCCGTCGTCACGTCGGGCATCGAGATTGCCCGCGAAACGATAAAAAAGATCGGCTTTCAAGCCCGCGGCGAGCGCGCAGCGAAAACGCTCACCTTCGACGTCATGGCGGATCTCTACGCGGCTACTCCCGGACTCGTTTCCGACAAGCTCAAGGCCACTCTCGACTTCGTCTGGCAATGCGTTCGCAACCATACCGACGCCAAGGGAATCATCTTTGCCTACGACGAAGCCCAGAACCTTTCGGATAAGAGCGAAAAGAACGAGTTTCCTCTCTCGCTCGTGCTCGACGTATTTCAATCGGTTCAGAAGCGCGGAATGCCGCTGATGCTCGTTCTCGCGGGATTGCCGACGCTGTTTCCGAAGCTCGTCGAAGCCAGGACGTTTGCCGAACGCATGTTTCGCGTCGTGTTCCTCGACCGCCTCGACGAGCACGACACGCGCGAGGCGATCGTCAAACCGATCGGGCACGCGCCAAGCGGCGTGCGATTCACCGACGATTGGATCGAGACGATCACGCAAGAATCGGGCGGCTACCCCTACTTCATCCAGTTCCTCTGCCGCGAAGCGTTTGACTCGGCCGTCCAGAACCGCGGCGCCGCTCGAAAGCTCGCGGCTTCGATGCGCGACATCACGCGCAAGCTCGATACCGATTTCTTCGCCGGACGTTGGGCACGAGTAACCGATCGGCAGCGAGAACTGCTTATCGTTGTCGCACATTTACCTGACTGCGACCGTGAGTTTACGCCGCACGACGTAGTCGCGAAATCCAAGGAGATGCTAGCCAAGCCGTTTAGGGCTAGCAACGTGAGTCAGATGTTCGCCAGCCTGTGCGACGCCGGTCTGATGTATCGCAATCGCCACGGAAGATACTCGTTCGCTATTCCCCTCTTGGGACGGTTTATTTTGCGAAACGCGGGCCTGGATGCTTGAGACTTGTAACCGGCCGCGAACCCGCGGCATCGAATCTACGTCGGACAAATAAGGAATACGCGGCCACGCCTAGCCGGAGCAGCAACGCGACGAATTCACCCGCTTCGCCCGTTCGTTGACAGCCCCGCTCAGCCCCCTATAATTCGGCGGCGAATCGAGCATTTTGAAACAACCGCCCCGGCTGTAAACTGGCTCGGGCCTTCTACTTGGGAGCAATCGTCATGGGAAAAGCAGCCGAAGTCACGGACAACCAGTTCGACGCCGAAGTCCTTAAGTCCAGCGTGCCCGTGCTGGTCGATTTCTGGGCGCCCTGGTGCGGTCCGTGCCGGATGCTTACCCCGGTCATCGAGGAACTCGCCGGTGAAAACGCCGGTTCCGCCAAAGTCGTGAAGGTAAACATCGACGACAGCCCTGGCGTCGCCGGCAGCTACGGCGTGAGCAGCATTCCGACCGTCATGGTCTTCAAGGGCGGCGACGTCGTCGACCGGTTCGTCGGCGTCCAGCCCAAGTCGAAGCTCCAGGCGGCCATCGACGCCGCAAAGGCGTAACCCGAGCACGCAACCCGCTCTCGAAGCGCGCGGTTGCTCCGAAAGCTCAAAAGCTCACCCGCGAGGCGAGGCCGCACGTCGGCCTCGCCTCGTTCCGTTTTGACCGGCCCCTTGCCGAAATTCTCCAGCTTGCGCCGTCGCCGCTCGATCACTCGGCACCGCTTCTTCCGCGCCAACGGCCAACCTCTGCTTCCTGACCGACCGCCGAAATTGCGCTAACTTCTCCCTACGCGCGTGCCGATTCCTCAATCTAGGAAGACTTTGCCGGTCGCGTGAAGTTTTCCGTGTCACGTTCGGTTGGACGCCGGTTCCGCGCCCGCGGCTTCCGTCGCCGAGCCTCCGTCAACCGACTCCGCTGCAAACAACGCCGCGGCGTCCCGTCGAGTCGGAATTCGCATGAACACGCGCACGGGCGAAAACGTCGATCGTCGAACCAGCGGGCCGTCCCCATCAAACCCGGACGAACCCATTCGCACCACCCGCGTCGACCACGGCCATGTCGCCGCAAACGGTTCGGCGACCGCGGACGAGGCGGCGTCGCAAGCCGCCCGGGCCGATGCCGTGCTCGCGGCCGACGACGTCCACACGCTCGCCGGCGCTGCGGCACTTGCCGAAGACGTCGCCGACGAACGGGCGGAAATCGAAGCCCACGCGCGCCAGCTCGGCCTCAAACTGGCCGCCCGCCAAGCGGAACTCGACGCCCGCGAGGAAGAGCTCAATCGCCGCCTCGCCGAGTTCGATCAGGAAATGCGGCGGTCGCGCATCTGGCTCGACGCCCGCCGCCGCGAAATCGAAGAACGCGAAGTCGAAAACGGAACCCGCCGCGCCGACGTCGAAGCTCGACTCGAACGCATCCTGGCCGGCGAACGCGAACTCCAGGCGGAGCGACGGGAGCAATTGGAACGCCGGGAAGGCGGCGCGGCGTTGGACGCGGCGGAGGGCAAGGTCCCCGCGTCCGACGCCGAACCGCCGTCCGTCCCGGAATCCGCCTTCGTTTCCGTGGAGGTTCGTCCGCCGGATTATGCGGCCCGCCTGCGACGCCTCGACCAGGCCGAAGCGCTCGCCGCCGCGGAGCACGAAGCAATCGCCGAAGCACGGCGGCACCTCGACGCCGATCGTGCCGCGGCTCAACAAAACCTCGCTGCCGAACGCCGCGAATGGTCCGAGCAGCAGGCGCGACGCGAGGCCCTGATCGACCGCCGCGAACGCGACCTCCGCGAGCGATCCGAACAACTCGACGCCCGCGCCAAATCGCTCGATGCGCTGCGTCGCGACCTTGCCGCCGGTCAGCGCGAAACGCTCGAAATGCGCGTCGCCGTGCAGGAGCTCTGGCTCTCGCTTTCCGGCCGCATCGCCCCCGCCGCAATGCTCCAAGCCCTTGCCGAATCGCGGGCGAAGCTCGCCACCGAGTATCGCCAGCACGGCAGCGAGTTCGACGCCGCGGAAAAACGCCTTCGCGACGCGGGCGAGCGTCTGGCGGAACAAATCGCACACATCAAAGAACAGCGCCAGGCGTTCGAATCCTGGGCGGGCGAACGCCAGACCGCGATCGAACGCCAAGCGGCCCGTCTGGTCGCCCGCGAGCAAGAACTCGAAGCCGAGTCCGCGCGCCGCCGCGACCAGGAGCACGCCTGGAATGAGCAACGGCTCGCCTATCGCCGCGAAATCCGCCGCCTCCTCGCCGAGTTGCGCTCCCGCGACCGGGCAGGCGACTTCGCGGCGCTTCACGCCGGGTCCGAAACCGACTGACCGGCGAACCCGCCCCCGCTAGCTTCCGTCTACAAAAGCAGCGGCTCGTGCCGGCGAATTGCCAAATTGGCAGCCGCGCCGCTCCCTGCCAGCAACCGACTCGCGCCGCAAGCCGCTTCTGGAAAAGGCGTTGCGACGAATCCGGCGAATGCAGCCGTTGGCATAGGCTTTGCTCTTTTGCGTCGCACGGTCGTCCCGCGAGCATCGTCTTGGGAGCGGTCATTTATCCAACCTCCCAGTCGCCGCGAAAATTGCTGCGAGTCCAGTCGGAGCGAGAAATGCCTGAATTCATTGAAATCACCGTCGATCAACTCCGCATCGCCCGGCGGCTCGAACAATCCTGCGGTTATCTCGAACTGGGAATGCCGCGGCAGGCACTCGATAACATCGACGGTTTGTCGACCGGCGGGGCGCTCGAAGGGGCATTGCAATACGTCCGCGGCCAGGCACTACGCATGCAGGAGAAATACGGCGACGCCGTCGCGCCGCTCGAAGCCGCCGCCGGCCTGCTTCCCGAAGGCGCCTCGCGCCACGTCTGGCTGGCGCTCGCCGAATGCCACCGCGCGAACTCGGCAAGCGACCTGGCCGCGAATGCCCTGGCCCTCGCCCGCGGCGCGAAGCTCCCGCTCGGCTGATTCTTCTTCCCTGCTCGCTCCACGGCGGAGTGTCGCGCGCCGGTCACGCTGGCTTCCGGCCCCGCCAAGCCCTTCGCCGAATCGCGAGAAATTTCTTGTTTTTTGGGTATCCATCCCGAACGGGTGGAGTATACTCAAACCTTGGATTTTTCGTTCGCCGGTCCCCTGACCGCGAAATAGCGAAACGGATCGCAAATTCTCCCTTCACCTGGACGAGCCCGCTCATGAAACGATCCCTTATGACGTTCTCCTTGCTGACAGTTCTTGCCGCCGCGCTCCCGGCACAAACGTTGCTGGTCGACTTCAACTCCAACCAGGACCAGGGCGGCGATTCGACGCTCGCTGGTCCGCCCGAAGCCTCCATCGCGAACCACAACCAGGCCGGTTGGTCGTCGTATCACGCCAACCACGAAGTCATCGCCGAGTTCGGCACTGCCACGTATGGCTCCATTACCGTCACCCCCGACTGGCCGAACACGACGCGCAACACCGTGCGGCAGATGATCGACCGTAACGATCAAGACAACAACCCGCCGTTTCAGAACGTCATCGGAAGCTTCGACGCTACTTGGAACAACGCCGCCGGCGACATCAATCTCGTGACCGATTTCCTCGGCATCGATACCCGCACCGCCGAAGGCGGCAACGGCGACTGGGACGGCATCAACGGCGTTCCGACATACATGACCCTGCGGCTCGGCGGCCTCAACCACGCGAACTATCACTGGATTTCGTACCACCACGACACCGAAAACGTCCACGGATTCTTCCGCGTCGAGATCTCGCTCGACGGCGGCGCGAATTACACCCAACTCGCCGACGGATATATGTCCGACGGCACGGCGGGCGGAACCCCCGCCTCGACCGACGCCGGCTACTTCGGACCACAAGCCGGTCCCGATGCGAATTCGCTAATCTCGACCTATCACACGAACTTCACCGCCGACGGCGTGAACGACGTCGTTTTCCGCTTCGCCCCGTATGCCAACACGAATACCCATCGCCGAATCTGGGGCATCAACGGCTTCGTCCTCGAAGAATCGCCGATTCCCGAGCCGAGCACCGTCGCGCTGGCGGTCATCGCCGGCGCCTGCCTTGCGTGGCAAGCCCGCAAACGGTTTGCGAAGCGCTAGACTTCGACGCCGGCCTACGCCAACCCGATCCGTTCCCCATTCAAGGACTTGCGGCCCACCAGCGGCCGCAAGCCCTTTTTTTATGTCGATTGCAACCTTTACCGAACCGACGCCGCACTCCCCCGAATCCCGAATCCCGGATCCCAACCCCCGCTCAACTATGCATCCGCGGCACCGGGTCGCCCTGAGCGAGAATCGCCGCTTCTTGCTCGGCAAGTTCCTTCAGCCTGGCGTGGACCGCCGCTTCGTCGGCAAAGTGCTTGGCAAATCGCACGTAAGTGCTGTGGTGCCGCGCTTCCGACTCGAACAGACCGCTGAAGAATGTCGCCAACTCCGGATCGCGCTCGCGAAGGTATTCCCCCAATAGTCCGAACCGTTCGCAGCTTCGCGCCTCGATGAGTCCCGCGACGAGCATTCGATCGATGGCCCGCTGCGGCTCCTGCTTGCGAACCAACTCGCCGAGCCGATGCCCGTAGCTGCTCGGCGTGAGCCGGCGGAACTTCATGCCGCGCGACCGAAGCACGTCGAGCACCATGTTGAAGTGTTCGAGTTCCTCGCGGACGATCTCCGACAGCGCGCGGCAGAGCTCTTCGTCCTGCACGTAGGCAAAGATCAGATTCATCGCCACCCCCGCCGCCTTCTTCTCGCAATGGGCGTGGTCGATGAGCAGCTCTTCCCAATGCCCGTCGATTTTCGCGAGCCAGTCCGGATCGGTCGGAGCGTGAAGATTGAGCATCGGGGGCGCGTCGCGAACGAATCTACTTCTTCTCGAGCACCACGCGAAAGCCCGACGCCGAAACCTGCGCCGGAGCAAAGCCGGCGGCATCGACGTACGAAACATTGATCGTCAGGCCGTCCTTTTCGAGCGTCGATTGGCCGGAAAGCTCTGCCGAGTTGGCGAACCGCGATTTCCAGCCGTCCGCTTCCAGCGACTTGACGATCGCTTCCCACGCCGCCTTGGCCTGCCCCGACGCGACGTGAAACCGGATGTCGTCCTCATCCGCCTCGACGTCTTTGGCATCCGCGGGCACTGGGATCGCCGCTTTCGGCTTCGGCTTATTGCGTTCGGCTTCGGCCTGCTTTTCCTCCTCCTCGCGTTCTTTGGCGCGCTCGGCGGCGAGCTTTTTCGCCGCTTCGTTCGACTTCGCGACTTGCTCGGCAGTGCGGTATTCGAGCATGTAATTCGTCGGCAGCGGGCCACCCTCGCGCACGGTCAGCGTCAGCATTTCCTTGGCGTCGTTCCGAAAGATCAGCGTCTGCACGCTGCCGTCTTCGATCGGCTTGTCCGTCGTTGCTTTCCAGCCCGCCGCCGTCAGCGTCTTCTGCTGAAACGCAAATGCGTCGGCCATCGTTCCCGGCATTTCGACGTAAACCTGCGTTGGATTGTCGGAGTAGTCAACCCGCGTCGCGTCCGGCGGCGCGGGCAAATCGGCGGAAAGCTGCCGGCTGCCGAAGCTGATCACGGTCTGGCCCGGTGTGGCCGGCGGCGAGTTGATCGTCACGCCGATCGACGTGGCGTTCTTCTTGTAATCGCTTGTGTCGGCGGCGCCGCCGTAAGGCTGCCAGCCCTGTTCGAGGAGCACCTTGCGCGTTGCCTCGCGCGTTTCCTCGACCCCCGCGTCCGTGATGAACGCAGCCGTGTCCGGAAATGCATGCCACGGCTTCGCCCCCGGCGGCACGGGAAGCTTCGATAGATTCACGTTCCCGAGGTTGAAGACCATCGCGTTCGTCTCGCCGCCGACCGAAGACACCGACACGCTGAACCGAAATCCATTGCGCGTAAATCCGCGGTTCATCGAGCCTTCGTAGGCTTGAAGGTCACTGTACGGCTTGCAGCCGGCGTCCGTCAGAAACTTCTCGATCGCCGCGTACGTCGCCTTGGCGTCCTGCTTCGTGGTGAAACCGGCATTCGCAATCGCGAGCCCCGCGTTCTCGACGTCGGCCGGAACCGGCAGCTTGCGGAGATCGACCGCCGCAATCGCGTCGGCAACCGTCGCCGGCTCGCGAACGGCGTCCTCGATCGCCGGCGGTTCGGCTTTCGGGCCTGGATCGGCCGCGGGCTCTGCCTTTGGCGTCGCGCTTTCGACCGGCGAACCGACGCCGGTCGCCGCGTTGCTGGATTCGACGGCTGCCGCACCGCCCTTGCTTTCGTCCGCATTGCTTTCGTCCGCATTGCTCAGCTTCTGCGCCGCGGCCGCTTGCTTACCGTCCGCCGACGTCGAGCCGGAATCGCTCGCCTCAGGCTTCTGATCGTCGGCCGAGCCGCACCCCGTCATGATCGGCAGAACCGCCAGCAACAGAATCCCCACCACCGGCGCCGTGCATCGCAAGGGCCAGCAACAACTCGACCGTGGAGCAACGATAGAAGTATTCATGCCATCGGTTCTCGGCAATAAAGGCGATATAAAAGGTCGGATGAACGCACAAACGAGCCGCGGAAGTTTATCCGCTTTCCCGTCCGATTGTGACGCACGCCAGATAACCCAACAAGCGGCCAAGTACCCGGCGCAGCCAATCCACCGATAGCACAACCCCCAACCGCCGTTTGCCAAGCCATCGCCAACGGCAGAGAATAGAAAACGCGATCCGATTTCCCGATCGCACGCACCGCTCTCCCCGACCCCTGACCCCTGACCCCCGACCTGTGACCGACTGGTACCTCAGCCCGATCTTCGACAGCTACGCCGCCGTCATCGCGATCGGCGCGGCTCTGGCTGCGCTCACCGCGATCGGTTTCGCCTTCCGCCGGCTCTCCATCAAGCAAACCGCCGCCCTCGTCGCCCTGCGGCTGCTCGCGATCGCGCTCCTCGTCCTCGTGCTGCTGCAGCCGACGCTCCTCGTTACCGAGCACAAAAAGCAAACCGCCACGCTCGTCGTCCTCGTCGACACCTCGCGGAGCATGTTGGTCCCCGACGGCCGCGACGGCCGCACGCGGTGGCAAGAGCTTCGCCGCGTGCTCGACGGCGCGTGGTCCGACTTCGGCGAGCTGGCAACCGATCTGGAAGTGAAGTTCTACGGCTTCGACGCCGCCGCCCGCGAACTCGAACACGAAGGCGAGCGCTGGAAACTCCCCGACACGCCCGCCGGCGACGAATCGGCCATCGGCAGCGTCCTCGACGACGTCCTCCGCCGCGAATCGCGCAAACGGCTCATCGGCGTGTTGCTGCTATCCGACGGCAATCAGCAATCGCCCCGCCAAACGCTGCCCCCGCAAGACCCCGCTCGCCGCATGGCCGACCTCGGCTATCCGCTCTACACGATCGCCTTCGGCGGCGACGCGGGCGCAGGCCAGTCGCGCGACGTGGCGATCAAAAGCCTCGTCGCCGGGCCGACCGTCTACGTCAAGAACCCGCTTAACATCCTCGCCGAAATCCAGATCGACGGCTTCGCCAACGACGAGATTCCGCTCGAACTCTCCTGGGGTCAGCCGGGCAACATGCAGGTCGTCGCCCGGCGAACCGTCAAAGCCTCCGCCCGCTCGTCGCGCGTGCCGTTCGAGATTTCGCACACGCCCGACGCCCCCGGCGAATACAAGCTCACGCTCCGCGCCGTACCCCGCCCCGGCGAACTCGTCACCACCAACAACCAGTGGTCGACCTTCATCACCGTCCTCCAAGGCGGCCTCAAAGTCCTCTACGTCGAAGGCGCGAATCGACCCGAAAGCGTCTTCCTCCGCCGCTCGGTGCAAGCCAGCGAAGACATTAGCGTCGACTTCTTGCAGATTAACCAGAATTCCAAGCCGGTTCGCGACGCCTGGCCGCTCGACGTGGGCGAACGCTTCGTGCCGCAGAAGTACGACGTCTACATCTTCGGCGACATCGACGCGGCCGCGTTTGCCAACAAGGGCGGCGGCGCGACTCCCGCGGAAGCGTATCCCGCCCTCGAACAACTGCGCGGCACGATCGAGAACCGCGCCGGCTTCATGATGCTCGGCGGCACGCACGGCTTTGGCGCGGGCCGCTATCATCAGACGCCGCTCGCCGACGCCCTGCCAATCGCGATGAGCCGCCTCGACGGTCAGAACTTCGACGAACCGCTGCGCGAAGATCTCCACTGGCCGCCTGGCCCGCTCAAAATGCGCCCCACGTCGCCCCGCGGCATGTTGCATCCCGTCATGCGGCTCGGCGCGGGCGCGGAGAACGCCGCCGCGTGGGCCACGCTCCCGCCGCTCGACGGCGCGAATCGCATTCAACCCAAGGACGTGAAACCCCGCGCGGAAATCCTCGCCGAGTCCGCCGCAGGCGACGGGCAAGCCAAGCCGCTCTTGCTCGCCTGGACCTACGGCAACGGCCGCGTCCTCGCCTTTGCCGGCGACTCCACCTGGCGCTGGCACCTGCAAGGCAAAGCCAACCTGCATCGCCAATTCTGGCGGCAAGCCATCCTCTGGCTCGCGCAAAAAGAAGACGAAGGCAACAGCGTCTGGATTCGCCTCGAAACCCGCCGCGTCGGTCTCGGCAAGCCACTCCGCTTCACCACCGGCGCGCGGCAAGGCGACGGCAGCGTCCTCGCCGGCGCGACGTTCACCGCCACGCTCCAATCGCCCGCCGGCACGCAATCACCCGTCCAAACCATCCGCCAGGACGAATCCGCCACCGGCACGATCACCGCCACCGACGCCTCGGGCGATTACCAACTCGTCGTCGAAGCCACCAAAGACGGCGCGCCCGTCGGCCGCGCCACGGCCCGCTTCTACGTCGAAGCCCAAGACCTCGAACTCGACAACGCCACGGCCGACCCCACGCTCCTCGACAGCCTCGCCAAAATCACCGAACCGTTCGGCGGCCAGGCCATCTACCCCGAAGCCCTAGCCGACCTCCTCGCCAAACTCAAAGAAGCCCCCAAATCGCTCGACGTAGAAATCCACTCCCGCTGGACCCTAGCAGGCCAAACCCAAGACGGCGCGATCATCCTAGCAATCTTCGTAGCGCTCCTGGGAACCGAATGGTTCCTAAGAAAACGCTGGCGGTTGGTATAATCAACGCGCCGAGCGAGAGGCGGCGCGTCTCGAAACGAGACGAAATGCATAAACGTTGGGCGCAATCCGTCCTACGTTACTGGCATGGGCTGCTCCGGACGTGCCAGATGTTGCCGACCAAACCGTAGCACTCCATCGACCAATTGATTAAGCAAGTCCAAGCCGTTCCTAGTAAGGGCTCGTTTCTTAGTAACTAGATCATCGACACATACAATCAGTCCCGGAATCAGCTCCAATGCCTTCTTCTTACGGCCAAGCATAAGGTAGAACTGCGTAATCGCGTAGGAGACAAAAGCGGAATGGAAAGACTTATCATAGCCTCGAGGAGTTCGACGAATTGCACTCATTGCAAGCGATTCGCCTTCCTCCATCTCTTGAACGGAAAGGGAGAATATGGAGTTAACAAGTTCCTCAACGAACAGCATATTATGAACGAACTCATGCAGAATGTTCTCCGCCCACACTTCGTCAGTCCACGTCTGACTCGGAGAAAGCCAAATCAGGCCTATTCTGGACGATACGCTGCCGCCACCATAGCCGTCACGCCGAGCCATCAAGAGGTAAGGAATTGATGCGCATAGGCAACTGAATACAGCCGGCACTTCACGTTCCAAGACCCGAAAGGCACTCGCCGCGCGCTCATCAAATAACGCCTTCTCTTCCGCTGCATATTCCCAACCGCCTGGAATCTCGCGAACATTCATCAAATCACAGAGTGGCCGTTGAAATGATGAACGGCCTGCGGTCCAAATCAGCCCAGGATGCTTTTGCTGGACCGGGATTCTGAAGTTGATCTCGGGCGACTGCGATTCTGTTATCGTTTGCCAAAACGACCTGCAGCTCACATCGGACTTGTTCATGTAGCGACAGAATATCGCAGCGTTTGTTTGAAAACGTTCCGCGGAAAGTGCGGCTAGCCCCAATTCGCGTTGACGACACGGCATGGCACAATACCTGTTCAGCTACCCAGGTCATTTGGCAGTTTTAGAAAACCACATTAGCGCCAACCTATTAATTTGATTTCGATTGCCGATAACGTTCCAAATTGTTCAATGCTGCTTTGACCGAAGATTCAACGGCTGCCTCAAGGTCCGCTCGAGCATCATCAGCAAGTTTCATTACAAGATGAACTACCTTCGCGGCTGCACCCGGACTGCGGTGTGACTCGAGGTACTTACGAATATTCGCCGCGGCCATTTCGGAACTCTGCGCCGCAATTTCGCCGAGGACCTGTTGTTCCGCCTCTTTTGTTCGTTTAGCCATTGGTTTCTCCTTGTTGTTCTCCCCGTCAAAGAATTAGAAAGGCATGCTAAGTCTACCGAGGAAGCGGGGCCACTGTCAACGGTTTATTAGTAGTCCCGTCCTACTGAATGACTATATCGGCTAGGGCGCGGCGAGGCCGAACGACCACCAATGTTGCTGTCCTCTTAGTAACGTAGGGTGGGCTGTGCCTGTCCTGGTTCAGCGTGAATTGGAATTCGTGGTCGGTTGGGCTAGCGGGTTAGGGTGAATTGGTCGATCGGAATCCAGCGAGAATGGAACGGTTGG
>QEVJ01000170.1 GCA_003576845.1 Planctomycetota bacterium
CACGCGCTCCTCGTGCGGGATGGACTGGATGACGTGCCGGCAGACGGTGAGGTCGAACGAGCCGTCCGGCCATTCCACGAACTGGCAGAGGCGACGACGGTGGGCGTGTACTGACGGCTGTTCGAGCTGATTAGCCATACCTCTCTTCGGCAAGTCGACAACTCTCGATCAACCTTCGAACTATGGCAAGAACATCCAGCCGTCGCTTCTCCGGGGCCGTGAAGCCGGCATGGGAAGCAAAGTATTTCGAGTATTTGGATCGCATTTTTCGATTACTTCAGACTTTGTGCGACGTCGATGTGGGCGATCTCGCTCAATACAAATCGCTATTCTTTAGGCTCTTTACAGATGCTTATCGACGAGGGTTCTGCACTACCAAGACACGACTCGACAAAACCCTTGGGCGTGACGTGCCATGCTACATGCAGCATCCAATCATCACGGGATCTGCAATCTGGGATTATGCGTTAGAACAGGGCTGGATTCACTCGGAAGCATCCGAGACAGACGGGCGGTATCGGAACATTTCGAGGCTACGAGTTTGGTGGGACGAATGGACATACGCATGGAAGAATTGTCCGGTCCAACCCGCGCGGCTGCCGTCCATACCAAACGTGCGGCAATCATCGGCTAAAGTGAAGTAAGGACGTCCCCTCGGCAAGAATAACCCGACCGCCTCCCGACGAAGAAACGGATTGCCGCACATCGAGCGGTCGACGGCGGATCCAAAGAATTTGTTAGCTATCGTGCTCGCCTTCATCACGCGATTTCGTTGTCGTTCCAAACCAATCGTCGATTAACTCCGAAGAAACTGCGCCTACGACACACGCAACAAGAAAGCCGAGGATCGCGCCCATAAGCACGATGCCCGTCCACCCGGGATCCTTCGGGGCCAAGTTCTTACCTTCAACTTCTCCGACGAAATAGCAGGTTCCAACGAAAGCGAGAATTGCGAGCGCGCAGCCACAGCCACATCCGGGACCTGATTCTGACCGCTTTGAATCGTTTAATGCCATTCTTGATCGCCGCCGGCACGGTGGCGCGAGCGACCGGCCGGCGCGTTCTATAGTTTCGTAGGGTGGGCTGCGCCCACCGTCGCCAACTTTATCACCTCACGTAGCATTCCCACCCGGCCGCCCCTGCCCCTGAAACTGACTGTCGTTCCGAAATGGCGTCCCCAGCACCGTTTCGACGATCAACTGGCAAATCGGCGCGCCCGGATACAGCGAGATATTGCACGGCCCAAGGTTGATCAATTCCAACGTGATCGTTCCGGCAAACCCCGAATGAATCGTCGGCGCGGTGAAGTGAACGAGCAGCCCGCATCGCGCATAGGAACTCTTCCCTTCCACGCGCGCCGCCAGCGATTGACCATTGGCTACGATCGGCAACTCGACTCGCTCAAGCGTCCGCCCCAGCACCAAATGATTGGGCCGCAACACGAACGGTTGCCCCTCGGAAATCTTCACGCTCTCGGACATTGGTCCGAATAACCGCGCGAAACCGCCCCGCGAGAGATTGATGTCGAGCGGCAAGCCTTCGCGAAAGTACGAAATCTCGTTCGCCAGTCGCAAGTCAATCGACGATGTCTGATAGGGACAATCGTCCGTCGCATTCGCCGTCGGAGAGCGCGGGCTCGGCTGCGGCTCAATCACGAGCCGGCCCTCGTCCAGCGCTCTGTGAATCTCGACATTCGACAGAATCATTCCACAATGTCCTGCGGCTGCACATAAACAATGTCCTGATTCGCCGACGGCAACACAGCCAACACGCTCCCGTTCTGCCGCACCAGCCGCACCCTCACGCGGCCGCGCTCGCCCGGCCCGCCTTCGACGGCCGATTTCTCCACGAACACCGACTTCTGGAACGTGCCTTCCGCCGGATACGTCACCGCCATCTCGTCGCTGAACATCCCCTTGTCCAGCTTGCAGGCCAACCAGCCGTGCATGGATTGCGATGGCTCACACGCAATGGACATAATTTCCTCCGTCGTCAGTAAACCTCGCCATTGTGGCCCATTATCCACGCCTGCCCGCTGCTGTACAAGAGTCAAGTGCCGGGAGAAGCGCCCAAGGTCGCTCCATTTTTCGTTTCGCCTCGCCGCGCGGCCCCATCTGCGGCGCCGGCGTCTCCCGTCCGCTACTGAGCCACCGTTCTGACCGCCGCCAGAAAATCCGCCACCGTCACGCTCACCGCAAGATCCGTCGGCAGCCCGACGATCCCGTCGTAGATGTAGGCTACGTAAACCGCCCTCTCGTCCGGTCCGGCAAACGCAATCGCGCCCTGACAATGCGCCGCGTTGCGGGGTTCGTCCAGCGCCACCTTCCGCCACGCAAACTCGCTGCGCCCCTTGGGCATCCGAAGACAAGCCGCCGGTGCGAACCGAACCGCGCCGCCTTCGTTCTCCGCGCGAAACAAGATGATCGCTTCATCTCGATAATTCGTCTCGCGGAGCGACCGTTCGGCGTCGGAAAAAGTGCCCGTCGCCTCGCGCCGCACGCGGAAGCCGTAGTAAAACGCGGCCGCTTGCAAGGACACCAAGACCGCAAGCAGCACCAGGCCCGCGATTCTCCAAGGACTCAAAGCCATCGCCCCGACGCCTCCGCGTCGCACTGACTCTGGGATAAGTGCGCAAAGACACCGCCTCCTCGCGACGGGCTCGGTGGCGCCGCCGCAAAAACGCGAGAAGTGTTGAATAATTCCCTCTCGGGAGCTATCGACGTTAGGTTTTACCGACGTCCCACTCAAAAAACCCTTGCCAATCCCTTGCCAATCCCCAACCAAGTTTGGCAACGCGCTCCCGGCGACGTCAAGAAAGCACTGCAAAACTCCCTTCTCCGGACACCGCTACCAATCAGCGCCGCAGGGCAGCGCTATCGACCGGTGCAATGCGCGCAGGCAAGACGCAAGCGTGACGCAACGGAAACGCGTCGCGAACTCTCGCGCGTAACCACGTCGCACCAGGCACTGCACACGCCCCTCGAATCTACCAAATCCCCGCAGAAAATCCACGAAGAATTTTACACTCGCGCAAAAAAAATCGCCGCGCTCGTCCGCGACGAATTGCGCGGCCATCAAATTGCCCGATAGCCGAATCGCCCCGCTAACGGCCGCCCGACGCGTCCGCCCCGCTCCCTTTCGCGCGCTACTCGCAACACGCCGCCTCGCACCAATCGTCCGGCACGGGCAGCCGCTCGAAGCACCCGCGGCCGAACCGCCACGTCATGCCGACGCCGAGCCAGTAGCTTTCGACGCTCGCCGAAGTCGCGCCGAAGCTGTCGGACTCGTCGAACATCCCGCCGGCTAACAGATCGAAATCGACGCCCGGCAGCACGTCGCGGACGCCGATGCCCGCGGAAACGCGGTGCCGGTTGATGGCCGCAAACTGCGCCTGGGCGTATTGAATCGCCGCGAGGGCGCCCGGCGGCGAGATTCCGCCCGCAGACGCGCCGGGATTCGGGTCCATCGCGTTCTCGGCATAGGCATAACCGGCGCGCAAGAAGATGCGGCGGCTAAAGCGGTACTGAGCGCCGAGCTGAAACACCCATTGGTTGTCGTAGATCGAGCGGAATAGATCGGCGTTGTCCCATTGCTTGTACAACACGTCCGCCGCGAGCAGCAGATTGCCTCCCATCAGGCTTTCGTTGGCGATGCCCAGGCCGATGTTGTCCGGCAAATCGACGGCGATGTCGCGCGAGACGGACTCGAACCCCGGACCGAGATCGAGAACGACCGCGTCGTCGAAGTTGAAGCTTTGCTTGGATTGATAATAGAGCCCGAGGGCGGTGCAATTGCCCGCGTCGAAGTTCAGACCGATGCTGCCGCGGAGGGCGTAGTCGTACGCGGCGGCGGTGAGACCGACGAACGGTCCGTCGATCGTCGACGAGCCGAGCATGATGTTCGCCCCGGCGGCCAGCCGATCGGTCAACTTAACCCCCGCGCCGGCGACGACTTCCAGCGTTTGCAGCATCGCCGAAGTGCCGTTGCTCTCGGGCACGTTCCGAAAGCTCACCCCGCCGCCGCCCGCGCTAATCAGGGCAATGCCGGTCGTGATCGGCAGATCGAACGTGCTGAAGTCCTGCGTAACGCCGATGTTGGCGAGCGACGAGCCTTCGGCTTCGGATTTGGCGGCGTAGGCATCGACGTTCGGCAACACGCCGCCAGTGTGCGTGACGTTGTAGGTCGGTTCCGCCCAAGCGCCGCCGAAGGAAAACTGCGTGCCGCGGAATTGGGCCAGCGTGGCCGGATTGCCATTGAGCGCGGATTGCAGGTCTTGCGGCCGCGCAATGCTCGCCCCGGCCATGCCGCCCGACGCCGGCATCAGTGCGTTGTGCAATTCGGGACCGAACGATTGGGCCTGCGCCGTTGCCGCGACGAGGCCGATGCCGAACGAGGCCAGGGTGAGCGCGTGGCGCGATCGCAAGCCGACCATGCGAAAACTCCGTTCTTCGCTGGCAATCGAATCAGCGGAAATGCGCAGCGGGAACACTCGCCGCCGCGTGCCGCTACGACTGGTATCGGACACAAACGCAAAGCGACGGCACGCTTGTTGCCACCGACGCGACGAAGCGATTCGCGTCGATCGGCGCAATCGGCAAACTTTGCCCGGCTTGAACCGAAAGCGCGCCGCCGAAACCGCGCCCGAGACCATCGGCGGTTACTTCACTTCGACGGTCACCTTGGGAATCTTTCCATTGAACCGCGACGCTGCTTCCGAACCGATCGCCTCGACGACCGGCGTGCCCAAGTCGATGCCGACGTCGGCCGTTTCGTCCGCGGAGAACATGGCGGGCTGCGTCCGGTCGATCGTCCCTTCGGCGACCTTTTCGCCGTTGACGAACAGTGTGCCCTTTCCACCCTTGCCAGGTCCGCCGCCGGCATAGGCGAATTCGAAACGGATCGTCGCCTTTCCCGCGGCGAGCGGTTTCTTCGCCCGGATCGTCGTGCGGGCGAGACCGAGGTAGTTGTAGTCGTAAGCGGGCACGCCGTCCTTCACGTACAGCGCCCAACCGCCGAACCGTCCGCCCTGCACCAGAATCGCGCCGTTGCCGCCGCCTTCCGGCACTTCGACTTCGGCCGCGATCGTCTTCGACTGGTTCTTGACGTTGATGAACACGTTTTCGAGCATCCCGGTCATGCCTTCGGCCAGCGTCAGCGACTTGCGGCCTTCCATCAGGTCGGGCCGGCCGGCGATGCTGGCAATGGCTCGTTCGAGCGTGCGGTCGTCGATCGGCAGCACGCTATTCTTCCGCGCTTCGTCGAGGAACAGCGCCTGCATTTCCTTGAGCTTGCCGGGGTTCTTCGAGGCCAAATCGTTCGTCAAACTGAAATCGCTCCGAACGTCGTACAGTTCCCAAATGTCATCGGCGAGCGGGCGGCGCGGATGGATTTCCCACGGCGCACGGTGAATCGTGCCCGCCAGCCAGCCGTCGTGATAGATCGCCCGGTTGCCGGAAATCTCGAAATACTGCGTCACGTGCCGGTCCTTGGCCTTCGCGTCGTCGAAGCTGTACGCGAGGCTCTGGCCCTGCATCGGAATTTGCGGCGTGCCGTCGACCATCTTCGGTTCGGGTAGCTTTGCCGCTTCGAGAATCGTCGGCGCCACGTCGATTACGTGGCCGAATTGCGTGCGGATTTCGTCCTTCGCCTTGATCCCCTTCGGCCAATGCACGACCAGGCCGTTCCGCGTGCCGCCGAAGCTCGACGCGACTTGCTTGGTCCACTGAAACGGCGTGTCGAAGGCCACCGCCCAGCCCGCCGCCATGTGCGGATACGTCTCCGGCCCGCCCCACTGGTCGACGTGCTTGAGCATGTCGGCGACGTTCTCTTGCACGGCATTGAAGTAGGTGTACTCGTTGAACATCCCGTTCATGCCGCCCTCGGCGCTCGCGCCGTTGTCGCCGGCGATGTAGAAAATGAGCGTGTTGTCGAGGTCGCCCAAGTCGTCGATCGCTTGAACCACGCGGCCGATCTCGTGGTCGGTGTATTCGAGATACGCCGCGAACACCTCCGCTTGCCGCGCGAACAGCCGTTTCTCGTCGGCCGAAAGTGCGTCCCAGTTTTTGATCGCCTCGGGCTTGTTGGCGAGCTTCGTTCCCTTGGGAACGACGCCCAGTGCAATCTGCCGGGCCAGCGTTTCCTCGCGCACCTTGTCCCAGCCTTTGTCGAACTTGCCTTTCCATCGCGCGATCCATTCCTTGGGCACGTGGTGCGGCGCGTGCGTCGCGCCGGGGGCGAAGTACGTGAAGAACGGCTTGTCCGGCGTGAGCGCCTTCTGATACTTGATCCACGCCACGGCCTTGTCCGTCATGTCGGTCATAAAGTGGTAATCGGGATCGTTTGGCAACTCGACCTGCGTCACGCCGTCGAACAGAAACGGCGCCCACTGGTTCGTCTCGCCGCCGATGAAGCCGTAGAACTTGTCGAAGCCTTGCCGCGTGGGCCAGCGATCGAACGGGCCGGAGACGCTCGTCTCCCACGCGGCCGTCTCGTGCCACTTGCCGAACGCCGCGGTGCTATAGCCGTTGAGCCGCAGGATTTCCGCCACCGGCGCGACGGTGTCGGGTATCTCACCCGTCGCGCCCGGAAAGCCGGTGGCAAACTCGGTAATGAACGCCATATTGCAGGTGTGGTGATTGCGGCCGGACTTGAGCGCCGCCCGCGTCGGCGAGCAGAGCGCGGTCGTGTGGAAGTTGTTGTACCGCAACCCGCCCTTTGCCAGCCGGTCGAGCGTCGGCGTTGCGATCGGACCGCCAAACGTATTCGTCGCGCCAAAGCCGAGATCGTCGATCAAGACAATAACCACGTTCGGAGCGCCGGCGGGCGGCTTGACCTCGAACCGCGGCGGCAGCTTTGCGTTCCGCGCATCGAATTCCGTAATCGGCGGAACTTTCGGAGCGCGGATGGGAAGAATCGTGCGATCGAGAACAGCCGGCGCGGCCGCAGTTTGGCCGAGGACATGCTCGCCGCGAGGCCCGCCCAACACCGCGAGCATCAACGCGAGCGCCAACCAACCGACGACCACCGGAACGGTTCTGGATTTCATCGGACGAATCCTCACAATACATGGAACCCATTCGCCGCGCGTAAACCGGAAACGCGGTTGCGGGTTGCCCCGGCAGGAGATTATAGCATGGCGTTGCACGGAATCACGCCGCGGGCCCATCGCTAGCTTCCCGCCGCCCATCGAGCCCCCGCCATGAATCGAATCGACGAACGACCTCTATGGTACGGCGGCGTCGGCGCGTTGCGACATCCCGCGATGCTTCACGAGACCGGCGTCGAAGCCGTCGTCTTCCTCGCCGCGGACCTCTTCGACCCGCCCGGCCGCGAGTCGATCGTTTGTCGCGTGCCGCTCGTCGACGGCGCAGGAAACGCGCCATGCCGCCTGCGCCTTGCCGTCGATATCGCCGCCGCGCTCATCGCCGGCGACGTGCCAACCCTCGTCTGCTGTTCGAACGGCATGAGCCGCTCGCCCGCTATCGTCGCCGCCGCCCTCGCGACGGTCGACGGCGGCTCGCCGGACGAGCATCTCAAACGGATCGCGCTCGGCCGCGCAGCAGACGTCTCGCCCGCCCTATGGCGCGAGGTTCTCGACGCAATCGCACGCGGATTGCCCGCCGCACGCGACGAACGCCTCAACTCGCCGCGCATTGCGGAGTGACTATTCTGTCCACCGCCCACTGTCCACTGCCCACCCATTCAGAAACCACGCCTCGAACGCATCAGGCCTCTCCGCAACGCAACCCCTGGGGTTTCGTTCCCCGGCGAATTACAATCCGCCGCATGAAAGTCTCGCTGATGATCACCTGCCTCGCCGACGTCCTCCGCCCGGAGATCGGCATTGCCACGGTGAATCTCCTGCGGCGCCTCGGCCACGAAGTCGACTTCCCCGCCGCTCAGACCTGCTGCGGCCAGCCGATGTTCAACAGCGGCTTTGCCGACCTCGCCCGAGCGCAGGCGAAGCACACCATCGCCGCGTTCGAAGCCAGCGAAGTCGTCGTCGTGCCGTCTGGTTCGTGCGCCGCGATGGTCATAGTCGAGTACCCGGAGCTGCTGCACGGCGACCCGGCCTGGCATCGCCGCGCAACGGCCCTCGCCGAGAGGACGTTCGAGCTATCGAGCTTCCTCGTCCATCGCCTCGGCGTCGTCGACGTGGGCGCGAAGTTCGACGGCGTCGTCACCTATCACTACGCCTGCCACGGCCGTATGACCGGCGCCACGAACGAGGTCGAGCGGCTCCTGAACGGCGTGGCCGGCTTGCGCTACGTCCCCATCACCCGCCAGGATCAGTGCTGCGGCTTCGGCGGGTCGTTCTCCGTCCGCTATCCCGAGATTTCCACCGCGATGGTCAACGACAAGGTGAACTGCATCCTCGCCACCGGCGCCGCCGCCGTCGTCTCGACCGACATGGGCTGCCTCATGAACATCGGCGGCCGCCTGCGAAGACGCGAAAAGCCGGTGGAAATCATGCACATCGCGGAACTGCTCGAAAGACGGTAATTGCCTCGTCGGGCGCGCGCGCCGCAAAGCAGCAGAGACGCAAAGTCGCCGGATGCTCCAATCCAAACTGGCTCGTTTGCTCGCCATCGAATCTTTGCGACTTCGCGCCTTTGCGGTTGCCCCAAGGACGTGGTTGCGCCCTGTCGACCGCCCCATAAATCGTTCCCTCGCAACGACTTAAAAAATCTCGTCCGGCGCTGATTGACGGCTCGCAAAGAATCGCTAAACTCTTGCCTTTGCACTATCCGTTGTAGCTTTCAGGTTCCCTGCTACAATATATAGGATTCTTCCGCTAACGCCGCCAGGGAGGGGGTGCTTCTCGTGCGTCGCCCTTTCCTGGCGAAACGAAACCCGGAGTTTCCCGCCGGCATTTCCGCACGTTCGCTGCTGGCATTGCCGATAGCGTGTGTGTACGTTAGTTCAATAGTGGTTGTCTGTGCATTTCAACACCATCGCGCCCAGAGGGACGCGATTTCTACCCGACATGGCAAGGAGCTAGTCGCATGGCGAGCGTCGAAATGGCCGAAAAACGAACCGCGTCCCGTAACCGTCGCAACGGCGCCATGGCGAGCCGAGTCGCCCGCGGGCTGAAGGTCGATCCCATCTTCTGCCCCACCGACGTCGCCGATCCCTTCGACACCGTCGAATGGGAACTCCGCACCGCCGCCATCAAAGGCGAAAACGGCAACGTCCTGTTCGAGCAGACCGGCTGTGAAATCCCGGCCACGTGGAGCCAACTCGCCACCAACGTCGTCGTCAGCAAATACTTCTACGGCGAAAACGGCACGCCCGAACGCGAAAAGAGCGTCCGCCAGGTGATCCACCGCGTCAGCCGCACCATCGCCGACTGGGGCATCGCCGGCGGCTACTTCGCCACCGACGAAGACGGCGAACGCTTCTATCGCGACCTCACCTGGCTCTGCCTGCACCAGCACGGCGCGTTCAACTCGCCGGTATGGTTCAACGTCGGCCTCTATCACGAATACGGCGTCAAAGGCGCTCAGTGCAACTGGCACTACGACCAGGAAACCGACGCCGTCAAGCAACCGGAAAACCCCTACCAATACCCGCAAGGCTCGGCCTGCTTCATCCAAAGCGTCGACGACCACATGGAAAGCATCATGGACCTCGCTCGCAGCGAGGCCATGCTCTTCAAGTTCGGCTCCGGCACGGGCACGGACCTCTCGACGATCCGCTCGCACCGCGAAAAGCTCGCCGGCGGCGGTCGCCCCTCCGGCCCTCTCTCCTTCATGCGCGTCTACGATCAGATCGCCGCCGTCGTCAAAAGCGGCGGCAAGACCCGCCGCGCCGCCAAGATGCAGTCGATCAAGGTCTGGCATCCCGACGTCATGGAGTTCATCGAGTGCAAGGCCAAGGAAGAGGCCAAAGCCCGCGTTCTCATCGAAAAGGGCGGCTACGACAGCAACTTCAACGGCGAAGCCTATAGCTCGATCATGTTCCAAAACGCGAACCTCTCGGTCCGCGTCACCGACGAGTTCTTGCAGGCGGTCGAGAAGAACGACATCTGGTCGACCCATTGGGTGACCGATCCGTCCAAGAAGGGTCCCGAATGGCCGGCCCGCGACGTCCTCGCCCGCATGGCCGAAAACGCCTGGCAATGCGGCGACCCCGGCGTGCAATACGACACGACGATCAACAAGTGGCACACGTGCCCAAACAGCGGGCGAATCAACGCGAGTAATCCGTGCTCCGAGTACATGTTCCTCGACGACACCGCCTGCAACCTCGCCAGCATTAACCTGATGAAGTTCCGCAAGCCCGACGGCTCGTTCGACGTCGACCGCTTCGAGGCGGCCTGCCGCATCTACTTCATCGCCCAGGAAATCCTCGTCGACAACGCCAGCTATCCCACGAAGCGAATCGCCGAGAATAGCCACCTGTTCCGCCCGCTCGGACTCGGCTACTCGAACCTGGGCAGCCTGATGATGGCCAGCGGCCTGCCCTACGACAGCGACGCCGCCCGCGGCCTCTGCGGCGCGATCACGGCCATCCTTCACGGCGCGGCCAACCTCACCAGCACCGAGCTCGCCGCCGCCGTCGGGCCGTTCGCCGGTTACGCCGCCAATCGCGAGCCGATGCTCCGCGTCATGAAGATGCACCGCGACAAGGTCGAAGAAATCGACCCCGCGTGCCCCGATGATCTCGTCGATGCCGCCCGCCGCGTCTGGGACGACGTCGTCGCCCAGGGCGAGCGCTTCGGCTTCCGCAACGCCCAGGCGACCGTTCTCGCCCCCACCGGCACGATCAGCTTCATGATGGACTGCGACACGACCGGCATCGAGCCGGACATCGCCCTCGTCAAGTACAAGCAACTCGCCGGCGGCGGCATGCTCAAGATCGTCAATCAGACGGTCCCGCTCGCGCTCCGCACGCTCGGCTACGACGAGCCGCAGATCGAGTCGATCCTGGGCTACATCGAAAAGAACGACACGATCGAAGGCGCTCCGGACCTCAAGACCGAGCACCTGCCCGTCTTCGACTGCGCCTTCCCGCCGGCCAACGGCGTCCGCTCCATCGTCTGGCAGGCCCACGTCACGGCCATGGCCGCCGCTCAGCCCTTCCTCTCGGGCGCGATCTCCAAAACGGTCAACATGCCCCGCGACACGACGCCGGCCGACATCGCCGAAGCTTATCTGATGGGCGGACGGCTCCAACTCAAGGCCCTCGCCATCTATCGCGACGGCTCCAAGGAAAGCCAGCCGCTCAACACGCAAAGCGAAGCCGGCAAGGCCGACAAAGCCGCCAAGGTCGTCGCCGCCCCGCGCCGCGAACGCCTGCCCGACACGCGAAGGTCAGTCACGCACAAGTTCAGCCTCGCCGGCCACGAAGGCTATCTCACGGTCGGTCTCTACGACGACGGCCGCCCGGGCGAACTCTTCATCACAATGGCCAAAGAAGGCAGCACGATCGGCGGCCTCATGGACTGCTTCGGCACGGCCGTCTCCATGAGCCTGCAATACGGCGTCCCGCTCGAAGTCCTCGTCAACAAGTTCTCGCATACGAGATTCGAGCCGATGGGCCACACCAAAAACCCCGACATCCGCATCGCCAAATCCATCGTCGACTACATCTTCCGCTGGATGGGCATCACGTTCCTCCCCGGCTACAAAGAAGCCAACAACGGCGCACTCTCCGAAAAAGCCAACACCCCGGAAGAACTCGGTGCCATTGGCTCAGCCAGTGCGTCGACAAATGGTACCGTAGTCGCCAAATCCCCAACCTCCAACCTCCAACCTCCAACCTCCAAATCCCCGACCCCCGACCCCCGACCCCTGACCCCTGACCAGAACAAAGGCGAAGTCAACCTGGCATTGCTCGACCGTGCAGGAGTAATGATGTCGCGCACCGACGGCGTGCCCGGAACCCGAGACCAAGAATTCGCCCGCTACCAAACCGACGCCCCAAGCTGCGACAACTGCGGGTCGATCACGGTGCGTAATGGGAATTGCTATCTGTGCCATAACTGCGGGAATTCGATGGGGTGTTCATAGTGTATTGATGTACCTAGTGGAGTATCAAATTCAGAGGGCTCGCGGGTTACTGTCCGGGTGACTGGTCCGCGAGCTTTTCTCTTTACTTGCGCAGCGAGAATCCCTTCGTGGGACAGTACGCCATGCCAAATCTTGACCTAGTCGAAGCACAATTATCTCAACGGATCGATTGGGTCACGTTTGAGAAACTTGTTTTTGAGATTCTGGCACAAGATGATCTTCCTAGCCTGCGGAAAATTGGTGGCGTCGGCGACGAAGGAGCCGACGCGATTGACGAAGCGTTTTACCAGGGACCGAGGATTAAATAAGTTCCCAGACCGTGCCCGCCTGCGAATAATTCGTGGGCGGGTCCTTTTTTTTGTGTTGGAGGTAAGTCTCATGCTCGTCACGCGTTATCCACCGGAGATCGAGGAGCGGATGAAGACGCTCTATGGGGCGCTCAACGAAAAGGAT
>QEVJ01000289.1 GCA_003576845.1 Planctomycetota bacterium
GCCATAAAAAACTCCTTGTCAGGGATCAGGGGTCAGGATTCAGGGGTCAGGGTCCAGTGTTCACGCGGGGTGCCACTGGTGGCTTGCCCACCAGTGAGCGTCCGAGACCAACTCTCCATCGAAATGATCTCGATGTCATCGCACGCTTAAGTCCGTATCGCCTTCACGCGGGGTGCCACTGGTGGCTTGCCCACCAGTGAGCGTCCGAGACCAACTCTCCATCGAAACGCGTTCCGTGTCGTCGCACTATTACCTCCGTATCGCCTTCACGAAACTCGCCGCGTCGCCGCACGCCAGCAGCGTGTCGACTTGCGTCTGCTCGCGCGACGTCGCCCGATTCGACCGCCCGCTCGCCGCGCCGCTCCGCGCCGTCCGCACCAGGGCCGCCCGCTCCTCGACGATCCGCCGCAGCGCCGCCTCGTCCGCCGCCGCCAGCGCCGCTCGCAAGAACTCGTCCGACACGATCGCCCGGCTGCCGGGACCGTCCACATCCGGGTCGGGCAGTTCGTACTCGGCGAGCAGCGTCTTGAGCCGCGCCCGCCGCTCGGCGATCATCTTCTCCGCCCGCAACCGATCGACGTCCGCCCGCAACATCGCGATTTCGCTCGCCGCGGATTCAAGTAGCGACTCGACCAGATCGCCGCGCGCCGCTTGCAACTCGTCGAGCGACAACTCCGCCAGCCACGCGGCCCGCGCTGCCGTTGCTTCACCAACCGCCGCGCGCTCGCCGTCCGCCGCTTCGAACAATCCCCGCGTCGTCGCCGGGTCTGCCACCAGGTCGACGCTCTGCACGCGCTCGATCCTCTCGACCACCGTCTCGTCGCCGCGCCGCGAAGTCACGGCCAGCACGTTGTGCGACAGCCCCACGTTCTCCGGCGCATGCCGCGCGTCCCATGCCAATTGCTCGGCCAGCGCGTGCCGCGGGTTGTAGTGCAAGTCGCCGAACAGTCCGCCGCCCCGATCGTTGCCGCCCCGATCGTCGCCGCCGTGCCCGTCGGCGTCCGTTTCGCGAAACGCGACGTTCCGCAGCACGCCGATCCGCTCCTGATAATCGCGTGGCGCGTTCGCCGCGCCTTTGGGATGGTTCACGTTCACCTTCGCGCCTTCGTACAGGGCGACCGCGTTTTCGAGCGCCGCCGGCAAGTACCGCCGCCCGTTGCGCGAAGCAAGGCCGAGAATCTTCACGCCGCGAATCACGCCGGCCCGATCGTCGACGCGCAGGTCCGCGCCGCGAGAGTCGATGAATTCCTGTAATGGTTGATTCATTGCTTCGATTCCCCGGTTTGGGAATTGAGACTTGGAAATTGTGAATTGACAAAAAAAAGCCCACCGCCGGACGCTGCTTCGTGTGCCGAAGCAGGCGTGCGAAGGTGGGCTCGTTGGATACCCGTGAAGGCTCCGTTCGATACCGCGTTAAGTTGTATTAATCGTTGGGCTGGCTTGTATTAACCGTTGGGGTGCCACTGGCTCGGCCAGTGCGGAAACGCAAACTCACTTTCCAACGGAGTCAATCGCGACTCCATACGAATCAAGGTCCGATCCACTGCCTACCGCCCACTGCCCACTGCCCACGATCCATTCGTGCCCTCTATCGCTCCATCTGCTCGACCCGATGTCGCACCGCCTGAATCGTGCCGTCGTTGATGTCCAGCTCGATCATCGCCAGGCCG
>QEVJ01000171.1 GCA_003576845.1 Planctomycetota bacterium
GCTGATTCAGGACAATGTCGCCTACAAGATGCAAGGCGGCGGTTACGTCACCGAGGATGGCTCCGAAATCGACAACGACTTCTACCGTAACTTCGCCGGCCGGATTCGCGGCACGAATGACGAATCGCGGGACGACATGATGGCCGGCGACACGGGCCGCAGCGGCGTCGGGTTTTGGATGCGACGCGCGGGGAACACGCTTCGCGAGAACGTCGTCGTCAATGCTTCGTTCGCCGGCGTGGCCATCAATGGCGGTTTCAGCAGCAGCTTGCCCATGCCGGCGTTTCGCGGCGCGCTGGTCAGCGCGCCGGGCCAGTCGGTCACGCTCGATCACAACCCTCCGGGGGCGATCAAGAACGTCGAGGTTTACGGACGCGGTCGCGGCGGCCTGTGGCTGGCGTCGCCCACCGGCCTTACCGACTTTCCGTCGGATCTGGTCGTGCGTGGGCTACGCGTCTGGCACACCGATGGCAGCGCTATACAAGGATATCGAATCCGCGGATTAACAATTGTTGACAGCGTGCTCTTGGGAAGCAGCTATGCACTTGGCGTGGCCCCGTCGCACGCCGTTTATAGGAAGACCATCGGAATTCAATTACACAAGTATGAAACCAGCGACGTGCGCATATTGAACACGCGAATTGCGCACCATGCGATTGGTATTCAAACGCCGGAGGCTTCCAATTCGAGTATCGCATGGCAAGTTCCTGCGGCACCAACCTGGATTGAGAACGTCATACTTACAAATTTCACTAATGTTGTCATTCCAATGCTCAAATACGGTCCTTTGATGAACCGAGGCAAGGCCGTCGAGATCGTCAATTCGTTGTTTCGCCGCGTCGACTCGTCCGCAATGCGGTACTTGCCTAGGGAACAAACCGACATTGAGATGCAATATGCGAGCGCCGGTTTGATAGGGACTCGCGACTTGTTGGGTCCCGACGTCGTCATCGTGCGCAGCTTCAACCGCGTTCGAGGCGATGATTTCCGTGTCTACTATCTCGAACAGCACCCGGATTTCGTGCCGCCAGCATCGGAGATGGGCGTTGGCTCACCGGTGCCCGGCATGACGAACCAGCAACTTTGGGACAGCTACAGCGTCGCCTTGGCCGGAAGTGTCGCGCCATGCAACACTGTTCGCGACGGAATCAAAGGCTTTGCTTGTCCGTTAACAACAAGTATTTCGGACGCGCAATGACGGATTGTCGTATCGACCGGTAACGCAAGAGCGAAAAAGGGATTCGATCTTCAACGGCTATTAACGAACGAAAAACTGAATGGCATCCCATAGCGGGGCCTCTCTGTCTTGCTGGACATTTCGTGCCGTCGCTGGCGAGTTCGGGAAGCTGTGGACCGGCAGGGCAATCGCCTCAAAAATGCGTCAAGTTGGATATGGTGCGGCTAGGCTGGCAAACACGATTGCTCTTGACTTGCAAACGAGTTCTGCGCACTCACGCGTCACCTAGCGAGAGTCCGTCTTTGCGTCAATAGCAATCGTGGCACCCCAGTTTTCCGCATTGTATTCAGATTAGCGTGATTTTGATGCGATTGCCTTGTGTGGACCGGCGGGAAAACTTCGTCCCGATTTGCCGACATCCGACTCGTGCGAGCATTGGAAACCAGGCGATTTTTGTGATGAAGTGGTCATCGGAAGGTCCTTAGGAACTGTCGCGAGGGCCTACCTAGAGTTTGGAAGCGTCCGTTCCGTCAGCACATCATTACACAGTCCCGCCAACCTCCCCACTGCCTCCACTAGGTCGCCCATTCCCAGGTGCGTGTACCGATCCATCGTCAGCGTGATCGTCGAATGGCGGGCCAATGCCTGCGCGACCTTGGGCGGCACGTTAGCCATGACCAAGTGCGTGATGAACCCGTGGCGGAGCGAATGGAAGTCGACGACCTGCCCGGCGGCGTCGACGTCACGAAGTAAATCGCTCGCCTCCCGTCGCGTACATTCGGCGGGCGTCTTGGCGTCCTTGAGCCAAGCCGCCCGTGCCGCCGCTAGGTCGCGCTGCAATATCTCGCCCGCCTTGCGATACCACTTACCGGGCCACAGGCGTTCGTCGCCGCCACGGTGAGCCTTTTCGCGTTGGGCAAGATACGTCCGCAACCGCCGGCACAAATCGTCCGCCAGCGGCAGCACGTCTTTGCGGCGGTGCTTGGAGTAGCACGCGTCGACCGTGACCGTCGGCGGATCGGCGTCCAGCGCGAACGACCGCGGCGTCATGCTGGCGATTTCCTGCGCTCGCAGGCCGGTGAACGCGGCGAGGCGATAGACGATCGCCCGGTCGGCGCCGCGCATGCGGCCGAGCCGCCCCTTGCTCTTCTCCGCGGCCGCGATCAGCAGATCCAACTCCTCCTGCGTCAGCACGCGGCGCTTCCGCCGCACGTCGGTTTCGGTGTTCAGACGCTGCAAATGGGCCAGCGGATTCTGGCCGAGCCGCCCATCGCGGACCAGCCAATTGCAGAACGCCTTGGCCGCAACCAGATAGTCGTTGCTGGTCGCCTTGCCGAAGGCATTCGCCTCACGGCGGTGCCGCAGCCAATTGGCCACGCCCGACGCCTTGATCTGGCTGATCGTCTTGAATTTGCAGCCGGCCAACAGAGTCTTCAGCCGGCCGACGGCCAGAGCAATGTACCGCGGCTCGTTCGCCTTCGCCCGCAGATACTTCTCGTAGTCGGCGACGTGCTGCGCGATTGGCTTCTTGCGGTGCTCGTCGGTCGGCTCGATCAGGCCGACCTTCTGGCGCTCGACGCGGCGAACGTATTCGGCCAACATCGCCTGCGCCGCGGCGCGGTCGACGGCCAACGGCACGCGTTTTTCTCGATCGTCGACATCGCGGAACCGGCCCCACCATTTCTTGCTCTTGCCTTTGACCCGCTCGCCCGTCGCCGGATCGCGGACGAACACGGGCTTTTTGTAGATGCTCGCCATGCGAATCTTTCTTGCGTTAGTGGTCGCGTCCGGAACCGCCCGGACTGGTGCACCACACTGAGCAGTGACGGGCCAAAGATGGCAAGCGGTGATTAGGCCCGCGCCGCGTCCCATTCGCGCTGCTTGGGACAGCCAGCGGCGATCCAGGCATTCAACTCGTCGCGGCGCCAGCGGAGCGTGCGCCCGATGCGAACGGGCCGCGGCACGCGGCCGTAAGAATTCCAGGTCCGCCACGTGCGCAGCGACACGGCGCACATCTCGGCCGCTTGCTCGGCCGTGACCAATGGAGAACAACCGTTTGACGTGGTTGGGGACATCTTTCGATTGACGCGGAGAGGAAGTGAATCGTCGCGAGGAAGGAACAGTTGCAATCCCCGTTGTTCCTGTACCTACCGTTTTGCCACGGCAATTCACCACATTCGGCTCTGACGTTTGCAGGATTGTCGCCTTCAAAGGCCGGCCGCAAAGGATCGCTCACCGAAAAAAAACGGCGAACTGTTGATGCGTCCAGTGCCTAACTTCTTACGCTCCTTCTGCTTGCGCAATTTGTCCCGCGCGACATTTTTCTAGTTGCAGTTTTCGGATTGCTTGTTACCATAGTCGCGGGCTTTGTGAACGCATGAATAGATGCGTTCAACAGCCCGATTCCGGTGCCGGGATGACGGGCTCCGGGGAGTAGCGCGGCCAACCCCGATCGAAGGCCGCCACTCAGTAAAAGGGACTTTCTCAGCCGCGACTGCGAGATCGGCTTTTTCTCTACCCGCCATGTTCGGCGGGCCGCAGTCGTTTCCCACGTGTCGTTTAGCTTCGCGTCGATCGGTGCGCGCCCAGCGCTCCGCTGGACCTACGGTCCGCGCTGCGCGCATCGCCGACGCCTCACTTCAACGGAGGTTTGGTATGTCGCCGCTGGTTGTTTGTATGGCCGTGATTCTGCATCGCTGTCGCCGCCCAGTGGACGGCCCGGATCATCTCGACGACGCCCCGCCTATCGCCGTCGAGATCGAGCGCCGGCCGGCATCGCCGGCCGAAATCACCACCGCCCGCGTCATGCCGGTGGCGGAGCTTTACGACTGGATGGTCGAGGCAGCGACCGGCGTTCAGCGCATCCTCGATCGCAAACCCTCGCAGACGTCCCAGCTCGCCCTGCGGTTCTTCCGCACTCCGGTCGTTCAACGCATCTACGGCCAGTGGCAAAACGAAAAACCGTTCCCCACCCTGGCCCAGTTCATCGCCCTTTGCCAAGCATTCAGTCCCGGCCGGCGCTTCGCTCGGTTTGACGCCGGCGCGTGTGCGGCCGCGGTGCGGACGCTCGAAATCCTCGCCCCGAGCGATCCGCCCGCCGGCCGCGTCCTCGTCGACATCAAAGAGCGCGCTTTTTATTTCGTCTCGCCGCGGTCGGCCTGAGGCTGTCCGCCGTATCGTATTTGACCCCGCACCCAGTTCGCATTTCGCACGGAGGAGCAAGGATCATGACCCGATTTCGCTGAGGAGACGTTCCATGTCACGGTACTACTCGCAGACGAAGATGTTGCGGATGACTCCCAACCGGCTGCTCCGCGAGTTTTTTGATCACCTTGGATATCAATTGCTCGCCCTCGACTGGCGAAAGCTCAAGGAGCGAGACGTACAGGCGTTGATGATCGCCATCGGCATGCTGCCCGAGGCAGCCCAACTGGAAATCGAGGCGGCGCTTGCCGCCATCTTCGAGCTCGCCTGCGCCGGCGGCAGCCAGCAGCTGTGGGAAACGGCCCACACATACTTTCCGCTCTCGGCAGCGCGATTTCCCCGGAACACTTCCGCCTATCAGCTGGCGATGTGGGCCTGGATGCACTGTCCGGAACTGTTCGAGCGGGCGCAGCTGGCCTTTGCCGTCAAACAGCTGGGCCACTGGCATCGCCGGAAATCGGTTCCGTGCGTCGAGCCGCGAACGTCGAGCGAAGCGCTCGCCGAGTTGGCCGCCGGTGTCTCACAATTCCTTCGCCGCGAGGAAGGCCGAGGCCAGCGCTGCACGGTCGACCATTACCGCCGCGGCGACGGCGTCGACGTATTCGTCGCGTTTCCCGACGATTTCGTCCAAACGGTTTCCACGCACGATCAGCGGGGCCGCCTCGTTCCCCGGGTCGTCAAACCGACGTTCGAGATTGTATTCCGCTACGACCGCCGGCTGGGCATGCTCGACCTCCACGCTCAAATGGCGCCGATCCTCAAGGCGCGGCTGGAATGCCTGTTCGGCCAGATCGTGTTGGGCGTCGACGTCGATCCGTTCGACCGCGAGCTGCCCTACGACCTCGACCGTCTCAAGGATCGCTACTTTTGCCTGACGACCGACCCATCCGACGCCGTCGAAGCGTCGATCGACCGCATGCGGCTCGACGTTCGCGGTGAAGCGCGTGTCACCGTGGAGCCGCTTCGCAAGCAGCGCCACGATATCTACGACGTGATCGACGGCTGCCTTGGCGAGCGGGTGCGCTGGGAGGAAGTGCAGATCACTCAGGCAGCGCTTCGCTTCGTCTTCGCCGCCACGCCGCGGCGACGTGCCACCGTTGTGCGTTGCGACGTGACTCACCCTGATCGCTGTACGATCCGCACGCAGCGGCCGGACTTCATCGAAGTGATCCGCAAGTACCTCGAACGCTGGAGAATCGCCCATGTATGAGATCTACCCCATTTCGCGGATGTTGGAGATCCTGTTCGGCTTGGCCGACGGCCGACTTCCGGCAGTCGTCGACTTCGATTACCTGCAGGGAATGCACTTGAGCGTCGACGATGCACGGCATCTTGTGGCCGCAGGACTCTTGTCGCCGGGTCCACCGCCGACCGAGCTGCTCTGCAGCGAGTGCGGCGAGTACACCGAGATCGTCTACATCGACGACTATAAGGGCAAGTTCTTTCCCGTCTTGCCATGCACGGAAAACGTCGGCTCGCGCGTCGATCCGGAGCGAATGCAGACGTGGCAGTTGACGCTTTCGCAGATCGCCGAGGCGGTGTTCAAGCCGTTAGGACTTACGGCTACGCCCGAGGAACTCGAACCCAATCGCCTGTGGCGGCTCGGTCGTAGGGCCTGGGCCGGCGTGTCGTGGACGGTCTATTTCGCACGCGAACTGCGGCGGCGCGACGCGATGCGGCTGCTCTCCGGCATTCGCGCGCCGGCGCGGTCGGTCGTGCTGGTTTCCAAGTATCTGCCGATTGAACCACCCGAACCGAAAACACCGCTGATTCTGCGGCTTGTCGACTTCGTCTCGTATGAGGCCGAGGCACTGTGCGTCGACGTGGCGCACGTCGCGGAGCAGCTCATGCTACGGCTGGCCGAAGAGGCAAAGATGCCGGCGCCCAAGCGGCAGCCGCGGCGCGGCCCGCGCTCGGCGCACATCGAGTCGCTGACGCGGGCGTTGGAGGAACACCTGCGGTCGGCGCGGGATTACGCCTTTGAGCGACTCGACCGCACGGGCGCAGCCGAATTGCCACCGCGGCCAACGATGGATTTCTTGGCGCGAAAACTCGGCGTCGACAAGGCGACGGTCAGCCGCTGCCTGAACGATAAGCGGGCGGGCGAACTGCGGCTGTTATGGGAGCTCGCCGCTGACCCGGATCGCCTGTTGGCGGCGGCAATGCGCGGCCACTGACGTTGCAGAAGTTGCAGTAAGCTCTATTTGGTGCAACTGCAACAAGGTTTTTTTCGGACTGCAAATCCTGGCCGCCGAACGACTTGCGTTCTGCGGCCAGATTTTTTTTTGGGCGATTCGTGCAACTTCACCGGGGGTTGTACGCGGCGTGTCGGATGCCGCGGAAGACACTCGCCAGTGGAGTCCACCCATGATTCGCCCCGTCCCATCGTGCCGTATCGCGGCTGACGATCCCGGCCCGTCGACACTCGACCTGAACGACGAACCGACCCGTACTCTGGCCATTCGCATGGCCCGTCACAAAGCGCGGCAACTGGCAGCGCGGTCCGAGTTTTCGCCGGCGGACCGCGAAGACTTGGCTCAAGAGCTCCTCCTGCACGTCATTCGCCGAGCACCGAAATTTGACCCGTCCAAAGGGTCCATCCAGGCGTTCATCGCCACCTTGATCGCGCGACGTGCGGCGTCCTTGTTGCGGCGCGAAATGGCGGCGAAACGCGACGCGCACCAATGTTGTTCGCTGAACATGTTGATACGCGCCGACGACGGCACGCGCGTGGAGTTGGCGTCAACGATCACGGAAGACGCGCCTGATCCCCGGCTCTTCAAGCGATCGCGGCATTCCCAGCACCGCGTTGAGATGGCGAGCGACATCGCAACGGTCCTTTCGCGGCTTCCCGACGACATGCGGCAGTTATGCGAAAGGCTAAAGCGTGAGTCGCTCAGCGCGGCGGCGCGTTCGATGGGAATTCCGCGCAGCACGCTCGCTACGCGTCTTTCCAAACTCCGCAAGACGTTCGCGGCTGCTGGACTGGACGAATACTTGTAGTGGATTCCGTGAATTCGCGTTCGCTTGCGGTACTTGAGGGATAACAGCCCGTAGCACATTCACGAGGTTCACTATGAGTCCGATAGGCACCACGCAAAACGATGCTTCTCCTCTCCCGCTGATTCACGAGCCGGCCGACGTATACCACGCCAAAGCGGGTCACTACCTGTCGAGCCACCTGCTGGCCGATTTTCGCAAGTGCCCGTTGCTCTATCACCGCAAGGTGTCGGGGCTCGTGGCCGAGAACCAGGAGCGGCCGGCGTATCTGATCGGCCGCGCGGCGCACGCTTTGATTCTCGAAGGCCAGCGGGCGTTCGACGGCCAGTTCGTCGTCGGCGGACCGATCAACCCGAAGACCGGTCTCCCGTTCGGCCCGTACACCAAGGCCTTCGGGGATTGGCAACGGGCCCACGGCAAGACGATCCTCACCGACGAACAGCACCTTACCGTCGTGCGAATGGCAGATGCGGTGCGCGAGCACCAACGGGCTGCGCAGCTCTTGAGCGAGGGCGAACCGGAGGGCGTCGTTCGCGCCGAATATTGCCACCATCCGTGCCAGATTCGCATGGATTGGTTCGACGCCCACCAGGGGATCGTCGATCTGAAGACCTGCGACGATCTGACCTGGTTCGAGGCCGACGCGCGGCGCTACGGCTACGCCCATCAATTGGCTTTCTATCGCGCCGTGCTGGCGCAAGTGATCGGCCTATGGATGCCGGTCCACCTCATCGCGGTCGAAAAAAGCGAGCCGTATCGCTGCGGCGTATGGCGTGTGGAGCCGCAAACGCTGGCGATCGCCCAGCAGGAGAACGAAGCGGCGATCGGCCGGCTCCAGCGGTGCCAGGAAACGGGCCACTGGCCGACCGGTTACGAGGAACCGCGTCTCTTCGACGCGGCGTGAGTTCGGCGACGGGCGGTTGGTGAGGCGGGTCCCATCCACGGCTAAAGCGACCGAATCGGCCGCCTTCCGCCCGTCGCCCTCTGTTTTCACTTTGACCAACAAACGCGCAAGGGAGATCGACATGGGACTGCTTGAAACGATCCGGGCGGGACGTAAACGCCGGCCGCGGCGGGCGCTCGTGTACGGCGTGCAGGGCGTCGGCAAGAGTTCGTTCGCCGCCAGTAGCGCCAGGCCGGTCTTCATTCAAACCGAAGACGGCCTCGACACCATTGCCTGCGACCCGTTGCCGCTGGCCAAGTCAACCAAGGACGTACTCGACGCCATCGCGGCCCTCTACGGCGAAGAGCACGACTACCGCACGGTCGTCGTCGACACACTTGACTGGCTCGAACGGATGATCTGGGACGACGTATGCGCGGAGTTCGGCGTCAAGTATCTCGAAAAGGCCGACGGCGGCTACGGCAAGGGCTACACGTACGCGCTACCCCGCTGGCGAATGTTCCTCGACGGTCTCGATGCGCTGCGCGAGCACCGCGGCATGGCGGTGATCCTCCTCGCCCACGCGCGCGCCGAGAAATTCCAGACCCCTGAGAACACGGCGCACGACCGCTTCGCGCCGCGACTGCACAAGCTGGCCTCGGCGCTCGTTCAGGAGTGGGCCGACGAGGTGTTCTTCGCCACGTATTCGGCGATCAGCGACCCGGCTCGCGTCAAAACCGATGCGGTGCCGGAGCGCGTGATGCGGACCAGCGAAGGCCCGACGCACGTCGCCAAGAACCGCCTCGGCATGCCGGCCGAATTGCCGCTGGAGTGGGCGGCTTACGACTACTACGCGCAGCAAGCGTATTCAACCACCTCATCCTCGAGCAAGGGAGCAGAACCCAATGGCTAGCCTGAACTTCAACGCCAACGACGTCGAACCGGCCAGTGACTTCGAGCCGATCCCGGCCGGCAAGTACCTGGCCATGATCACCGACTCGGAAATGAAGCCGACCAAGAACGGCACCGGGCATTACTTGCAGCTGACGTTCCAGATCCTCGACGGTCCCTACAAGAACCGCTTCGTGTGGGCGCGATTGAACCTCGACAACGCCAACGCCACGGCGGTGAAGATCGCGCATGGCGAGTTGTCGGCGCTGTGCCGAGCGGTCGGCGTAATGGCGCCGAAGGACTCGGTCGAACTGCACAACTTGCCGCTGGTGATCACGGTCAAGTGCAAGACGCGCAAGGACAGCGGGGAGGTTCAGAACGAGATTAAGGGTTTTGCCAAGAAGGAGGCCGCCAATGGGGTGCCTGCTCAGGCCGCTGCCAACACGCCGCCCTGGCGACGTTGATCGTGTTGCCACGCAAGTCGCACCGGACGGTCCGGTGCGACATGGCCGCTGCTCGCACTGCGGCCACGAGTTCGACAGTGATGTTTACCGCTATCGCGGTGCGATTCTGTGTGGCGACTGCCGGTATTACGTCCGCCACGGGCGGTGGCCGAACTACGACCGCTTGCCGCGGGCTTCGTGGTTGTCGACGGAAGAGGCTATCGCCCTCGACCTGCCAGGCCGGGACTTACGAAAAGGAGCCTGACTGTGGGCAAGCGATCTCGCGACAAAGGCGCGCGGGGCGAGCGCGAGGCCGCGGCGGAACTTCGCCGGTTGTTCGGCGTCGACGCCTGCCGCGGCGCCCAGCATCGCGGCGGGCCGGACGCGCCCGACGTTTGTACGGCGATCGAGGGCGTGCATTTCGAGGTCAAGCGCCGCGAGGCATTTCGCCTGTGGGAGGCCGTCGCGCAGGCCGTGGCTGATGCCGGCGACAACGTGCCCGTCGTTCTCCATCGCTCCAACGGAAGGCCCTGGATCGCCGTCGTTCGCCTCGATGATCTGCCCCGCCTGGCCACGCAACTTTATCTGACCTCGGCTTCCAACGCATGAAAGGAACGATCGGATGCAACTGAACCTGAACCAAATCCGGCTCGACGGCGGCACGCAACCACGAGCGGAAATACGATTTGCCGTCGTGGATGAATACGCGGAACTGATGCGCGATGGCGTGGAGTTCCCGCCGGTCGTCGTGTTTCACGATGGCACGGATTATTGGCTCGCCGATGGCTTTCATCGTGTTGCAGCGGCCAAGCGAGCCCGACCCGACCAGCCGATCGACGTGGAAATCCACCAGGGCACGCAATCGGATGCTCAGTGGTACAGCTATGGCGTCAACACGACGCATGGGCTGCGTCGCACGAACGAGGATAAACGGCGAGCTGTCATGGCAGCTCTGTCACATACAGAAGGGGCCAAACTCAGTGACGTTAAGATCGCCGAGCATTGTGGCGTCTCTCACACATTCGTCGCGAAACTACGCGGCGAGTTGAGTGCGACTTGCAACGGTTGCAAGTCACCTCACCGCACGGGGCGCGACGGTCGGAAAATCAACACGGCGAAAATCGGTTCCGCCGGTCCACACGGGCACGCCAAGAAGCACAAAGGCATCCGCATCTCGCCCCATGCCCACACCCCGATCCGCGGGCACAGCGCTCCGTGCCCGATGATCCCGCTTACCTTCTCTCCGAACAATCCGCAAACGGCCGCCGCCGCGCTGTGGCAGCTGTTTCCCCGCGAATTCGTTGTCGCTCTCGTGAACGACCTGTCTGTCCGTCTCAACCAGCAAGGAGACTCCGTATGATCGCAACCGCTTCCGATGACCAAGATCCCAGGCCGCCCTATAACCTGGTCAGGGACGTGACTCCCGAGCAAGCCTGCCGCTGGCTCGAAGGGAACGTCCACAACCGGCCGGTGCTCAGCCCGCACGTCACGCGGTTGGCCCGCGACATGAAGGCCGGCCGCTGGCGGCTGACGCACCAAGGAATCGCTTTCGACACCGACGGCATTCTGATCGACGGCCAGCATCGTCTGTGGGCGGTGATCGAGGCCAATGTCACCGTCAAGATGCGGGTGTTCTACAACGAGGCCCCGCAGAACCGCCACGTCCTCGATAGCGGACAACGGCGCAGTAACCTCGACATCCTGCGGATTACCGGCCAGGGCGGCAACGCCACGCCAAAACAGTTGGCCGCGTTGCGGGCGATGCTCGCGGGCGGCGCGAAACCGGCCCGCATGACGCCGGGGGAAGAGGCGGAGCACTTTCGTCGCCATCGCCAGGCGGTCGAGTTTGCGACCGAGCATCTGCCGGCATGCCCGCACAAGGGCGTGGCCACGGCGCAGATTCGGGCCGTGATCGCCCGCGCTTTCTACTCGGCCGATCACGGAAGGTTGGTCCACTTCTGCGACGTGCTCCGTAGCGGCGTGCCGACCGACGATGGCGATCGCGTGATTCTCGCCCTGCGGGATTACCTGATCCGCACCGACGCCGCCGGTAAGGGCGACAGTGCTCAGCGTCTGCGGTACGGCAAGACGGAGTGGGTGCTCAGCGTGTTGCTCAGCGGCGAGACGCCCAAACGGCTGTGCCACAGCACGTGCGAGTTGTTTCCGCTGCCCGAAGAGTCGGCGGCGAAGGATCGCCCACGTGCGCAAGCCGGCTGAGTGATCGCGAGAAGAGGACGCGGCGGCACAGTGCGAGCGGCGCTCATTCACGCCGTTTTCGGGCGCAAGTCCCGACGCCGGGTTTTGGTTTAAGTGCAAAGTGAATCGAGGCTGTGGATCGTGAAGCTCCGAAGCTACCAACAAGCGGCTGTCGACGCCGTGTATGGCTACCTGCGGGAGCATGACGACAACCCGTGCGTCGTGATTCCCACGGGCGGCGGCAAGACGCCGGTGCTCTCGACGATCTGCCGCGACGCCGTGCAGTTATGGGACGGGCGCGTGCTGATCCTCGCCCACGTCAAGGAACTACTCGAACAAGCGGTCGACAAGCTCAGGGCCGTCGCGCCCGACTTGCCGGTCGGCATCTATTCGGCCGGCCTCAACCGTCGTGATACCGGGCAACCGGTGATCGCCGGCGGCATCCAGTCGATCTACAAGCGGACCGGCGAACTCGACGCCTTCGATCTGGTCATCGTCGACGAAGCCCACATGATTCCGCCCGAAGGCGACGGCATGTATCGCCAGTTCCTCGCCGATGCCAAGCGGGCGAATCCGAA
>QEVJ01000015.1 GCA_003576845.1 Planctomycetota bacterium
CTACGAGGAATTGCTCGTCAACAGCGAAGCCATGATCCAAATCGCCGCCATCCAAACCATGCTTCACCGCCTATGCCGCCCACCCGTGCGGCAACGCCGCGACAGCGTTTAACAAACAGCCTCTGAGGAGTCCGCTAACCACAGATTCGGAGACTTCTGGACCGAGATTTCGGGTTGCGGAGGGAACCGTGGGGATTCCTGTTGGACCCAGGTTGCGATTTCTCGAAAGGCAGAGAGCGCTGGCCCGCTGGCGGGATCGCCGCAAAACGTTGCAACAAAAGGCCAGAAACGCGAAACGCCCGGCGACCGACCTCTCGGGGCCAAGCGTTAACCGGTGTGCGGGCGGAACCCGCAGAAAATCAAAAAGCTCCCCGGAGCCAACCCTCTTCGTAACCATTCTCTGTTTTTCACAGAGAGCTAAAGGTAAGCCCCAAAAGGATTTGCCGGTTTCCGTCCAATTCGGCTGGCGTGAAAACGAACCAAACCGCTTTGCGAAAAACCGCGAGGGCCGAATCAGGATCGGCGCGATCGAGCAGCACGTAATGTTCTGGCATCGTTGGTCTTCAGAGGTTCGGTCCCGACGAGGGAATTGCGATCCATACCTTGATCAGTGCCCAGCGAAACTGCTCGGCGACGAGCACGCAGGGTTAGCGTTTCGCCTTTGTAGGTGGCAATCGCGGCATCCGCAGCCCGTGCGTCCGCCGGTTGGGCCACTACGGCTGACGGCGCTGCCGCCGAAACGGGTAATAGATACGTCTTGCCGTAATTCTTGGCCAAAATCACGAGATCGCGGCGATCCACTACGCTGTCGCCATTCAGATCTCCCATTTCACGCTCCGCGCCCGATAGAACGCCGAAATTCTGTTGGAGGATCGCAAGATCAATTAGGTCCACGCGACTATCATCGTTGATGTCGCCATTGCGACTCAAGTTCTCGTACCAGGCGATGGTGTTGTCAGCGGACACCACATCGAGGTCACCGTCTGAGTCAATATCTGCGGGGAACACCCAGCTTGCCCCCGCCGTGCCGATCATGCGAGGCGTGAAGTTCTGGCTGCCATTATTCTCGTACCAAGAGGTGTTGCCGAATGCTGAAGCAGCGAGTACGTCCACGTCCCCGTCGCCATCCATGTCGGCCGCGAACACCGATACCGCGCCATCCGCCTCCGTGCTGATCGGATGGTAGTCGAATATCTGACTGCCGTTGTTTTCGTACCAAGCGATCTTGTCGTCGTTGACCGAGGCGGACAAGACATCCATGTCGCCGTCGCCGTCCACATCGGCGGCGAAGACGGAGGCGGCCTGATCGGCTTCGGCCGTGATTGTATGGGTCGTAGCAAATCCTTGCATGCCATCGTTCTCATACCAGGCGATTCGGTTGTCGGCGTTTGACGCCGAAAGCACATCAATGTCGCCATCGCCGTCCACGTCGGCAGCGAACACGGAAAGTGCCGAATCGGACATCGTGGTGATTACATGCGGGGTAAAAGCCTGATTGACGTTCTCGTACCAGCTGATGGTATCATCTCGGCCGGACGCGGAGAGCACATCCAGGTCGCCATCGCCGTCCACATCGGCAACAAACACAGAGCGCACGCCACTCGTAAACATCTCGCGCTCATGAATGATGTGCGGCGTGAAGACTTGCTGACCGTTGTTTTCATACCAGGCGAGCGTGTCATCGTCTTTCGACGCGGAGACTACGTCCATGTGACCGTCGCCGTTCACGTCGGCGGCGACGACGCTCCAAGCCTGGTCCGCTGTGACGATGATCGGGTGCATCACAAATGCCTGTCCGCCGACGTTCTCGTGCCAGGCAACCATGTCGTCTTCGGAGGACGCCGAGAGAACGTCAATGTCTCCGTCCTGATCCATGTCGGCGGCAAAAACCGAACGGACATAATTGACATCGGTCGAAACTACTCGAGCCGCGCCAAACACGCCGCTGGCGGACAACGGGGGATTCACCGTGACGGCATAATCCTCGACTTCGCCATCAGCGGCTAAGCCACGCATGCCAAGCCGGCCTGCTGTACTCAGCCGGAGGCGCGCAAACGTAGTCCCATCGACGGCCCAACTTGGCACGTCGAAGGAGAGCGTGTTGTTACCGTTGACGACCGCAACACTGCTGGCAACCTGCTCGCCCGGCCCGCCCCATGAGCCGTCGGCGTTCCAATCGATCCAGGCATCCAACTTCGCGCCCCCCGGGGCATTCTGAACGTTGACCGTCGCCATCGCTCCCAACTGGCCGATACGAATCGAGCCAAACGTCACGCCATCATCGTCGAGACCGTCGCCGGCGGCGTCGTTGCTATGGGCGCCCTGGCCATCCTCGTCGCGGCTTCCTCCTAATCGCGGACCCGAGACCACATGACGCGCTCCATTTTCTACCAATGTTGTCGGATACGGCATGGGCGCGTCGCCAAAGTCGAAGCCAAGATTCTCGTACCAGGCAATCTTGTCATCAAATGCTGATGCGGAAAGCACGTCTAAATCGCCGTCCCCGTCCACATCCGCTGCGAACACGCTATGAGCGGCATCGGCAGTCGTGCTGATCGTGAGGGGCGTAAAGTTCTGGTTGCCATCGTTCTTGTACCACGCAATCTTGTTATCGAATGATGAGGCGGACAGCACATCCATGTCACCATCGCCATCCATGTCCGCAGTGAACACTGAACGAACAGAATCGGCCATCGTGCTGATCGTATGGGGCGTCCATGTGCTGCTGCCAGGCGTTCCGTTGTTCTCATACCACGCAACGGTGTCGTCGGCTGCCGAAGCTGTGAGCACGTCCGTGTCGCCATCCCGGTCCATGTCCACTGCGAATACTGCGATCGCTCCATCGGCGTTCGTGCTGATCGAGTGGGGTATCCACTCACCGCTGGAGGGGATGCCGCCGTTTTCGTACCAGGCAATCTTGTCATCATCCACTGACGAGGAAAGCACATCCATGTCACCGTCACCATCCACATCGGCTGCGTACACGCTTCGCGCCGCAAGAGCGGCGGTCGTAATTGTATGATCCGCCCAAGTGCCGCTGGTTAGAGTTCCGTCGTTCTCGTACCAAGCAATTTTGTTGTCCAGGTCTGAGGCGGACAGCACGTCCATATCACCATCCCCGTCCAAGTCCGCAGCAAATACCGAGATCGCATAATCAGCCATCGTGTTGATGATGTGGGGAATCCACGCGCCGCTGGCGGGCGTTCCGTCGTTCTCGTACCAGGCAATCTTGTCGTCATGCAATGACGCGGAAAGCACGTCTATGTCCCCATCACCGTCGACATCGGCCGCGAAAACAGAAATCACCCCATCGGCCGTCGTATTGATTGTGTGGCACATGGAAAACTGGCCACCGTTGTTCTCGCACCAAGCGATTTTGTCGTCATTGGATGACGCGGAAACCACGTCCATGTCACCATCGCTGTCGATGTCCGCTGCGAATACCGAGAGTGCAGAATCGGCCGTCGTCGAAATCGGTTGGGGGACGCTGAACGCGCCGCTGGATGCAAGCGGGGTGGTGACGGTGACGGCGTAGTCCTCGACTTCGCCGTCGAGAGCCGCGCCACGCACACCCAAGCCGCCCGCCGTGCTCAAGCGGAAGCGGGCAAACGTCGTCCCGTCCACCGCCCAACTCGGAACATCGAATATCAGCCCGTTATTGCCGTTCACGACACCGACGCCGCTGGCAATCTGTTCGCCCGGCCCGCCCCAAGTGCCATCCCTATTGAAGTCGATCCAAGCGTCAAGTCGAGTGCCGGCCGGAGCGTTTTGCACGTTGACCGTCGCCATCGCTCCGAGCTGCCCGACTCGGATCGACCCGAAGGTCACACCGTCGTCGTCGCTGTCGCGGTTGGTCCCCAGCGTCGGGCCAGTGTCGACATGTCGTGCGCCGTTGTCCGAATACGTTGTGGGGTACGGTAACGGAGCATCGCCGTAATCCGCTCGCACATTGCCAAAATCGGCCGACGCCACATCGCCGGAACCAACGGAAACCACTTGGTTCGTGGCCGACCAACTTGGAAACGTCGGCTGCCAACCGGTCTGAGCGACTTGCGCCACCGTATAGGTTCCGGGCACCAAGCCGGTGAACTCGTAGTGTCCGCTGGCATTCGTCACGGTCGTTGGCTCACCGAAGTCCAGCGTGCCGTTCTGAACTAAGTCGAGGAATACAATGCGGTCCGGCGCACCACCATCGCCCGCGTCACGAACGCCGTTGCCGATCAAGTCCTCAAATACTGTCCCCTGGATTATGGCGTCGCCAATTGTCGGTGGTGTGTCGCCGCTGTGCGCTGGCAGCGTTATTCCAAACACATCGACTTGTCCACTCTGAACTGGCCGTGGACTGACGTTTAGAAGCGGGACATCGTAATCGCGGAGTGCCTCGCCTTCCAGTCGATACGTACCGTCGCCCGTTCCATAAACAATCACCTTGTAATTCGAGAACACCGCCCCACTAGTAATTGCAACTGTCGCCGGCTCGCCTTGTTCATCAAAGTCACCGGGCAGCTCACGATATCTAATGATGTTGTTTGGGTCGCGAGCATCCCATCCAAGCCGACGTCCCAGCGGGTCTTCAATGACGAGGGAAACCGGTGAATGAGCCGTCCAATACAACTGATTGTCGGGGCTTGCCTCACGCCTTCGCAGAAAACCCAGAGGGCCATTTTTTGTCCACGTGACGTTTGTCTTAGGAACCACAACCATATTGTCGTTGTAAGGATTCCACGTCTTGTAAAATGCGCTGTAACCTGAAATCAACGATTCGGTCAATTGTCCGCGAATAACCGTTGGATCACTACCCGCCTCAGCAAGGAAGTCCACTATAATCTCGCTTATTCCCGGCACGAACTCTCCTAGCGCTGCGCCTAAGTCACCTGCCAAAAGAAATCGAAAAGCGCTAAGGCCGCTGAAAAGTGTTGCAGCCCCAGAGATCTGAGCCAGGATCTCGGCTCCAGTCCAGTCGATAAAACGGGTCTCCAGGTGCATCGACGACGATTTTATTGACAAGTAGACATCATGAATGTCGTTTCCCAGGACAGACACTTGCCGCGTATCCCTATCGAAGCGCTCGTCATGATCCGCAAGTCCCGCGCCGGCTCCCGTGTAGGAGAATGCTTCTAACGTGTATGACCCAGGCGCCACATCCGTGAATTCAAAATGCCCAGTGTGGAGCTCGCTAGTTCGTTCCGGGTAAGCATTTGTCACTACGGAACCGGTGGAATTGTTGATAAGCGATACGCCACGCTTCACGGTAGAACACGTGAGGGACGGATTGCATCCGGGCCCACCCCAAGACACTGGGTGGTTTTGCCAGTCGCGAGTAAGGATGTATCCGCTGATCGTTGATCGCAGATCGACCGTGATCGTTGCGTCGTCAGTTGCAGACAGGCCATCGGGATCAGTCACAGTTAGAGTCGCCGTGAATACTCCATTTATCGTCGGCGTGAATAAGAGCGTGGACGACATGCTCGTCCCGACCGTGCTTCCGAGCGAGTTCTTAACTTCCCATCTAAACGACAGATTCGCCACGTCGACGGGACTTGGGTCACTCCCCGTCCCTATGAGCGTTATCGGACCGGGAGTTGAAGCGATTCGATCGGACCCAGCATTCGCGGTGGGTGCCGCCGGCGTGACAGAAACCGAAGCGACGTCATCGTCCGAACCGCTCCCATCAGACACGACCAGCCGGACAGAATACACGCCATCATCGTTGATGCCTGCAGCTTTCAGTTGGTTCCATGTTGCCGTAGGCTGGGAAGCCGTTGAAAACACCGATGTGCTGCCGTTGAGATACCATGCGTAAGTCAACGGATCACCGTTTGGATCGGACGAGGCGCTGCCGTTGAGTTGCAGTGAACTGCCCTCAGGAAATGAATACGGAGTTCCAGCTCTCGCGACAGGACTTTGATTGACATCGTCGGTTCGGATCGTTCCGATGGCTTGGCTTCGCTGCAAGCTAACATTGGTGGGACTGGACAATGTCACGAAGAACGTCTCGTCGCTTTCAATTGTCACGTCTCCTTGAATGCGCACAGCTACTGACTTGCTAACTTCGCCAGGCGCAAATGACAACACGCCCGAGTTACTCAAATAGTCTATGCCCGATGTTGCTGTCCCAGGAGAGGTGGCGAAGGCAACACTGATCGGTTTGCCGCTAGCCTGTGTCAGCGTAACAACAAAAGCCATGTCGGCGACGCCCGAGTTACCCTCTGCGATTTGGGCATCAGCAATTGATATCTGGGGATCAGGATCATCGTCCCGAATCGTGCCCAGTCCGGTGTCATCTCCAATTTGTGCGTTTACGGCTGAAAACAGTCTCACCCGATACTGTTCGTCCGGTTCGGCCAGCGAGTCATTCACGATAGATACGTTAATGTCGGCGACCGGGTTCCCCGTCGTTAGAAACAGTGTCCCGCTACGAGGCGTAAAGTCACTGCCGGACGTCGCCGTTCCACTCTCAGTTGTGTAGCTGACGCTGACTGTGCCGCTCGGCGAGGAAGAAAGGCTAACTCGAAAACTGTTTGTGAATCCCTCAAGGGCCAGACTGTCGGTAATTGAAATGAGAGGAGTCGACGAATCATCATCGGTGATGTTGGCGCGACCTTGCGTATCATTCACCACCAAGGGGTCGCAGTCCACTGAGCTCGCCCCAGACAAGTTTAGGAAAAAGTTCTCGGTCCCTTCAACTGCCGAGTCGTTTATTAGCGGGACGGCAACATATCTCTCGTTGTCAAACGGTCCAAACTGTAAACCACCTTGACCGGACCCGCTGACACTGACGTAGTCCTGACCCGCAGACGCAGTGCCATTAGCGGTCTGGTAGCTAACACTGACTTGGCAGGCTGTACCAAAGTGGCCGTTAAGCCAAACCCGAAAAATGGCTTGCCCCGAGGATTCGCTTATCGTCACGTCGTCAATGTTGATGCCAACCAAAAGTAGCCTTCCTTCGAGAGGTTCGGGGCAATGGCAAACCCGCTGGTATAGCCGTCGTCGTAACCCCGTACCTGCGCGACCTCTCCGAGTTAGTGCCCTCATGGGAGATGAATGGGCACTGAATCGACGCAAAAACAATGGCAGTTTCATGAACAAGCTCTGTTGTTCCGGAGTTGCGTCGCGCCAATTCCACGGAGCGACATTCCGTAAGCATTTCCTTGGCGCAAGCGTCGCGATTAGGCCACAGTGCAAATACGCCAATTTCAAGGTGATGATGTCGGCCCCCCACGAGGTTAGGCGGGCAGGCCGGGGCCGTCAATCGTTTTTGTGAAAAATGGCAAGCGATTGTTGCGTAGCTGGGGATTGCGATACTTGGCTGGTAGCCTGTAAAAAATCGAGGGCGACTGCCCCACGCCGCGCCACAAGCACGTTCCCCGGATGCAAGTCTCTCAGTCCCGGAAACCGCGCCAACAACCGGTTGCACGCTTCGTGCGACGCCTGATCGCCCTCGACCCAGCGGGCCACGGTCCAATGCAGCCACGGCACGTACCACATTGAGTTGCAGACGGGCACGTCGCGGCTGACGCGGCACCGTTCGCGGACTTCAGCGGGCGGGACGCGCGGGGACCAGCGTTTTATGCACAAAGGGCCGAGCTTCAAAATGTCGCGGCTTTCGCCGCCGCCGGGGAGTCGGGCGAGGCGGATGAACTCCCAAATGCGGTGGGCGAGGCGACGGACCGGACCTGGCTCAAACGCATCTGACGGCCAGTCAACGACTTCGTAGTCGATGATCTTCAGGCCCCGCTCCGTGGCCACGACGTTTGACGGATTGAGGTCGCGGGCCCACGGGTGCCGGCACGTTAGCGCATTGCATTCCTCGAAATCGGCTTGCCGGCCTTCGACCCACGCGCCGATCGACCAATGCAGCCACGGCACGTACCAGCGCCGGGCAAAATCGGGATACCGGTGGCTAAGACGGCACTTGGCACGAACGGTCGCGGCGGGGATCGCAGGTTGCCAGCGCTTCACGCAAAACGGCCCCACCTTCCACACGTCGCGGCTCTCGCCACCGGATCGTTGGCGCACAAGCCAACCACGGCGGGCCAGGAACCGCCGGATGATGGCGCGGAGATGGCGACGGTTCGGGAGTCGGATCATGGCGCGGCGAACATTTGGCTGGTCGGAGTTTCGAGTTCGCCGAGGTAGCGAATCCGTAGCGACGTGACTTGGATTTCGGGATAGTTCACGTATTCGAGCCGCTTGTAGACGAAATCAAGCCAATGGTTCCCCAGCGCCGTGCGGCGAATCCAGAACATGCACGACGCATCGGCCTCGTCGTGGTGGCCTTTGTCGTTGAGCGCGAGAACGAGTTCGACGCCGCTACATGCAACATTCGTCGTTAGCGGCAACGTCGTCCCGGCTCGCATCGCGCCTTCCACGCGCGCGACGCCCTCGCCGGTCGCCGTCGAAAGGCCGAGGTGGAAGGCATGGAAGATCTCGTAGTAGCCGTCGCGTTTCAGGTTGATCGCGTGCTGGCTGGCGTTGATGCCGTAGGTGCTCGTGTCGAAGTTGGTCACCGACTGCAATGGAATCTGGTGCCAATTGTTATCGTCAGCCACCGTTTGAATGTGCGAGCCGCACATGAAGAGCAGACGTTCGACGGCCTGCTCGCTCTCACTCGGTTCCCAGCGAAGAGCGATGTAGCCAGGCTCGGCAACATTCTCGTCGTCGCCTTCGAGCGTCTGGTCGCGGAGCAGGAGCAACTCTTTGCCGTGCGAAATCGCTTCGGGCACGATGTTGTATGCCGGCGTCGGTAGATCGTCGAGGTCGATCACGGCGCTGCCGTCGGCGCGGAGGCGATGCATCTTGCACTCGCCTTTGCCGGGTTGAACGAGCGTCCCGCCGCCGTCGTACTGGGCGGGCGGAAGCGTACCGTAAGCAATACCGAGTCGCACGACGGGCAACTTGCCGGGATGCGACGGTCCCTGGACCGGCGGTCGATGATTGACCGGGTCCCCCCGCTCGCGCTGGGCCATGCGCCGCAGCGTGCGAACGTCCGCTTCCGAGAGAACATATCCGTCGGCCACGATAACCTCACAGCTGATAGCGGACGACGAGCCGGGGGCGGTTGCCTTGCGTGGCATTTTGCTTGGAACCAAACTGAAACCCGTCGAGCGACGTGCCGACGTTGATCAGCACCCAGCCGTAGTTCGGCTTCGTCCCATCGATCCAATCCTTGATCGTCTGCGGCGGAATCTTGATGCGGACGGTGCCCGTGATCGCGTCGTAGCCGTGGTTGGCTGCGACGCTGGTCGGTGCGCCGTGGACGGCGTCTTCGAGCGACGACGCGGCCACACCGTTGCGCGGGATGCCCGCGCCGCCGTTCACGCTGTTGTAAGTTGATGACTCGTCCCACGGCACGAAGCAGCGATAGAGAGCGAAGTCCTGGCCCTCGGTCGTGATGACCAGATACAAGTCGCAGCCGATGATCGTCGCGCTGGCGGGAATCGACGACAGGTCGAACTTCAAGAGTCCCAAGCGCTCGTCGGCCGCGTCGAGGTCGACGACGAACGTCGTCTCGGTGCCGTGCGGCGTCGTCGGCGTCGTGACCTGGATGTAAGTGTCGAGCGTGCCGGTGTAGCCGCTCGCGCCGTCCTGGAACGAGACTTCGGTATACGGCTTGGCCAGCCGCGTGTACTTGAACACCGGATAATTGCTGGCCGACGCCGCCGTTCGATCGGGCGCGCCCGCTTCCGACGCGCTGTACCACGTCCAGGGATCGGTGAAGCAGATGCCTTCACCCTGTGGTTCGTTGTTCGGATAACTCGCGGGCCGCCCGCCGCCGACATACGCGGGCACGTCGGTCCCGGCGGCTTGCAGCGCCTGAACGATCGTCTGTGTCGCCTTGTTCCGAGCGAAGTAGAAGACGTTGGCGTGATTCTTCAGGATGAGCTCGCGTCCGTCGGCGCTGATGTCGCCACCGACGTAGTAGCCACCGTTCGCGCCATCGTAGGGCGTGGCGAACGGGGCGGTCCAAATCGTGCCGAGCGATTCGAGCGTCTGCGTGCCGGAATAACTGGCCGCGTGCGCCAGGCGATAAACCTTTGCCGGCGTGATTCGCTTCGTGACAATATAAAGGTCGCCCGTGTCGGGATCGGCGATCAGCGTTTCGGCATCCTTGTGGCTCGGAATGTCGCCCGCCGGGTACTGGCAAACGATCGTCTCGTAGTCAGTGCCGGCGGCGAGCGAACCGTTCGAGCCGTTGATGACCGGTTCCTTGATCCGGTAGATGGTGATCGTTGCCCGCGCGTTGCCGTTGTCTCCCATGTCGGCGAGGTAAATGTAGGGCTGGCCATTGACCGTTGCCGACGAAATGTCTTCCAGGTCCGTTGGCGTCGCGCCGGTTAGAGTCCATTCCCCGCGGGCGGCGCAATCGCTGGTCCGTAGCGAGAACAACTTGTTGACCGATCCGTCGCTCTCGCACCAGATGTGGCCGGCATTCTCACCGCGCTGCGTTCGGCAGATGCCGCTCGTCTCCTGCCAATCGGCGGTGAACGGACGATTGCCGATCGACACGCCGTCGGCGAAGTACGGCCCGACGGGCGCGGCGGCCCGACGCCGGCGGTTGCCGAACAGGCGGAAGCGACTTTTCGTGCCGACGAGCATGGGTAAATCGCCTCAGACAATGACGACGTGGAGTTGCTGATTGGCGGCCGACGCTACCGCATAGACGGTTCGCGGATCGGCCAGCGGTAGGAAGATTTCTTCGCCGGCCGCGAGGGGCCAGCCGTCGGTCGCGGGCGTCGTGCCGGCGGTCACGTCCGACGGGCCGACGTAGATCGTGCCGGTATTGGCTGGCGCTGCTTTGAGACCAACACCGCGCGTGCATTGCGTCGCCGCCGCCGTGATCGCCGCGGACGTGGTGCCGACTGCCACCCGGTATGGGTCAAAGGCGTTGGCCGTGTCACGTTCAATGATGGCGAGCATCGTTCCTCCTATGCTGGGTTCTCGCGGTACTTGACGCTGACTTGCAGGCCCTGCCCCTGCGCGCCGGTCGTGCCGGAAACCGCGACAGTGATCTTGATCTGGTCCCCGCGAGCGCCAGTCGTCGTCGTGGGAACGACGAATTGCACCTGCCGGTTGGCGATTGTGCTGTCGACCGTGACGGGCGTCGCGCTGGGCAGAATCGAGGCAAACGTCGTCGTCTGGTTACCCTTCAGCACGTCGACGGTGAACTTACGGGGATCGCCGCCCGAGCCGTCAGGCTTGGTTTCACAGACGATCGACACCTCAATCGCCGTTGCGTCGGCGAACAGCGACCCAATCACGCGAGACTCGGCTACGACCGATGTGCCCGACACCTGCTCGTAGCGGAGGATTTGCTCGTGGACGACCGAATCCGCCTTCCGCCGGCCGTTGGCGTCGAACTTGTCCTCGCCGTGTTTGCCGCCGCGAGCGCACAAGGTGGCGGCGTTCATATCGCCTTGCAGGAGGATGCTGCCTTCGAGTTGGCCCATGATCTTGTCCTTATTAATAGGCGCGCACAGCGGGTCAGCCGAGGAACGGAACGCCGAGCGCCCCTTCATTCCGGATGCGGAACTCGATCGTCTGCGGGTCGGCCCCAGCGCCGAGCAGACCGCCAGCCCCATTCAAGAGGCTCTCTTCGCTGTACGGCTCCTTGGTAGCGGGATCGACGATGGTGACCAGTTTGCCGTTCTTGATCTGCTTGAATCCGGCGTCGATCACCTCGACACGGGCCCAATCGCGGTCGGGATGCGTCCAAACTTCGTAGGTGTTCTTGTAATACCGCGTTCGGACACCGGTTTGCTTGTTGACGTGCTCGGCGCTCTGATAACTGACGCTGGCCAGCAAGCGCCGGCCGTCAGCACGACCCTGGTTGGCCGTGTTGGCTGGATTCGCCTGGCTGACCGTGACGCGATCGACCTGAATCGTCACCGGGATCGGGACGAGATTGCGGAACGGTTGCTTGGCCGAGTTGACGAATAATCGGCCGTCGAGGTCGCGGACGCGGTACTCCTCGACCGTCTGTCCGCCGCCGGAGAACTCGGGGCCGAATGGGTTTTCGGGCGAGTTGTTCTGCGACTGCGACATGAATTGGCTGAAACTGTCCGGCGGCGTCTCGGCCTTCGGAATCTCGTAGCGGGCGCTGACGTCCCAAATCTCGATGTCGTCGCGGGACGACGGGCGCACTTCGACGCACTTCAGACCACCCAGCGACGGATAGGCCGAGCCAACCTGAACCGTGCCATTCATCGCCGTGAAGATTTCATCCGCTTCGGACGCCACGATCACGCCGCTCGTTTCTTTCCAGACGGTCCATCCCCGCTCGAAGACGACGTTGTCGGCCGACTTCGTGGCGTCGCGGCGGAATTGTTCGCGGATGACGAATGGCATGGTCTAGGCGAGGTTCGCCACGGCCAGCGTGGCGGCGTTGCGGAGGTTGCGGTCGATGTCTTCGAGCGCCCGGGTGGCCTTACGCTGTTCAGCCAATTGATCGCGTTGAACGCGGTCTTGCCGATCGCGGTCCCGACCTGCTTCGTGGCGCAGGATCGCCTCGGCCGCTTCGCGAGTTCCGACGGCGAGTAGGTCCGCCGCGTCGCCGGCGGATTTCTTGGCGGCGGCTTCCACGTCGCGCGTCGCGCCGTTGAGCGTTTCCAATTGGCCGATGATCTCTTTGAGCTTGTCGGACTGCTTCTCGGCGTCCGCTGGCGGTGTGGGCACTGACGGCGGCACGGTCGGCAATGTTGGGCGAGCGCCGATGCCGGGCGCTGTGCTGGCGGGCCGCGACGCGGCGTCCTGGGCGGCCCGGTCGGCGCGGACGCGGTCCCGTTCGGCCTGCATTTGGGCGATCAATTCGTCCCGCTCGCGTTTGAAGTCGGCTAGGATGCCGGTGAACGGCGTTTCCTGCGACATCTGGTCCTGAAACCTCCCCGGAACCAACCCTCTACGTGACAATTCTCTGTTTGTCTCAGAGAGCTAAAGCCAAGCGTAGACAAGACTTGCTGAGTTCAAGTCCAATTCGGTCTGCGCGCAGAAAAACGCTCTACTAACTTTTTGCGACACTCGGCTTAACAACGCGCGCGAGAAAACAGAGAGCGCGAGAATAGAAATAGAGCGCTCGCGAAGGATCAGGCCGCGCCAGCGATCAGGTGAGTCAGCGGCATCTAGGCCGCGGCGTCGAAAGTTGCCGCCGGATTTTGCCTGCCGGACCGCGAACCGGTGTGCGAAAATGAAGCCATCTTCTTGTGAGGCTTCAACTTGCGCAGATTCACGCCATGCGGAATATCTATCGGTCCCTGCTGCTCATCATCGCCGGCGCGACGCAGAAGGAACTCGCCCGGCAGGTCCGTTACCTCAAGGTCGAGAACCAAATCCTGCGGAGCAAGCTGCCGGCGCGCGTTCCCGTTACCGAGAAGGAAAAGAACCGACTGGTGCGCTTCGCCGCCAAGCTCGGTTCGGCGCTGAATGAGATCGCCACGATCGTCCATCCCGACACGCTTCGGCGCTGGATGCGGGAACGGCGAAGAGGGCGGAAATACGTTCCCGCCAAGCGAGGCCGGCGGCCGACCGCGGACTCGATCCGTCGGATCATCCTCAAGCTCGCGCGCGAGACCGGCTGGGGCTACACCCGCATCCTCGGCGAACTCAAGAAGCTCGGCATCCAGTCGGTGTCGCGGAACACGGTCAAGAAGATCCTCCGCGGCAACGGTTACGACCCCGGCCCGAAACGGGGCCTCGGCACGTGGGACGAGTTCATCACGATTCACGCGACGACGCTGTGGCAGTGCGACTTCCTCTGCAAGCGAAGCCTCACGCCCAAAGGGTTCCGCGACCTGTTCGTGATCGTGTTCCTGCACGTCGGCACGCGGCGGGTGTTCGTCTCGTCGGCGACGGCGCATCCGAACGAAGCCTGGGTCAACGAGCAGGCCGAGGCTTTCCTCAAGCACGTCAAGAAGACGAAGCTGCCGGCGGAAGTGCTGATGCATGATCGCGATACCAAGTTCACGGCTTCGTTCGACAAGGCGCTGAAACAGGGCGGCTTGCAGATCAAGAAGACTGCCTACCGCTCGCCCAACACCTGCGCGTTCGTCGAACGGTTCATTCAGACCATCGGCCAGGAATGCCTCGACTACTTCGTGTGCTTTGGTCGCAGGCATCTGAACTATCTCATCAAGCAGTTCATCGAACACTATCATGAGGAACGGCCGCACCAGGGCATCGACAACAACCTGCCTGTACGGAAGAAATGTCGCAAGAAGCCCCCCGCCGAATCGACGATAAGCACGGCGACGATCTGCTGCAAGTCGCGGCTTGGCGGGTTGCTGAAGCACTATCATCGCAAAGTGGCGTGAATGGGCTTATCGTGTCGGTGAGACAAACTTCAAGCCTGGCCATTGTCAGGCGTCGTATTTGTACCATTTCGGAGCCGGTCCGAAGATGCGTTCCGCATGCGGCACCAGTCTGCCCTCCAAGTGCTTCACGATGACGGCCATATTGGCGCACATTCCGGCCCAGTGCGCCGTGTCATTGATTGCCGTGCTGGTGATCAAATCGGACAGCGGACAGATCGTTATGCGTCGCCACCAGAGTGGACCATGAAAGTTGAAAGAAGCACTGCATTGTTGATATCGACTGCCCATATCGAACTCGAGTTCGATCATGTTGTTCGCGTCCGTGCGCTTTTGCAGGAAGAAGCCGCCCTGGCCGCCCTTGCTGCTGACATACTTGTAGCCGAGGGGCTTGAAGGCCGCGACGAGAATCTTCTTCGGCGACTCAGTGTGTATCTTGAGCGCAGCAGGACCTTTCGCCAAGAGCTTCACCAAGGCCTTCACCTGATCCAATCCCGGCGGCTCCTGCCGAAACGGCAGCGCAAGTGATCGCAGTTCATCCTTGAATCGCGAAAGGTCGTCGCTGGCATTAATTTCGGCAAGCCGTCGGCTTTCATCAGCGTCGGGTTCCGCGCGGAACGATCGAAGTTGAATCGCGCCCAAGCCTTCAAGAAAGGCGCGGCTGGCCGCGGGAAGGTCAGGAAGGTTATCGCTTTCTGGCGGAGGAGGTTCGACCTCGATCGTTGCCAAGAGCGAGCGGGCACGCTTCGGGTAGTCCCAATCTTCCCTCAGGACGATACAGGACGAATAATAGTACGGTCCTAAACTGCTAACAAAACCTTGGTGACGAAGGATCGGTGGCTGTTCGATTACCTTTCCGAACCACGGGATTCGGTCAAACAAGAACATCGCATTGCCGAACGGGAATGATCGAGGTATCCCATTCGCGACTCCGAGCAACGTGTCGGTGTCGGCCGAGTCCGATGGCGGAAGCACAGCGGCATTTTCACAGTTACTGATTGTCTGCGAGTCGACCAAGAATCGAGCGAGATCAGGAAACCGCTTAGTCGCTCGCTCACACGCCCAAATGCGTTGCTTTCCGGTGATGCTCTCACCGGGAAACTCTCGCAGATCAAAACCCAAAGTGGGAGCCACCGAAGCGCCAAGCTCGCCGAGTCCCGCGAGCACGCTCTGGAAAACCTGCCCGACGGGCGGCAGTTTTGACGCTCGATAGGTAACTTGCTGGAAGATTCTCATGTTGCCATACGCATGAGGCACTCTGCTCAAGTGCTCCCGGTAGCGGACGTGGCCGCCTGATCGCCAAGCGACAATTTATCCGGAAAAGGGGCACGCCGCCGCCTGGAAGAAAACAAGGCCGTGCAGACCCGTCTCTGCCGGCCTTCGGCCATGCCATGCCTTGTCGCGATCCCACATCATCTTTGCCTTTCCGGCGGACGGTCACCGCGTTGGTTGTCCAACAGCCCGGCTTGTGGTTATCCCCGCTGTTCAATGGGGTGTTTGGGCGTCACCGAAAAAGGATCATGGCGAATCCTCCTTCACGTGAACTTCGCTCTGTCGGACCGGAGCTTGGCGAAATTCTAGCGGATGCTGCACTCGATCGACAATTACACGGCGGTTGGAACACGGCTCGCTGCGCGGCATCTCGAATATTTCAGCCGAGGAGTCGGCTCCATAACCCCGCAGTCACCGGTTTGCATCCGTTTCCCGCCACTTGTTTGCCCTGATATCGACCTCAACCGACCCCAGGGTAAACGAACCAAGCCCAGGCCAACCCCTGGGCTTTTTTCGTTTCTACGCCCGTTCCCGCAACGGTTTACAACCAGCGAGGTCTCTCGCCCGTTGTCTCTTTGGCGTCGCGCGCGACATTCGGTCCCGCTGCGTCGCCCACAAAATCGCCCCGATCTCGCCCAAAGTCTCAAAGGTCTCTTGTCGCGCGGCTCGTCCGGGTTAACCGACGGTGCGGCCCGGTATAGCGGGACGAAAAGTCACGTTCCGGTCCGGTGAGCGGGACGAACCCTCGCGTTCGTGGCTGACCAAGCGTCGGGGTTATAAGCCGTTGGGTTCCCTCTGGTTTGCAAAAAGTCCAGGGTTGGTTTCGATAGGGAAGGCAACTCGTTTCGAGCGCGCGCCGTCGGGTGATTCCTCGCGAATACGGAGTTGCTCTACTATTTCTAATCGCTTGCCGTCGACAGGTTTTCCAGAAGCGAGGCATGTGTTGCCGAAATTGAAAGTCATTGTTGATCGGCCATGTTTCAGGAGCCTGACGCGGCCGCGATCCACCTGACCACAAAGAATTGAACCACCGCCAACAGGGGCAGTCCAAGCGAAATAACGGCAGTCCAAATCCACAGCCCGCCGCGGACATGGGTCACGATGGCGTCGTCGATCGTCGCTTCGAGTTCGCGCCGGAGCTTCGGCAGTTTCACGCTCCCCTGCCGGGCGTTCTCGTCGCGAAACCGCGCCAGCGTGTACGTCTTCACGGACGCTAGCGTTTTCCGCTGAATCGTTCGCTTCACCCAGCCAGCCTGGCTGACATCGCCCGTCAGTTTGACCACCGCGGCGGAGAGCAACGCTTCCGCCTGAGCTAACGGCACGCGCTCCAGGCCGTCGGCGATCGGGCCGGTCATCGCGCCCTGAACCTCGTCCCCGACTCCAATGCGCTCGAACAACGCGCCGACGAGCTTGCCTCCCAGCCGAAGCCCGGTGAAGCCATACGCGACCGCGGCGACGATGGTTTGTTTCCAACCAATGAAGACGCCGAGCGCAATCGCCTCCACGAAAACGAGAACGCTTGCTCCGAGTCGGTACGGCCAGAGCGTCGCATCCAGGAAATAGTACGTGATTCCAGCCAGTGCGAGCCCCACCAGCGTGACGAGCAGCAATGCCCCGACGAAACCTCGCAAGGCATGCCAGGTGAGCTTGGTCGCGTGCCCGCCGATTGCACGAACATCAACCTTCACGAAGCCCTCTCTCGGTAAGACAACGGAAGTGCTAGCCGTTGAGAATCCGTTCCAGTCGCTCAGGCTCGTTCGGCAAGGTCGCCGCCGAGAAATCGCCGGAATTGCCAAGTGCGCATTTTACCAGGACGCCGCAACATCGACGAGGAAGGTTGCCGCCCGCGATGCACGCGAGGCGATGGGAAAAACTACGCCGCTCCGACTTGCCCGCCAATTTTCCTCGTTCTGAATCTCCGCAAGAGAACATTCTCCGCCCCCCCGCCGCCGTCCGAAAGTCCTGGGCTATCGCACGAGCGCCGGGCGGTCAGGAATTGTGTCGCGATTGGACAGCATGCTTGGTATGATTCATTCGTTTGGGCGGATAAATTTTGGGGTGGCGCGGTCGCTGCAGAAGACGAGGCTCCTTCGCGTTCGACTCTTTTCTTGTCCCCGCTCGTTGAACGAACAAACCGTTATGAAGATCTCGGCTCAACGTCATTTGGATCTCACGCGGCGGCTTTCAGGCTGCTTCGTCTCGCTTATCTTCGTTTCCGCTCTCGTCGCATTTATTTTCACGGTCGGCGAGCGAGTTCTGCCATCGAAATGGGAATTCTGGTTCCTGGTCGCGGTATTCGGGGTGCCGATAGCCAGCATATTCCTACGCATTTGCAGCGGTTTGCTTTGCGAAATGGCCCGGGATTGCACGAGTGCGCAATGTTGCCGATGCCGCAGTAGGGCCTATTACGATCCAAACTATAAAGGAATCTATTGCGATGACCTCATCACGTATACTTGCCGCGATTGCAAGTATCGTGAAGTCTTGAGCACGAGATACATCGACGACGACCCTCCTCCTCGCTTCCGAGCACCCGATTGCGGCGGCACTGGTGGTGGTGGGGGATAGTCCTGTCCGCCACAGGTCCGCATTGGAATTCGCCGATCATAAATCTCCGCTGCCAGTATCGATGGATACCCCAGTGTCGTGCGTGTGATTGCACGAGCGACAAACGAACGTAATCGGCTTTCCGCCGCGGCAATATGCCCGACCGTGGCATTTGGGACATCGCGCCGGCACGAAGTACATGGCCAACCGTGGAACCACCGTCGCCACTCCCATCACACCAACGAACACCACGCCCGATTTAAACGGCGACTCGGCATTCGCCCAAAACCCGATGAACAAGCCAAATGCCACGATCGACGCGACGACGGGCAACATGAATTGAAGTCCGATGTGCAAAGTCGTGCTGATCGGTAAGCCGCCCCTGTTGATTCTCGCGGCCACGTCGGAGTCTTCAATCTCGGCATCATCTAGGCCGGGGACTTGAGCCAGTATCCGGCCAACCATGCCCCGCCAAAAGCGTATGAAGATCACGCCGACAAAAGCGGCGGCGACCGAACCGAGTAATTGGCCGATCCAAAGCGCCGGCGTGCCCGAATAGGTGACGTTCGTCGGCACGCCAAGCAGCGCACCGAGAGCGAACACGGCCATCGCTCCACACGCCAACAGCCACAGCGCAAGGAAGATAGCCCCACCGGCCCGCATGATGCGTGCTACGATCCTCGCGAATACGAGCTGTTCTCGTGTCATGGTGGGCTTGATCTACGGTCGTTGCAAAATGAGCCGTCCGCCGCCCGTGTTGCCACGAATCACCAATCTACTACATCCTTCACCCCGAAATCCACCACCACGACCCCGCGCCGCCCCACGACCACATTCCCCGGATGCAAGTCCCGCAGCCCCGGAAACCGCACCAACAGCCGATTGCACGCTTCGTGCGTCGCCGGTTCGCCGACGATCCAGCGGGCGAGCGTCCAGTGGAACCAGGGGGCGTGCCACATCGCGTTGCAGACAGGGATTTCGCGGGAAATGCGACACCGCAGGCGGACCTCGGCCGGCGAAACACGCGGCGACCAGCGTTTGATGCAGATCGGCCCCAGCTTCCACACGTCGCGGCTCTCGCCGCCGCCGGGGAGGCGGGAGATGCGGACGAGTTCCCATACGCCGCGGACGAAGCTGCACCTGCATTGCAAAGACATTATGCGGTCTCAGACGACGGCCACTTGATCAGCTGCCCCAGCGCTCGCAGTTCACCTTCCGTCGCCGAGTTGATCGACACGAACTTTCCGCGACGATGGACGCCGCGCGGCTTGATCGGCAAGGCGGCAAAATACATCAGATCGAAGTCGATCAGCTTGCCACCGCGAATGTTCGATGGCGTCACGTCGTCGACCGAAAGACTGCGATGCAGAATCGTTTGCTTGATCGCGAGTAGTTCCTGCGCCGACGGCGGATCGTAGCCCATGAACCGCTGATGGAGTTGGTGGGAATTGAAGTCGTACTCAAACGGCTCGCAGATATCCGCATGCTCGGCGGCGAACGCTCGATGCGAGCGAACGTAGTCGGGCGTGACGCGCTCCTTGAGCACTTTGACGACGAAGTCGTCAACTCGGTACACGACGCGGCACTTGCCCGTCGCACGCGCGAGCACCTCCGCGCCCTTCGGAATCTTGAGACAGTTGCAACTCATGGCGACAGGTCGTCCTCGAAGCTTTGGAAATGTACGGAGAACTCGGCGTTCCAATCGACCGGATACGATCCTTTGCGGCCACCGACATCCAGCCACATGCTGAGCGTATCCCCGGCATCGAGCAGGCATGGAAGCGAATAATGGCGATCGCCCCACGTCAGTTCGCTGCATTCATATATGGCCCACGGCTCACCTTCGGCGATGGCATCCGTTGATGCCGGCGAGCCGAAGTTCTGATTCTTGACCAGCCAGAACCGCTCGCGACGAAACAGCCGATGTCCGCAGAGATCGTTCGTCGTGCCGCTCACGACGTTCGTGAAGGGATTGTTGGTGCCAGATACCACGGCGACTTTGTCCTGGTAACTGTACGGCGGAGGCGGTTGGGCAGGCGACACGAACCGGATTCGGCAATCGAACGTGAATCTGTAGATGCCGGGGTCGTTGACGACGATGCGGTCAAAGCTCGTAGGCGCTCCGGCGGCCACTTGAAACGCGACCACCGGCTCGGTGTCGCTCGAATTGAAAGAGTCGGTAACCGTCGTCGTGAGATTGATGAGTCCGGTTTGTGTGCCTGAAGTCTGACCCGATGCCCGAAAGATTCCGTAGCCGCGACGGGTTTGGTTTTCCTGGAAATCGAAGACGAGATAGCCCGGCTCGGACTTGTTCTTGATGTCGCCCTCGATGGTTTGATCGCGGAGCATGAGGATGCTTGCGCCGTTGGCGATCTGATGCGGCACAAGGTTGTAGCAGACGACTGGAAGATCGTCGCCAAGGTTGAGGATCGAAGTCCCGTCTGCCTTGACCTGGCGCAGCTTGCATTCGCCCTTTCCCGGCTTGATGAGTGTGCCGCTGCTGTTGTAGACCGCCGCGGGAATCGTGCCGTATGCCACGCCGATCCGGACTCCGGGCAGTCGGCCGGCATTTGAGTGGCCCTGCACTGGCGGACGATGGTTGACCGGATCGCCACGATCGCGCTGGGCGATCCGCTGGAGCGTGCGAACGTCGGCATCAGAGAGCACGTAGGCGTCGGCCATCATCGCCCCCAGCGGCGCACGAAGATGTCGCTGTCCGAACCGGCTTCGAGACCGAACGCCACGAAAATGTCGCCGTTCTCATCGCGGGCCAGGAAGGCGTAACTCATGCCGCCGTAAGCCGCGATCGTTGTCGTGCCGCCGGAGGAAAGATTCGTGAGCGGTTGCGGCGCACTCCACGTGTCGCCCCGATCATCGCTGTAGCTGTAGACCGGCAGTTCGCTGGTCGAGCGGTAGAACAGCCACACCCGTTCGTTCTCGTCGACGATCATCCGCGGGTTGCCCCAACCGTCGATGCGGTCGCTTACGGTCGGCTGCGATGGCGACCAGTTGTCGCCGGTGCCGGTCACGTCGCGGACGAAGTATATCCGCTCGTTGGGCGTATCGGCACGGATCGCCATCAGCAATTCGCCGTCGGCGAAGCGCACGACGATCGGCTCTTGAATCCGTTCATCGACCGGGAAATCGCCAAGCCCCGGCTGGCGGCCGTAGTAAATTGGCACCGGCTCGGTCCAGGTGTCACCGCCGTCGAACGATTTGCATTGAACGATGTGCGGGAAGACGGCCGAATTGACGAGCGCCATGAAGTGCAACAACAGCGTGCCGTCGCCAAGTTCGATGATCGAGTTGACCCCTTCGTCGTATTGCAGGCCGCCGGCGAAGATGCCTTGATGCCAGGAGTCGGTGACCTTCGAGACGAAGACCGGGCCGTGCCAGTTGCCGCCGTTGTCATCGCTGTAGAGCACGCTCGCCGTGTAGGGCAGCAATCCGCTGCTCGTCGTCGACAGCTTCATGCCGATGAAGATGCGGCCGGTGCTGATCTGACCGAGGAAGTTGGTGCCGCGCCAGTCGTAGTTGGCCGTGTCGCTGTAGATCACCCGCTCGGCGCTCCACCGGATCGCATCGCTGCTGGTGACCATCACGCATTCGCCGGCCGAACTGCCGTGGTTGGGGGCGCGGCGATAAGTGCAGAGCCAGACGCCGGGCGTTCGTAACAGACCGGGGAAGCCACGATGGGGTGTGGCGTCGTTGAGCGTGTTGGCGAGGCCGTTACCGGCCGCCAATGCGACGTGCGCCGTGTTCCACTTAGCGGCCAGATGCTCGCAGAGAAGTTGGGCCTCGCCCGGCTCGCCCAGTTTGCGGTCGTAGACGATGATCTCGCCGATGTCGACGTTGCCGTAGACGCTGGCGTCGGCGAGCGCTCCGAGCGCGAGGCTGCCGGGCGGGTTGCTGGCCGATGGCGTCGTGCCCTGATCGGTGCCGACGTAGCGCTCGTTATCGAGCCACAAATGAAAATTCTCTTCGCTCGACGGAACGGTGCCTTCGTAGGCGAGCAGCGCAACGTGCCATTCGCCTGGACGCGATCCGTAGTTGCGTGAGTCGTGGCTGAGGACCGGCGTCGCGGAGACAGCGCCGACGCGCCACTGGACGCGCTGGGCGTCGCTCGCGGCGTCGTGGTAGAACCCGATGCCAGCGCTCGCCGTCGTGTCCCCTTCGACCGAATCGAGGACGGGCGTGAACGCATTGGCGTTCTCCGGAACACGATACACAACGGCGACCGTCTTCTCGGTCGCATTATGTAGCTTGGCCCAGTCGCTTGGTGCGCCCGCGAACATCACGTGGCTGCCGCCGAACTGAAGGTAGCGGTTTCCGCTTGCGTCGAGCCGTACCGTCGGCCAGGCGGCGTCGAAACCCTCGCCTGCGCCCGACGGCGAGATGAAGTGCTTTCCGTCGACGGCGTCGGGCAGGGTGTTGTGCTTCGCGCCGACCGTGGCGGTCAGTTGGGCCGCGTCCCACCAGTTGGCGAGGCCGGGCAGGTCAGCCGGCGATTCGATCTCGCCGCGGATGTAGCGGCCCGTGAGATACTCGCTGACCAGTGATCGCTCATCGGCGGTCAACTCCCGGTTGTAGACCAGCACGCGGGCCACATCGATCTCGCTCGGCCGCGAGGCGGAACTGCGAAGCTGAGCACCAATTGACCAGCGATTGAATGTGATTGTGCCGTGCGCCGTGTAGTCGCTAGCCGTGCCGTTCGTATTGGGGACAGCGTCGTAACGGAGATTCTGCGAAGCGCCGACCACGTAGATCGACGCCACCGTCCCCGAGAAACTCCAGCACAGTGTTTGTGGGCCGAAGTCGGTGATCTCGTTCATGCCGGTCGAGATCGTTGCGGCCGTGCCGGCGTCGTCTCGAACGTCGCTGTTGACTCGCTGGGAGTTGCTGTTCTGGTAGCGGTAGCCCCCGGAGATGTACGACTGCCCGGCCTGCGCGCTGTTACCGAGCGTCCAAAGATATTCGTCGGCGCTGATCTTCGTCGCCCGGCGGACCACGGCGAAGACGGTGAACGGCTTGTCGGCACCGGACAGTGCTGTGCAGATCGGCAGCGACGAACCGAACAGATACGTCGTCGCCGCTTTGACGAACCGAACCGCCGGCCAACCTCGAAAATGTTCGCTCGACGCGACGTAGGTTGGTCGGTTGCCATCGGTGGCTTGTGCCAGGTTGTTACCGTTGCCTGTGGCGTCGGTCCAAGCGGAGACCTTTGTGGGCGTCGTTGTAACGCCGACCGCCGCGTCGTAATCGGCGGCAAGACCCGTGATGCGGTACGGCAGCGGCGCAACTGGTCGCGTGCGGCGGCGACCGAAGAAGCGGAATCGGCTGGGGCTGAGGGCAAGCATCGGCGGTCTCGTTTCAGACAAGTACGACGTACAACTGTTGATTCGCCACCGACGCGATGGCATACACCGCTCGCGGATCGTCAAGCGGCAGGAACAGTTCTTCGCCGGCAGCAAGCGGCCAACCATCCGTAGCCGGCGTCGCACCGGCGGTCACGTCGGACGGACCGACATAGATGACGCCCGCGTTGGCCGGCGACGCCTTCACGCCTACGCCGCGCTTGCATGCATAAGGGGCGCTGGTGATCGCGGCCGCTGTCGTGCCGACCGTAACGCGAAATGCGTCGACGGCATTCGTAGTATCGCGTTCGATGATCGTAAGCATGGTTCACCTTATGCTGGGTTCTCGCGGTACTTGACGCTCACGGAGAGTCCTTGGCCTTGCGTACCGGTGGTGCCGCTGACGCCGACCGTGATCTTGATCTGATCGCCCCGAGTGCCGGCGGTTGTCGTAGGCGTGACGAACTGCACCTGTCGGTTGGCGATGGTGCTGTCGACGGTGATCGGCGTGCCACCGGCCAGAATCGAAGCGAACGCCGTCGTCTGATTGCCTTTCAGCACATCGACGGTGAATTCGCGGGGATCGCCGCCCGAGCCATCGGGTTTGGTCTCGCAGACGATCGACACTTCGACGGCGGTCGCGTCGGCGAACAGCGATCCGATCACGCGACTTTCGGCGGCGACCGATGTGCCCGACAGTTGCTCGTAGCGGAGAATCTGCTCGTGGACGACCGAATCGGCCTTCCGCCGGCCGTTGGCGTCGAACTTGTCCTCGCCGTGTTTGCCGCCGCGCGCCGTGAGCGTGGCTGCGTTCATGTCCCCTTGCAGGAGGATGCTGCCCTCGAGTTGGCCCATGACCGTTGTCCTTATATATAGGCGCTATCCGAGGAACGGCACGCCGAGCGGTCCTTCATTCCGAATGCGGAACTCGATCGTCTGCGGATCGCTCCCAGCGCCGAGCAGTTGGCCGTTGCCGTCCAAAAGGCTTTCTTCGCTGTACGGCTCCTTCGTGTCGGGATCGACGATCGTGATGAGCTTGCCGTTCTTGATCTGTTTGAAACCAGCATCGATCACTTCGACGCGAGCCCAGTCGCGGTCGGGGTGCGTCCAGACTTCGTAAGTGTTCTTGTAGTAGCGGGTGCGGACGCCCGTTTGCTTGTTGACGTGTTCGGCGCTTTGATAACTGACGCTGGCCAGCAAGCGCCGTCCGTCGGCGCGACCCTGGTTTGCCGTGTTGGCCCGGTTCGCTTGGCTCACGGTAACGCGATCTACCTGGATCGTGACCGGAATCGGCACGAGGTTGCGGAACGGTTGCTTCGACGAGTTGACGAACAACCGTCCGTCGAGATCGCGGACGCGGTATTCCTCGACCGTCTGCCCGCCGCCGGAGAACTCTGGTCCAAAGGGGTTTTCGGGCGAGTTGTTCTGCGACTGCTGCATGAACTCGCTGAAGCTGTCGGGCGGCGTCTCGACCTTAGGCACTTCGTATCGCGCCGATACATCCCAAATCTCGACGTCGTCGCGGCACGACGGACGTACCTCGACGCACTTGAGGCCGCCGAGAGACGGATAGGCCGAGCCGACTTGCACCGTGGCGTTCATCGCCGTGAAGATTTCATCGGCTTCACTGGCGACGATCAGCCCGCTCGATTCCTTCCAGACGGTCCATCCGCGCTCGAAGACGACGTTGTCGGCCGACTTCGTGGCGTCGCGGCGGAATTGTTCGCAGATGACGAATGCCATGATCTAAGCGAGGTTCGCCACGGCGAGTGTGGCGGTGTTACGGAGGCTGCGGTCGATGTCTTCGAGGGCACGCGTGGCTTTGCGCTGTTCGGCCAACTGGTCGCGCTGGATACGGTCCGTGCGATCACGGTCTCGGCCCGCTTCGTGGCGGAGGATCGCTTCGGCGGCTTCCCGCGTGCCGACGGCCAACAGATCGGCAGCATCGCCCGCAGACTTCTTCGCGGCGGCTTCCACGTCGCGGGTTGCGCCGTTGAGCGTGTCGAGTTGGCTGATGATCTCTTGCAGCTTGGCCGACTGCTCGTCGCCGGCGGGCGGTTGCGGAACCGGCGGCGGCGCTCCCGGCAACGTCGGCCGAGCACCGACGCCCGGTGAGGCTGTCGGACGCGACGCGGCGTCCTGGGCGGCTCGGTCGGCGCGAACGCGGTCCCGCTCGGCCTGCATTTGGGCGATGAGCGCGTCCCGCTCCCGTTTGAAGTCTTCGAGGATGCCGGTGAACGGCGTCTCTTGCGACATCTGGTCCTGAAATGCTTCGGCGAACAGCGTCGCCATCCGAGCGCCGATGGCATCGAAGTCGCCCGAAGCAATCGCCGCGATCAGTTCACCAATGGCATCCGCCGCACCACGAATCACGCCGATGATTGCGTTAGCCGTTTTGGGCACGAGATCGAGGACGAAGAACAGCGCCGTGCCCGCCGCGTTTTTCGCCAGTTCCCAGGTCAGCGACCAATTCGTCGTGAGAAGACTCAGCATGTCGAGCACGTCGCGGACGAAACCGGCGAACCAGCCGAACGCCGTCGAGAGACTTTGAGTGAACGTCTGCCCGAACAGGTTTTGCCACTGTTCGTTGATCCAGCCGAGCGCCGTGCTGGCCGCGTCGACGATGCCGCCCCACAAAGCGATCACGCCTTCAGCCGCGTTCCGCCAGACCTCGACGAACAGCGTGCCCCACTGCTGAATCACGGCCCGATTGGCGTCGATCTGCTGGCCGATCCACCCGAATACCGCCGTGGCGGCGTCGGCGACCGATTGCCACGCGGTCGTGAGAGCGCCAGTGACGAGTTCGACGACCGGCTGCAAGCGTTGCCAGAGGTCGGCGGCGTGCGCCGCAATCGACGCGAAAACGGGTTGCGCCGCTGCTTGCACAGCCGAGAATCCGCCGGCGAGCGTTTCGAGCGCCGATGCGCCGAAATCCTTGATCGACGCCCACGCACCCGACCAATCGACGGTCGCCGCCGCGAGCGCGGCCAAACCGGCGACGAGCAGGCCGATCGGCGAAGTCAGCACACCTAGCAGTGCGCCGGCACCGGTAAGCAGTGCGTTGAAGCCGGTGAACGCCTTGGCGACGAGGTCGATGCCCGAACCGAGCGCCGAGACGGAAACACCCACGCCGGCCAGCGCCGTGCCGGCCGCGGTCAGCCCCAGGCCGACTGCGCCGAGGATGGTGACCAGCTGCTGGTTATCGGCAATCCATGCCCGCACGTGGGCAGCAACCGCCGCGGCCTGGGCGGAGAATTGAGTAATTGCCGGCGCGACTGCCGCGCCGACCGTAAGTACGATCGCCTGCCAGACGCGGTTGAGGGCGTCGAGCGCGTCGTTGAGCGCCGCGGCGCTCTTGGCCGTCGGGCCGGACATGGTGAGGCCCAGCTGGTCTGCCTGCTGCATCATTTCCCGGATGCCGCTCGCGCCCATCTGCATCGTCGGCAATAGCGCCGCCCCGCCGCGCCCGAGCAGGTCCATCGCCGCCGACGTTTGCAACGCAGGGTCTTCGATCCGCGAGATCGCTTCGGCGACGGCGAAGAATTGCTCTTCCGGCGAGAGCGCGAGCAGCTTTTGGAAGTCGACGCCGATCGCGGCGAAGGCGTCCTGCGCCGTCTTCGATCCGGCCGCCGCCTCGCTCATGTTCTGCTGGAGCTTCCGAAACCCCTTCTCGAAATCTTCGAGGCTCGAACCCGATTGCGAGAACACGAACGCCAGTTGCGAGAGCGACTCGACGGCCAACCCCGTTCGCTGGCTCATCTTGTCGAACACGTCTCCCGTGTTCGAGAACGTCTTGGCGGCCAGCGCCAGCGGCGCGGTGATCGCGCTGCCGATGCCGGCCAATCCCAGGCCGACGTTGCGAATCGCCGCGCCGAAGTTTTTGAGCCGCTTCTCCGCCGATTTCAGCACGCGGACCATCTGCGAGTCGTCGGCGAACAATTCGACGAACGCACGGCCGGCTCGGATGGCGGAAGCGGATGCAGGCATAGAACCGGGACTACGGGCTGGGGACTGGAGGTTGGTGAGGGACGAAGTCCTTTAGCGCTTCAATGCCGACGACGATGTTCGGCTTAGGTTTGGCGAGCGGGTGGAAATCATCGGGCAGGAACGGCTTACTGCGTTTCTTCTTGTCGCGGTGGATGTTGGCCATCAGGGCGCACGTCATGGCGGTATGGTTCCAACGGTCGGTCTGCCGGGCTTCGTCCATCACGAGCAAGTCTCGCAGCGTCCACGGGCCAGGATCGATGCCCAGTCGACCGGCGAGCGCGAGGATCAATCGCCAGTTGGGCTCCTCGCTTGAACCGTCTTGGTGTTCATCGCCCTTTCGAGCATCGTTTGAATCAGCTTGTCGCCCTCGGTTTCCAGCAGCGTCATCGCTTCGGCCTGCTTGCGCTTCGTCGCCGCGAGGACCATCCGCAGAAATGTCCGCTGCGGCTCTTGGAAAAAATCGCACAGCGCCTCCAACAGCGCTGTCGTGGCCTCGGTCAACGTGTCGCCGCCGAGCGCCGAGGCGAATTGTTCGTCGGAGACGTTCTTCTCTTCCGCCTGCGGCAGCACGAGGACAAACAGCACGTCGACGAGCGTGACCGGATCGGCCAGACGCAAGAGCAGGTCGCCTTCCTGCAAGTCGGCCAGATTTAACTTGAGTCGCTGGCGCACGCGCCTAATCTGGGCCACGTCGACGGTGACGAGCCACTCGCGGCCGTTGGCATCTTTGAAGCTAGGCATGGCACATCCACGGGTTTACGATGGGGCACGCAGGACAAGGGCAGGGGCGCGTGGGTGAGCACGCGTTGTCCTGCTTTGTTCGATTACGGAACCGTGTACCAAAAGGGCGCATTGGCGGCATAGGTCGGCTTGATCGACACGTCGACGGTGACCGCTTCTTCGAGGTTCTGCGTCATCGAGAAGTTGATCACCATGCACGTGGCCCGCAGACCCTGCTTGCCGCTGACCGTGATGTCGCCGTCCATCACGGCATACTCGACCGGCGTTTTGTTGAGATAGGCGTCGCGGATGGCGACGAACCCGGCGTCGGCCGTGTCGTAAACCATCTGGAAGTCGATGCTGCCCCGGTTGAGCGCAGGCACGGTCGCTTCCCAGCCGTTGTTGCCGCGGGTGGTGACGTCGGCCTCGCTGGTCTCGAAGTTCTTTGCGAGATCCTTCACGTTGGGAATCTCGTTCCAGGCGGGCGTGCCGAACGAACCCGTGTTGCGGTACAGCTTGCAATCTTTGCCGAGGACGAAGGCCATGTGCTATCTCCTATGCGGAGCGATTGATTCGGGTTATTTGCGGACCGAGTTTCGCCACAGGTCCGGCAGGCGTTTCTGTTCTTCTACGAACGCGGGCGTCATGAACGGGCGCGGTCGATACCGGGCGGCAACCGGCCGGCGCTGGCGGGGCGGAACGAACCGCGACGTACCGCCGTGTTCGAGTAGTTCGGGGGCGGTGCCGGGGCCCGACGTCCGTGTCGGGCCGATCACCACCGACTTATTGGTTGGCTCGAAACTGAAGAAGATGAACTTCTTGAGCGTGCCGACGTGCGAACTGGGCGGCTGGCCCGGCTCGCTGATCCCTTTGCGCTTGCGGATGCTCGAACGGGACCGCGTGCGGACGAACGCGCCGAACCGCGACAGGTTGCGGTTGGTGGCACGGTCCGTAGCGTTCTGCACGGCGGGACGGTCGAAGAACCCGGCCTTCGCCTCGCGTAGTCCAATGGTGAATCCGCTCGTCGCCACGGTTGCCTCACAGCGTGTACCGCACGGTGACGACGCTCGTCGCCACGCGCAGCTCTTCCAAATGCTCGGGCGAGTAGATCGGGTCGATGCCGTGCCCGACGTAGCTCGCTTCTTTCTTTTCCGAGAGCGTTCGATTGAACAGAAACCCGGCGATCTCCTCGGCGACCGCCATCACGACGGCCGCGTCGACTTCGACGTCCTGTTTGACGCGCTGCTGCACGCCGATGTCGATCGTGTACGTTCGCCGCTCGCTGGTGCGGGCCAGCGGGACGCTCTCCATCGCCCGCGGAATGACGGTCACGCGCAGCTCGTCGAGTTCGGCCAACTCGCGGACCGGCAATAGTCGCCGCACGGGAGCGAATGCCGGCGTGAACTGGCCCGTGCGGAGTTCCGCGACGACGGCGTCGGCGATCTGGACACTAAAGGGAGTGGGCATGGTGATGGACGGTTACGTGTCGCGGCCGAACACGATGATGTCGCAATCGGTTTGGCTACTGGTGGTTTCGAGGCGGAGCATTTTGTTGGTGCCGGAGAGGGCATAGCCCGCGACGGTCGGCGCGGTGAGCAGGATGAACCCACCCGGCCTGAGCGTGATCTTGGCGGTAGTCGGAGCGCCGCTTGCGACAAAGGGCGAGGTCCACGGATTCGACGAAGCGCCCCCAACGATCAGGTCGCCGGACGAAGTCACCTTGTTGCGAATCAGGATCGCCACGATGTTCTCGAACACGACCGTATTGCGGAGCGGGTCGGTGGCCTGCTCGAAGCCGGCGAGCGTGGACAGGTCCAACTCGAAGCTAGCCGGGCCGGACATGTGCCGGTCGCGTTCGACGGCGACGGCATTGATCTGGTTTACGCCAACCCCTTCGGTCAGCGACAGCGCCGCCTGAAGGTGAAACAGTGCCGACAGCCCGATGCCTTCCGACGTATCGGTGAGCTTCGCGGCGAGCGTTGCTTCGCAGGTAATCTCGGAATGAACGGACGGCATGGCGGCCTCTATGCAGTCGTGGTCTTGACGTGCTTGGTGTGAATCCGCAGCTCACGGCGGAAGTCGTCGGCATAGCGCCACGGCGTCTGTCCGGCTGGGGCCATGACTTCGTAGACGTACTTCACGCCGGCGTCGGTCTCCTCGATCTGATCGCCGCGCTTCGGCAGCATCACCTGCCCGCCGAACGTGATGTCGGCCGTGCGGACGATGTAGTCGCGGCTTTCCCACGTCTCAATCGTCGGTTCGGCCGCGTCGCTGGCGAACTCGGTTCGCCCGATCGTGGCCGACAACACCACGCCCGCATCGCCGTGGCGGTAGACCACGGACGTGGAGAGGTGCTGGTGCCGCTGATCGGCAAGCCACGCGGCTCCGGTGTCGAGGAGGTTGGGCATTGCTATTGGCTCATGCGAATGCGAACGGTGGTGTCGCTGGTGCCCGCGGCGCGGACGCACTTGCCGATCTGCTTATTGCCCGACGAGGTGGCCGTGGCCTGATTTGCGGTGTCATCCCAGTACAGAATCTGGCCGACCGTGAACGACACGCCGTTCGCCTTGGCGAAGTCGAAGACACCCTCGACGTGCAATGCGCCGAGCTTGTTGGCGGCAATCGACAACTTGGCGACGCCGACCAGATCGCCTTGCACGACCACGTCGCCCGCGGCAACGGCGCTGCCGGGCGTATAGTCGATCGCTTGGCCGACTTGAACGAATGTGGCTTGAGGCATGATGAAAGCTCCGAATGCGTTGTGAAGGTTGGATTGGGGTTACGCAGCGCCCTTGCTCTTGACCCCGGCGCGGAACTCGGCGAGCGCGACGCCGAAGTCCCAATAGACGCGCCACGTGACGCCGAGGACGTTGGGATCGGCGTCGAGGCCGAAGAACTCGACCGTCGGCGTCTGCTGGCCGTTGAGATACGCGATTTCGATTGCCGCCATATCGGCCGGATCGGCCAGCAAGTACCACGCGGTGCTGCTCGCGCCGGTGAGGTTCGTGTTCGACAGCCACGGCGACGTGATCGGCGTAAAAGCGTTCTGCCAGATGTTGACGCCCGGTGTCTTGGCGGTCGTCGGGCCGAGGACGAACTGCGACGTCATCGCCTCGCGGGCGGTCGTTTCCAGCGCCGTCGGCACCAGCAGCAATCGCGGCTCGATCATGATCGGGTCGCCGTCTGGCCCCTTCAGATCGCGGAACATCTGCACGGCCGTTGAAATGCTGGAAAGCGACAGAGCGCTCGGTGCGCCCTCGAAATAGTTCGCACGGGCAGTCGTGAAGAAGCTCGCGCCCGCGGCGGTGGCGTTGAGCGACGTGAACAGCGCCTTCTCGCGGGCGGTCACCGCCTTGCGTCCCATCTCGGTGGCGCTGCGGGCGAACGCTCCCAGGTCGTCGTTCACCAAGTCTTTGCGCGTGACCGAAAGCAATGCGCCGCGCGTATCCACTTGCCGCGTGTAAGATTCCTCCGAGAGCGACAAGTGTTTGAGCTCGCCGTCCGGCCCGACCGGCTGCAACTCGCCGTTGAGGGCCAGCGAGTAGACCGTATGTGCGTGAAAGTTCGTATGCGACCGAGCAGCGGCAATCCGGTCGGCTACCGACGGGGCCGCGTCGAAGGCCGCTCGCAGCGCCTTGTTGGCGATATTGCCGACAATGCCGGAAAGCTCGCTCGTCGAGAACGCCGCCTGAATCCACTCGCGGGTTCCCGGATCGGCGTCGATCACGCGGCCCTGCGCCGCGCAAATCTGCTCGGCACACCACCGCAAACCTCGGCGACGATACTTGGTCGCCCGTTCGAGCGTCTGCTCGGGAAACTGCTCTTCGCAGGGCACGCCCGCCTGCAAGCAGAGCGCCGCTTCGATGACTTGGGAGGCGACCGGACCACCGTTGCCGCCAGCAACGTGGATGGCAGGACCCGATGGCCGACTGGCGCGGAGTACGGCGAGTTCCGCTTTCGTGGCGTCCCAGCCTTCTTTGATCGCTTGCGCCTCGATCTCCGGATGGCGACCGTCGCACGACTTGCGGATCGCGTTGATTCGGTCGAGTTCGGCGATCGCCTCGGCGCGAATCTGCACCGTGGCGCTGGGCGGCGGGTCGTCGTTCTCGGCGGGTTTCGCCGCTTGCAGGTCGTAGAGCGTTCGCAGATTCTTGGTCTGCGATTCGTTCAAGGCATCGGGCGTGAACCCTTGGGCTTCGATCCAAGCGGCGAATTCCATATCAAGCTCCTTTTTCGGTTGAGCGGAGGCGGCGATTTGAGCGGACGTGTTGTCGTCCGCGCCGAGCACGACGAAACTGATCTCGCCGAGCGTGGCTCGCCGGGCGATGTTCACGGGGCCGGCGAACTCACGGCCGTTGGCTTGGGAGGTTTTTCCTTCAGGCACGAACTCGACTTGGTCCGCGCGGGCACCGATCGAAGATTGCCACGCGAACCCTTTGTCGTTGAGCGCGATGACCTGCTTGGCCTTCGTCGATTCGCCCATCACGTGGCCGGCGACGACGAGTTGGTGGTTTACCACGCCGACGCTGTCCGTCTGACCCATCACGAAGTCGACGTCGCGGGTGTGGTCGAGCAGAATCGGCCGGCGCTGACCACCGACTTGCAGCCCCTGTAGGTCGACGACAACCGGGTAGCGCCAACCGGCCAACTGCATCGGCCCGCCGGTGTACGCCGTCATCGAGAACCGCCGCAGCTTGTTCTGCTCGCCTTCCGGCGCTGCCGCTTCGAGTTCGACGGCCGATGCCAGCAGGTTCAGCTCGCGCGGCTCAGGCGGCTTGTCGGGTTGGAGTTTCTTCTTCGACATCCTCGTCCTCTTCTTCGTCGTCCTCTTCGGGCGCAGGGGCGGCCGGCATGGCGATCGCTTGCGCCGTGGTCAGACCAAGTTCGGTCATCAGCGCGAGTTCCTTCGCGCGCTGGCGAAGCTGGGTTTCCCAATCGAGACCGCGCCGCGCGTATTCGTCGGCGAGCGTGGTCGTGTGATTCGCTAAGCGCATCGTCTGCGCCGATGCTTCTTTGGCAGGGTCAACGTGTTCGTGGCCGTCCCAAAACCACTGGTGCGGCCAGTCGGCGATGAAACCGATTCCCGCGGGCAACAGGCCGGGGATCAAGACGGCCTCGTCGAACCATGCGGCGAGAATGTGGTCGAGCACGACGCATTCGAGATGCGCTTGCTCGACGCGCAGCGACTTGAAGTACGTTTGATGGTCGAGCCGACCAGAGGCGTAGTTGTACCCCGAGGAATTGCCCGCCGCGATGTTGAACGGGATATTGAGGCACCGGGCAATTTCATTGAGAACTTCCTTCTTGAACTCCGAATACCCGGTCGATGGTTGCTCGGCTTCGAGTTGGGACATCTTCCAGCCGCCGGGCATCGTGACCAGAGCCCGCTTCTCCAGTTCGACGGGCTCGAACGGCTCCGCGGCATCCGCTTCGCCGTTGGCCGGCGCGTCGGTGTAGAGGATGCCCGCGAAGTCGGCGGCCGTTTCGGCGGCGGCGAGAACTGCGAGCGTGAATCGTCGAAGCTGCGCGAATAGCGGCAACGCCGGCATGATGTCGGGGATGCCGCGCTGTTGGCCGGGCCGATCGGCACGGAACCAATGGACCACGGCACCGGCCGGAACGCGGTCGTACTCGCGGGATACGAGCGCCGACGTATCGCCGGGATGCGCTCGCAGCACGTGATACTCGACCGCGTTGCCGAAGGCGTCGAAGCCGATCCCGTCAACGGCGTTCCGTGCGAACATGTTGATGTCGGGCGTGCAAACCTGATCGGCCTCGATGAGCCGCAGGTCGAGTTGCACGATGTTGGGCAGCACGGGGTTGTTCACCAGCACGCCGAACGCCTCGCCGTCTGAGGCGCGTGCCATCCGCATCGTGCGAAGCTTCTCAGCCAAGCCGATCGCCTTGGCCCAGGACATGAACGCCAACTCGATGCGCCGGTTGGCTTCGGCGTCCTCCGTGAGCATTTGCAGACGGGGACCGGTTCCGACGACGTCGTTGGCCAGCGTCAGCACGATCCCGCGGGCGTAGCTGTTGTTGGCGACCTCGTAGCGGGCGCGGTTCCGCAATAGCCGACGGACCTCGGGGCTATTGGCGGAGTTCGCCGACAGCCCGTCGGCGTTTGCCCAGTGCCGACGGTTGTCGTCGGTCGTTTGGGCCGCGTCGTAGCGGGCGCGAACGATCCGCACGTCCCGCGTTGGCGGCGCGGCCAGCGGCTTGGAGCGACGGAACGAATTGGCGATCCACCTGAGCACTACGTCGTCCCCGGCGGCACGAATTTGTTGAATACGAGGCCACGCGATTTGGATTTGGCGGCCGTCTTTGACGCCAGATAGCGGTCCGCGGCGATCTGGTCGGGCAGTTTGTGCTGCTCGACCGAACCGGTATCGCCCGAGGCCTTGGCCGGCCCCTGGGCGTTTTCGCGGATCGTGTCATCGAGTTCGGCCATCAGGTGCTCCCACGTCCGCGATTGAACGCGACCGCCTATTGGGATAAGGACCCGATGTGGTGACAAACTGACGAACCGAAAACGGAAGAATTAGGACTTGGTGCTATATCTAGCAATGCGGTCGCGAGTTTCCCAACGGTGCCTCGAACGTCACAAGTTTCCGACCGCAATGGCGACACTCCTTTCGCCGTCGCACCCGGCCATCACGAAGCGGTTCCGTATGCGTGGTCGAGAAATGCCGGCAGCCGCATTGCGGACACACGATGCCGGCGTCGCGGCGACTGTTGGGCTTCGAGGTCATCGCCGACTCCGTCGTTGAAGCTCGGCGAAACTGACCCGTTCGCGTCTTGCCGGCGCAACGCTGCCTCCCGAACCTGCGAGAATCACTCCTTGCGCGGACGCGGCAACAGCGTTTCCGACGAGACAGTCGAGCCAATGGTTATCGCTCCGCTCCGGTCGGAGTTTCCATTCGTCGACGGTCCGACCGCGGCCTTCGGTCTTCACGCGGTACTCGGCGGTCAGATGGTCGGCGAGGAGCCGATGCTGGTCCGGGCCGTCGCCGAACAGCGACAGGCATCCACGTTCGCCCATCGAAACGGCCAAGCGTGCATGAACGAACGACTTCCAGAAGTTCGTGTCGAATACGACGTGCCGCACGGCGCGCTTGCCGTTGACGTTCGGCATCCGCCAGTTGTGGCCGATCCGATCGCCGGGCTTGCGCTTATATTCCGAAAACGGCTGACTCGAAGCGCCGACGAACCGACCGTGGCTTGGGATCACGATGCCCGCGTTGGCCGACTGCCGGCAGAACTGGTAAACCACGTCGGTGGAAGAACCCCAGTTGGCGTCGATCAGACAACGTTCAATCCGTAGCATCGCGCCGTCGTCGCGACGCCATTCGCGACCGAGGAACATCGCGGTGAGTGATTCGAGGCCAGCGTAGATCGCTCCTTCGAGGCCGCTGGCCTTCGTGGCGATGGTCAGCGTCTGCCGAGCGTCGCGGAGCGTGAAATACGGCCGGTGTTGGTCCGGAAACGTTCCGTAGTCAACCAAGTAACCGGTGAAGTCATCCTCCCACGCGGCGACGACGTAGAACAGAAGCGATGCCTGCACGTCGACGAACATCGTCAGGTGGTTGCAGCCGATCGGTACTTCGTAGCGCTGCATGCGGTTGATTTTGCTGGCAATCTGGTCGGCGGTCAGTTCATCGTCGGTGCCAGCGTCGACGGGGAGCGGCTCGTTCTGATACTCGGCGAAGAAGGCTGCCTCGTCCTGCAGCTTCAGATTCATCGCGTGCTGAATCGCCGACGCCTCGTCATGATTGAACCGCTCGGGCCACGCGATCAATGCTCCCTCGTCCATCGCGGCGCGGTCGGCGACGTAGAACTCGGTGGCGACGTGGATGTCGCCGTGGCTGCGGAGGCTCTCGGCGCGGAGTTCGCCGTACCGCTGCCACTTCTTCTCATCAGTCGGGAACGAGTAGACCATCTTGGTCCGCTCGCCGTTCCATTCCGGATGCTTGTCGCGGCTGAGGATGTTGTCGGCCATGTCACCCGGCCGGATCACCGTACAAGGCATGATTCCGGAGATCTTCTTGCCCGGCCCGCCGAGGCCGAGGACCGCACCGGCGAGAATCCCTTCGCGCGTTGCGCACTGTGAGAGCGACCGGGCCGATTCGTCAGTCTGCGGGTCGTCGAGAACGACGAGCGTCGGGCGGACTGTTTGGCCATCCGCCCGCTTGTATTTCATGCCGCGAATCCTCCCGGTGATCCCGGCGACCTTGATGATCGCGCCGCTCGCCACGCTGCCCGGCATCGTCGGCAGCACGATCTCGCGGGCCGTCCAACCGATGTGCGTCCGCTCGCCTTTGTAGAGCTGGCCGTTGGCCCGGTTGGCGATGCCGTCGAGGGCTTGGATCGGATATGCGACCTCGGGGAAGTCGTCGAGCAGATAATCGCTGCCGTCGAACTCCATCTTGATCGAATCGAGCATGTCCATCGCGTGGCCTTCGTCGCTACCGATCAGGCACACGAAATCGCGGTGGCCGTAGAGCACGGCCCAAATGCAGGCGCATTCGCAGATCGTGGTCTTGCCCGAACCTCGCGGCATCGCCATCGCGAAGAGTCCGCCGTGCAGCACGGCCTGCTCAATCTTGGCGATGACCTTCAAGTGGTCTGGCGACCACGGCAGGTGAAATGTCAGCGGGAAGTACGAATCGCAGAAGAAGCGAAAGTCCGATGCGGCCTTCTCTTTCCGCTCTGGATTAACGACGTCTGGCAGATCACCAATGTCGCGGCCGGCGATTGCCAGCGCGATGTTGCGGGAGCGGGCCCGTTCCTTCAGTCGCTCATACGGATCGCCCTCCGGTTCGGGCTTTGGCGTATGGCGCTCATGGACCATCCAGGCGACATACCGCAGCAGATCGACGTGCCGCGCGTCGCCGATGCGTAGGCCAGCGCGAGTGCGGTGACGATGCAACTGCCGTTCGTTGATCACCTCGCCCAGCGGCGTGCTGTTGAGCAGCCGGCACACTTCGGTCGGTCGCAATTGTCGCGGGTCACTCGCCATGTGTGCCTCCCGCGCTGCGGCCCATCTGCTTGGCGAGCCATGCTCCATAGTGGACCAGGTTCAACGTCCCATCCGGATTCGTCGGAGCGCCGGCGTCGATGTCGGCGCGAAGCATCATTTCGCTGATCGGCTCCCCGCCAACTTGCGACAGCGCGCGGGCGGCGTCTGCTAAGGCCAAAGCAGTCGGATTCAGCGGTAATCGCGGCGCATTCGACATGGTTTCGGTCGCCCTAAAACGCCTCGGAAACGATTCTTGGAATTCTCGTCGATGTGCGGCGCACAGCGCTTGATGGCGTTCCGCCCGCATGGCTCTGTGTGTGTCGTGCGAAGCGATTTCCGCGACGCAAAACCAAACCGCAGGAGAATGAACCATGTCCGCGAAGAAAACGACGACGAAGACTGCCGCCAAAAAACCAGCCGCGAATCCAAAGGCAAAGGTCGCCAAGACCTCGACGAAGACGACGAATGCCAAGAAGCCGAAGGTCGATGGCAAGATGAGCGCCCTCGACGCCGCCGCGAAGGTGCTGGCCGACGCCCGCGAGCCGATGAACACCAAGGCGATGATTGAGGCGATGGCCGCGAAGGGGTTGTGGACCAGCCCGGGCGGCAAGACCCCGCACGCGACTCTCTATTCCGCAATCGCGCGGGAGATCAACGACAAGGGCAACGACGCCCGGTTCGTCAAAGCGGAACGCGGCAAGTTCGCCGCCAAGAAGTAAAGGACGAACCGATGCAAGAAGTTGCCGATGCAATTCGGTCCGTGACGGCCAAGGTCCAACGGGCCATCGACGAAGGGCACCGTTCGCGCTGCATCGACGCGGACGACCTCGTCGATGTGCTCCTATCCGTGGCCGACGAACTGGATCCGCCGACGGGGCGGGCCAAGACGACGAAGCCGCCGCACGCACCACGCGGTCGGCGAACCCAACGCGGCCGCTAACCCGGGCTGCCGACGACGCCCCACGTTCGCCACGTCGGGGCGTTTTCTCGTTGGTCGGAACGGTGGCCACCTCGTCGGGCCGGCCGCGACACGGTGCAAACGTGGCGTTCACGCGGCCACCTCCGCGGCTGCTCGCCGCTCGGCTTTCCGGCCCGTGAACTTTTCCCACCGCTGGACGATCACGTCGCAGTACAACGCGTCGAGCTCCATTAGATAGGCGTGACGGCCGGTCTGTTCCGCAGCGATCAACGTTGAACCGCTCCCGCCGAAGAGATCGAGAACGTTCTCACCGGCCCGTGACGAGTACTGCATCGCGCGAACGGCGAGTTCCGTCGGCTTTTCGGTAAGGTGAACCATCGACTGCGGATTCACCTTCTTGATCGACCAGACATCGACGGCGTTATTTGGCCCCAGGAATACATGCGCGGAACCCTCTCGCCAGCAATAAAAGCACCACTCGTGGTTGCCCATGAAATCTTTTCTGGTCAACACCGGATGTTCCTTCACCCAGATGATCGCCTGCGAGAAGTACAGCCCGTGGCGCTTCAGGACCGGCGGATAATTCGCACAGTTCGCGTAGCCTCCCCAGCAATAGAGCGCCCGCCCCGGCAACAGCACGCGGGCGATGTTGCCGAACCAAGCGTCGAGCAGCTTGTCGAACGCTTCCTCGGAGACGAAGTCGTTCGCCAACGGACGGTCCTTGGCGCGGAGCTTCTTCTGCGTTGGTTTTGCCTTGCCCGGATGGCGGGCCACGTCGAGACCCTGGTGATGCGTCGTGCCCTGAAACGACGACAGGCCAGCGGCAATCGCGTTGTTCGATCGCGGCTCGACTTTGACGTTGTAGGGAGGGTCCGTGTTCACCAAATGAACCGCCGCGCCGTCGAGCAGCCGATCGAGGTCTTCCGGCTTGCTGCTGTCGCCGCAGAGAAGTCGGTGGTTACCGAGCACCCAGAGGTCGCCCGGCCGGGTCGTCGCCTCGTCCGGCGGCGCGGGCACGTCATCCGGATCGCACAACCCGTCCGCGAGGCCGGGGCCGAGCAGCTTCGCCAACTCGTCGGCATCGAAGCCCAGTAGCCCGAGGTCGTAGTTGCACGCCTTGAGGTCGGCCAACTCGATCGGCAACAGGTCATAATTCCATTCGGCGAGCGACGCCGTCTGGTTGTCAGCGATGCGGTATGCCCGAAGCTGCTCCGGCGTCAGATCGGTGGCGACGTGAACCGGCACCTTCTCCAGCCCCAGCTTCTGTGCCGCCTTGTAGCGGGTGTGGCCGCAGATAATGACGCCGTCGGGATCGACGACGATCGGTTGACGGAAGCCGAATTCTCGGATCGACGCCGCTACGGCGTCGACCGCGCTATCGTTGATCCGGGGGTTCTTGTCATACGGCCGGATATCAGCCAGCGGACGAAGTTCGATCTTCATGTCATTCTCCTCAGAAAAGCGTGCGGTTGTTGCCGTGTATCTCACCGGCTGGAAGCGAATGCTGGCGGTTCGTCGCGATGATCTGGTCGATGAGCCGGAATGCACGTTCCGCCGAATAGCAATGCGAGCAGCACCGTGAACCAAGCTACGTGCCAGAAGAACCGTTCGAGCCCCTTGGCGGTCGGCACGACGATGCGATTCCAGCGGTCGTGCGCAAGTTCGGATTCATTTCGCGGTGACATGGGTTATCTCCAGTTCGAGTTCGGACAACGAAAAAAAACTATCTCTGACTTGGCGATTGTTCCCGCACGCATCTCCTTTCCCAGCTTGCCAGGAAGGAACCATGCGACTTCTTTCTTCTTTCACCCCCTCCCTCGCGCACACACGGATTTCCTCGCGTACGCGCGTGCGCGGGCGGGCGTGCGTGAAAGAGAGAAGGAAGAGAGAGAGTATGTATATTTCCCGTATTTCTTCGCATGACTTCTTTCCCACTTCTTTCCCACTTCGTTCAACATCCTTCGCAGCCCAATCACGTCGTTGAGGCCAACTTCTTTCCCACGGGCACGTCGCTCAGCCACTTCTTTCCCCGTCGCCGTCACCAACCAAGCGATAGACTCGCTGGGGACGGCCGGCGGTCGACTGCATCGCGGTCGTCACGTCGCCTTGCTGTTCGAGCGTGGTGATCAGCTCGTGTAGCGTCTTGGCGTCAACGCGCATCCGCTTGAGCAGGGCGCTGTGGGAGAGTTGTCGGTCCGGCGCTTCGCGGAGCTTACGGAGCAGCTTCAGGCACTCGGCGTGGAACGGGTTCTCGGCCACGTGACTGTGGGCCATGAACAACATCCGCCGCGTCTGGTGGAGGATGAAGTCGGTGGCCCATCGCACCGCCGCGGCGTCGATCCGCGGCGACTGGTGGTTGGCGCTGGCGGCGTATAGCAGCGCCAGCTTGCGAATCTGCTCGGGCACCCGCCCCCATACGGTCGTGCCCACCGGATCGCCACGGCTTTCGGCGAGAGAATACTCGGCCTCGGCTGCCTCGCGCCCGTCGGTGATCAACCGGCGGGCCTCCTCATCGGCTTCGATTATGAGTGGTTGAGGATGGAAGCGTTCGAGATTGCCGGTACCGGGATTAAAATCTGCCCACCACTGCGCGGTCTCCATGACGTGCGGCGGCGGGTCGATGATGCCCGGCTCCTGGCCGGCGTTGCGTGGACCGCTTTCGACGATCAGCATCCGTGCGAAAAACCCGTTGGTGAGCATCCGCTCGGACAGCGCCGAGTAGTAGTGCGTCGGGATCGCCGTGCCGTACACGACGAGACACGGCTGGTCGATCACGCCGGGTGCTTCCTTGCCGGCCTTGCGCCGCATGGGATAGATGCTGTTGGCTGCCGAGTACATCGTCAGCAGCGTGCCGAGGATGTTCTCGTGGCGGGCGTCGTGCGCCTTGTTGATCGACTGCAGCAGCCCGTCGATCTCGTCCGTCTGAAACAGCAGTGCCGGGCTGAGGAATAGCGAATCCTGGATGCCCTCGCCCGATGCGAACTTTTCGCCGAGCGAACCGACCAGCCCGATCCGGTGCAAAATGTGCGTGTTGACTTTGCGCGGCCAATCCTTGCCGACCGATGAATACGCCAGCGCCAGCACGTAGAGGTTCGTCCGATTGTCCCCCTGGTCACGGACCTTGCGCCCGGCGAGCACGGCCTGCAGCGACAATGCGCCACAGAACGCCAACGCCAGGTTCGGATAGGGCGCTGTCGTCAGGCAGTGGTCCATCACTTCTGAGATGAAACCGGGGACGCGACAAAGCTCGACGGGGAGCGGGCCAGGGTCGGGGTGTTCGGGAGCTCGCGTGGGGATCGGTTGGTGCGTGCCGTTGCAGCGAAAGTGCGAGAGATCGACGTCGGCGTCATCGCCGGTGTCGCCGTATCCGTCGGCGCGGAGCGCGGCGGCCGCCGCCGCGAAGTCGCCGGCGTGTTCGAGCAACGTGTAGACCGTGAACGGGGCGTAGGCCTTGTCCGGCTCGAACGGGGCGGCGTTCGACGAAAACACGTAGAACACGCCGCCGCGGAGCGTGGCGCTCCAGCCCTGGTTCTTGCCTGGCCGACGCCAGTATTCGTTCTCGCCGCCGCGGACCAGTTGCCAGTCGTGGTGTTCGAGCAGGGCGCGGACGTCGCCCCGCTCGTTGAAATCGTCACCAGGACGACCGTTCGCCGCCGATAGCGCGCGCCGCCGCTCGACCGGCGGCAGCGCCTCGTTGAGCGCATATGCCGCCTCGATCAGGATCGCATGCTCGGCTTCAGTCAGCACGGGCAAGTCGTCGAACGAGCCCTGCTCGATGACATATCCGGGTGTGGGCGCACAGAGAAATAGCCCGCCGTCGCCGCGCGTTTCGATGAGCGTGAGGGTGATCTCGTAGCGCCCAGCGACGAGGTGCGGCACAAGCCGCTTGCCGTGGATCACGACTGGTTCCGCGCTGGGCGCCGCGATTACCCGTTGCGCCAGCTTTCGATTGCCAGGAACTTCCGCTTCGCAGCGGTAGATTGCATGTCGGCCGCCCGACTGTGACCGCTCAATGACGAGGCGATCGAGCAGGCCGGGCGACTCGCTTTCCACGAGTTGCCGCCACGGCTCGAACATCTCGCCGCCGTTGTCGAAGTCGATCATTTCCAGGTTGCCGGACACGGTGCCCGCCAGAACGCAAACGGGCGGGGCGTCGGCGAACCACGCCGTCACCTGCCGTTCGGTCGGCAAGCGGCGCTGGTACTGTTTCCAGCCCGCCAGCGCCGGGCGCTTTTCCGCGAGGATCGCGGGCAGCACGCACAGACCGGAGCGCAGGTAGGAGGTGGCGACGTCGATCATGTTCAAAACGGGATGTCGTCAGGTTCGTAACCAACAAATGCACCGGCAGGGATCGCCTCCGGCAGCGGGCCGAGCTTGTAGGCGGTGATCTTGTCGTACTTCTCGCCGACGACCGTGCGGACGGTGATGCGTTCGGTGTGGGCCAGGCCGCCGGCCTCGGCGATCTCGACAGCCCGCTCGGCCGTGTCCGGCACGGCATCGGGCGTGCGCCGTCGCCACCACGCCGCAGCCTTCTGGCGGGCGTATCCTGCGTGCTCAACGCAAATGAACTCGCTCTGCCAGTGGTTCAGGCCGACGCAGTAGCTCACGCGCATCGTCCTGGGCGCGTCGGCCGCTGCGCCTCGCTTCGTGTGGACGCTGTAGGAAACGTCGCGGACCTCGTACTCGGTATCCGTAATCTGACCCGAGAGAATCCCCGCCTCGGTCGCCTTGGCGTCGTGCTTCTTCCGGTTCGGCGGCGGAAACTCGTATCCGCATTCGGGGCAGTGAGCATAGCCGGTGGCGATGATCGCCATACACTCGGGACATTCCTTCATCGGCGCTTCACCGTCGCCGTTGGGTGTCGACTTGATCGTCAGGTTGTCGACTGGCCCGTGCCGCATTACGTTGCCGCCGAAGTCCAACACGAGGCAGTTCTGCTTTTCGGGATGGAGACGGAAGCCGCGACCAACCATCTGGTAATACAATCCCGGTGACATCGTCGGCCGCACCAGCGCGACGCAGTCGATATGCGGCGCGTCGAAACCGGTGGTCAGCACGTTGACGTTGCAGAGGTATTTCAGTTCGCCGCGACGAAAGCGGCCGAGTACCGCGTCGCGCTCCTTGGCCGGCGTCTCGCCGGTGACGAACCCGCACTCGATGCCGTGCTCGTCGGCCAGGACACGAACGATATGCTCGCCGTGCTTGATGCCGCTGGCGAAGATCAACACGGCGCGGCGATCGGCGGTGTAGCCAACTGTTTCACCGCATGCCGCCGCGACCAGCCGTTCGTCGTCCATGAGGTTCTCGACCTCGTCGGCGACGAACTCGCCGCCACGAACGTGCAGACGCTCGAAGTCGGCTTTGTTGATGCCGGCTTTCGTAACTAACGGGCAAAGAAAGCCGTCGCGGATCAATTCGCGGACGCCGACCTCGAAGCAGATGTGATTGAGGAAACCGTCGGGCGTGCAGATCGGCCCCGTCTTCATCCGAAACGGGGTCGCCGTGAATCCGATGATCCGCACGTTCGGATTGAGCACCTTGGCGTCGGCCAAAAACTGCCGATACATTCCGTCGCCTTCCGGCGGGATGAGATGGGCCTCGTCCACCATGACAAGATCGAAGGCGTCGAGTTCGCAGGCCCGGCGGTAGACGGACTGGATGCCGGCGACGATCACCGAATGCGTCGTGTCGCGGCGCTTCAGACCGGCGGAATAGACACCGAACTCAACTTCTGGGCAGACGAGCCGCAGCTTGTCGGCCGTCTGTTCGAGCAGTTCCTTCACGTGCGCGAGGATGAGAACGCGGCCGCCCCACGCGCCGACGGCGTCCTTGCAGATCGAAGCCATAATCGGTGTTTTGCCGCCGGCGGTCGGCACGACTGCGCAGGGATTGTCGTCCCGATCGCGCAGGTGCCTGTAAACCGCCTGCTTCGTCTGTTCCTGATAGGGGCGAAGCGTAAGCATGTCCAAGCGTTTGCCAATGAGGTCAGGTTTGCAGCTGCGTCGCCAGATTGGTGCTCCGTCACGAACGCTTCCACGGCGGCGTGCTACTCGTCGCCGCCGCGACCGCGGTGGCCAACGAAGCCGAATCCTTCTTGGCGTAACCCTTGATTTCGTTGGTGATCTCGCCTGTATCCGCCCGCTTCTTGCAGCGGACGCTGATCACCAGCGGCAAGTTATGCAGATCGACGCTGTCCTTCGGCGCGAGCACGCCGACGGCGCGGCAGATGGCCGACAACTCGCCCTGCGCAATTTTGCGGGCCTGCTCGCTCGGGTTGTCGAGGTTGAGCCGCGCCCAGACCATGCGGTTCTTGAACTCGCCCTCGATGATCTGGAACGTCAGCTGCAGATAGCTGCCGTTGCCCGACTTCGTGGGCTTCATTTCGCTTTCGGTAACGACCACGACGTACTTGCCCGCGGGTAGAGGGTCGAATTCGCTGGCCGGTTCGACTTGGTTGGCATCGAATCCACTGAGATCAGCCATGTTATTGGGCTCCTGGGGCTGGTTGATTGGTCATCGCGTTGACGAACGCCGGCCACGACAGCGGCAATTCGTCGGTGATTCCGTACCGGTTTTTGGCGACGCACGATGGGCCGCCGACGCAACGCAGAATGCGTTCGCCGCCGTCTTTGCCGATCGCGTGGGCGATCGTCCGTTTGCGGTTGAAGCCGGCGTCCTCGGACTGCGTGCGCACCTTCCGTGTGGCGAACAGCACGGCGTCGCACCACTCGCTCACGAGCGCGGCAGCATGTTTGTGCAAGCGCGGGCTGTAGCGGTCGTAGGCCGACGACTCGGGGTCCTCGAACCGTTCGACCTTCGAGTGCGCGATCAGCAGCACGACCATGCCGCGCTGGTTACGCAGCGCGTTGAGGTGGTCGATGAGTTCGCGCCAGAACGTCAGGGCGTGCGTGTAGCCTTTCGAGTAGCCACCGTCGACTTTCTCGATCGACGAGACGTTGTGCTGGATGCACAGCTTGTCCCACACGAGCCGTTCCAACCAATCTAGCGAGTCGATCACGATGGTCTCGCGGTCGTGCGACTCCGTTCGCAGTTCCGTGAGCGCTGCGATCACGTCTTCGTAACACCGGGCGAGCGGAAACCGCACGCAGTCGATCTCGTCGAGACCGTCTTCCGTCTGGATGAAGATCGGATTCGGCGCCTGCGCGCCGAGCGTCGATTTGCCGATGCCTTCGACGCCATACAGCAACACGCGCGGTGGCTTCGATGCTCGCCCGCGTTCGACTTGAGCCAGCATGCTCACGCGGCAGCCTCCTTAGGTTGATGATCGGTTCGGGTAATGCGTTCAATTCGGAACGAGTCCGGTCCAAGTTCGCGTTCGAGGAAACGGACGAAGAGGCGGTTCAGATCTCGTCCGACCAGCGTGCCCGCGTGAATCACGCAGGCACGGCTGGCCGGATGGAGATAGTGGGCCGCGTCGAGCCGGGTCTGCGACTCGCCGTGCAACGCCTCACAGCCCCACACCGCCAAGAGCAATGCGGCCTCGACATCTTCCACGGACACGTTCTCGTCGAACTTGTAGCGGTAGAGGTCGGTGGCCATGATTGGCTCCTCGTACTGTTGGACATCGCCTACATGGTTAACTACCCGGTCCGCGTCCAAACTGACGACGCGGATTACACGTAGTCCTGCAGCGAACGATCCTCAAAGCGGCGTCGTAGCTTGCCGAGCCAGGAATTGAGCGTCGTGCGCGGAATGCCCATGTCGCGAGCGACCTGGGAGATCGAGTCGTGCTTGAGCCGCTCGGCGAACTCACGCAACCTCTCGTCCGAGACGTCCGCCATGCATGCAGCGACATCCAGTTTCAGGTCCGCAAGGTCTTGTGGACTTCGCTTACTTGCGCTGCGGCACCCGTTGCGTTGGGAGTCGATCGTGTCCGCCAGCTCTACGCGGCCTTCGCCCTTGTCGCCAACGCCGATGTGGATGGACGAGACGCGGCGGTGGTCGCGTTTCGCCGCCAAGTTGTCCCGTATCATGTTGGCGATGTATCGCCGGACCACCCGTGCGACGAAAGCCTTCCAACGCGGGTCGCCCGCGTCGGCGGCATGAAGATGCCTGGCCAGCTTGAGGTACAGCTGCTGCTCGACTTCGTCTCGATCCTGGCGTTTGAAGCCGAATCGGCCGGCGAACTGCCGGGCGCTTTTCCGCACATAACCTTCCGTGAATGGGTCGATGCCTTTACGAGCTCGCGACGATCCATCCGAACCTCCGAACCTTGCTTTCGTATGCATGCCACTATCTCCGACGGGTGATGCTTCCCGCCGTGCCCAGTTGCACGACGGCACCCGCCGCCGGAATTGCAGCAATGCGCACAAAAAAACCTGCGGCGCGACGTAAGTCGCTTTGCCGCAGGTCGTTACGAAGTCGGATTTCCGGTCTTGCACTTGCGCGAAAACGGCGCAAGTGCAATTTGCTAGGTTCGTCGTCCTCGGCTGATTGGTCCCTTGAACTTCATGATTTGGTCCAAATCTTCGGTCATCTCCCAGTACAGGCGAAGCTCCCGCGCATCCTCGTCATCATGGCAGCGGGAGAAGTCGTAGGCCTCCAATCCCGCAAGGTCACAGAACTTCTTCTTGAAGGGGCGTTTCAGCAAATCCGGCTCTCCGTTCCGATCCATCGTATCGAAGGCATGGTTGCGAGCGGCTTGAAGGAACTTCACCACTTCCTTCGTCAACGCCTCGATCTTGGCGGCGATATCCGCCCGCTTCTTGGACGTGCGCTTCTTCTGAGGCGCCGATCCCATTCCCGCATCGATGATGCGTCCCTCAACGTCGTCTACGTCAAGCGAAAGGTGGTCGCCGTCGAGCGACACCACGGCGTCCAGTGAGATCACCAGATTGCCTGTTGCTTCACGCCAACGCCCAGCTCCGACTTCCGTCGGGGCAAATAGAATCGCTTTCGGATGGTGATTTAGTTTTTGGACGGCTGCCGCCACTTGATGACGCCGAAAGGCACGCGCGAACCAGATTTCGCGAGATCGGCCGGCCCAGTTGGCCTTGCCAACCTGCCAAAGCTGTCCCACGACGCGTTCCTGAATGGATATGTTGACGCCGGAAAAACATGCGCCGAGGAACGCCGCCGTATCGATCTCCCATCGCGCGAGCCGGTGGACGGGAGCTTTCGTGACGCCGCAGTAACGACAGTGGATGTATCCGTGCCGGGCACCGGATTGGTCGGAAATGAACTCGACGCGACACCGTTCTCCGCACTCGGTGCAGTTTGTCGCGCCGGCGCTCGCCGTCGGACGTACTACGCCAAGACCGCAAAGATTGTCGAATATGTCCCGCAGTTCGCCGGACGCCTCCTCCGCGCAGATCACCGGCGGGTTAATCTCCCACCGTGACAGGACTTGGCGAAGTTGTTCCGACACGATCGATCTTCCATCGCTTGAGGTACTTTTGGATCAGTTCGACGCGCTCCGGGCGGGCGTTGCGTAGGCTGCAAGATCGGGGGAATGTCACGTCAAAGCTCTGCTGGCCCGGCTTGCGATCTCCGTGCGGAAGAAACTCGAAACAGAACGTGACCTGCGTGACGTTCCATTCGGACAGCGGCATCTCGTCGAGATTGATACATTCCGCGATGGCTTTGTGGATATTGTCATCGGGGTCATCGTCAATCTCGACGTGGACGCGTCGACCGCTGTGCTTGGCGGAAAGCCGCATCTTGTGAATGCGGACTCGCACTCGATCTTCCGCATCCGTATTTAACTTAAATGCCACATCTTTTAGTTGATTTAACTCGTATGCTGCATCCGGCTCATGCGTCCCGAGTTCCCAATGCAGAATCGCGTCGGCAAAGATGACTTCCAGCCGCTCCTTTATCGGCTTCGGCAGCTTGGCGAACGTCTCAAGCGTTCCTTCGTCGCGGTCGTAGGCGAACACAACAAGCATTGTTTGACGAATCGCCTCCGTTGTTAGTCTTCTGTGCTCGTTATGCCGAGTGATGTTCTGCACGAAATCATCAGGACGAGCGAAGAAGTAGTCAACGGAACCGCGGGTGAGCGTCTCGACGGTGCAATCCTTCCCTCTCCCCTGCGACTTCAACAGCGATGAGATGGCGTCTTCCAACTTCTCCTTCGCCTCGGCTGACGTGTCCGGCGCGTTCTTCGGCAGATCGTTTCGTTTCCGCCACCATGACAGCTGATCCACCTGATAAATGGTCTGCGCCTTATCGAAAACCTCCCGACATTTCAGCCAGGCCCACATCGCCAAACCGTAGGGACACAAGCCTTCGGGAACGAGAGACGCTAGGTCCGGCACGTCGCAATGCGGCCCGGCCTCCAGTAGGGCGTCGAAGCCGCTCGGGCAACCGAGGTCGAAGACGCTCCGAAGAACGCTTTCGATGTCGTTCGATTGGTCCAGCGGCAATTCGCCGATGTAGTCGAGGAGCGGGTCGATCTCCCATTTCTTCAAGTCGCCCCAGTGTGGATCGAAATCGCCGTGACCAAGCTCGATAAAGAAAGCCTGGAGCAGCTCGTTGGGAACCATCCGCAGGACGGTTGGAATCGAGAATTGCCGTGTCATCAGCCGGTTTACTCCTTTCAAGCGTGTCTTACCGCGATCACCTTTCCCAAGATCCGAAATTCTGTCTCCGGACCCACGAGCATCGGTTTGTAGCGACGGTTTTCCGCTCGCAGTTCGATGTGATCACCATGTATGAAGAGCCGCTTCACGGTCGCCTCGTCGTCGATGAGCGCCACGACGATCTCGCCGCTCTCGGCAATCGGCTGCTGGCGCACGATGACGACGTCTCCCTCGCGCATGCCGGCACCGATCATGCTGTCGCCGGAAACAGTCAGGGCGAAGCAGCGACCCCGATTGGTGACGCTCATTTCGACCAAGACCTCGCCGATGCGGTTCTCTTCCGCCAACATCGCCGGTCCGGCTTTCACGGTTCCGACCAACGGCACCGCGATGAGAAAGTCGATGGTCCGCCGCGGCTCTCGCAGGATCGTCAGACTTCGGGCCTTTAGCGGCTCTCGTTTTACGAAACCCTTGCGTTCCAACTGCACAATCAATTGGTGCGCGCTGGCGGCGGTGATTCCGAGTAACGCTCCGAGCTCGTTCATCGTAGGCGGGTATCCCTTCCGCGCGATGTGGTTCTTAACTTCCGTCAGCGCCCGTTGCTGCGCGTCGGTGATGTCGTCTTCCGTCGGACGCCCGCGATGTTCTCGATTTGCGGGCATTCGACTTCCCATTCGGATTAGTGCTTACAGGCGTCAGTATGGGCTACTGGAATCTACCACAGACAGGGAGGTTAACACAACATCTTGGGCCGAATTCGTCGCAAGTCGTTTTTTAGACACAACTTACAATCTGCCAACAATGACTCCCCGCGACATGGTTTCGTCAGTTTTTGGGGCGACCGGGTAGTTAACCGAGTATCGCCTTCGATTCTGGTTTCCTCGATTTCCCAGCTCGCATCGAGCCGTCCGCCATGCACATCCACGCCTCTGTCGCCGACATCTCATCCGATGAGCGCCGCCATGAACTGGCGACCATCCTCGCCCGCGGCGTTCTCCGCCTGCGACAGCGCCCCCGCAGCGCCGCAACCCCTTCCGCGCCTGCGGCAGACTCCCGCCGAGAATCCGCCGCCCGAGGCCTTGAGGTTCCGGCCAAGACCGTGCTCAGTGTGTCCACGCGGGTTAACGCACCCGAGAGTCTCGAACCATAGGAGCACGACATGTTGAACGTTGCGAAAGAGGTCGCCGCGATGGAGCGGATGACCGTCGGCCAACTGCGGGCGAAGTATGTCGACGTGTTCGGCGAGCCGACGAACGGCCGTAACAAGCGGTGGCTGATCAAGCGGATTGCGTGGCGGATGCAAGCGAATGCCGAAGGGGACTTGTCCGAGCGGGCACGCCGCCGGGCGATGGAATTGGCGAACGACGCTGATCTACGGATGACGCCGCCGCGGGCACGGAAGGGAGCGCCGGTCCCCGATGCCCCGACGGCCACGGTCACCACCGCGCTTGCCGCGACCACGAGCCTGCTGCCCGGCACGGCGCTCAAGCGCGAGTACAAAGGCCAAACGATTCGCGTCATGGTCCTGGCCGATGGCTTCGAGTATCTCGGCGAGCGGTATAAATCGCTGAGCGCCGTGGCCAAGGCAATAACCGGCCAGCATTGGAATGGTCGTCTCTTCTTCGGACTTGTTAAGAACGGAGGCGGCCGATGAAGACCAAACGAGCCAAATCGTCTGCCGTGCCGGCGGTGCGGTGCGCGATCTATACGCGGAAGTCGACCGAAGAAGGCCTTGAGCAGGAATACAACACGCTCGACGCACAGCGCGACGCGGGCGAGGCGTACATTAAATCCCAGCAGCACGAAGGCTGGGTGTGCTCGCCGAACCGCTACGACGATGGCGGCTTCACCGGCGCGAACATGGAGCGGCCGGCGTTGCGTCGCCTCATGGCAGACATCGAGGCCGGCAAAGTCGACACTGTCGTCGTCTACAAAGTCGACAGATTGTCGCGGTCGTTACTCGACTTCGCCCGGATGATGGAGACGTTCGAGAAGCACAAGGTGTCGTTCGTTAGCGTCACCCAGGCGTTCAACACGGCGTCGTCGATGGGCCGGCTCGTGCTGAACGTGCTGTTGTCGTTCGCGCAGTTCGAGCGGGAAATGATTTCCGAGCGGACGCGGGACAAGATCGCCGCCGCCCGTCGCAAGGGAAAATGGTCCGGTGGTATGCCAGTTCTGGGCTACGGAGTCGAGAGCACGAAGCTCATCGTCGATCCGATCGAAGCGCCGATGGTTCGGCAGATCTTCGAGATGTACTTGGAACAGCAGTCGCTGCTGGCCGTCGTGCATGAACTCAACACCCGCGGTTGGCGGACCAAGCAGTGGAAGACGAAGAAGGGCGGACTCCGCGGCGGTCGCGTGTATGACAAGAACTCGCTCCACATGCTGCTCACCAACGTCGTCTACATTGGCAAAGTGCGGTACAAGGACGAGGTCCACAACGGCGAACACGAAGCGATCGTCGGCAGCGGCATTTTCGAGAAAGCCCAAGCGATGCTGCGACGCAACTCGCGCAGTGGTGGCCGTGCTGTGCGGAACAAGCACGGGGCCCTGCTGCGTGGGATTTTACATTGCGTCCCATGTGGATGCGGCATGAGCCATGCTGCGACAGACAAAGGCTCGCGACAATATCGATACTATGTCTGCAACCACGCCCAGAAGCGCGGCTGGCAGACCTGCCCGTCGCCATCAATCCCCGCGGGCGAGATCGAGCGGTTCGTCATCGACCAGATCAAAGCCGTTGGCCGTGACCCGCAGGTGATCAAAGAGACGCTGGCCCAGGCGCGGTGCCAAGCCGAAGAGCAGATCGAGCGTCTAACGGCGGAACGTGCTGTCCTCGTGCGCCGCCTCCGCGACGACCACACCGAGATCGGACGGTTGGCGGCGACTTCGCGTCCGGGCGACCCGATGTTGGCGGACGCACACGACCGTATCGGCGAGGCCGAGCGTCGCGTGAGCGAGATTGACGCCGAACTGGCGACGCTCGATGGCGACTTGGTCGACGAGGCCGAGGTCGCGGCGGCGCTGGCCGACTTCGATGCCGTGTGGGACTGTCTCGCGCCACGCGAACAGGCCCGTGTCGTCGAAGTGTTGGTCGAGCGGGTCGCCTACGATGGCGGCGCGGGCAACATTTCAATCACGTTCCGCCCGGCGGGCATCAAGACGCTCGCGGGCGAACTGACGCAACGAAAGGACGAAGCAGCATGATCACGATCGAACGCAAGGTGCATTTCGGGCACGGCCACCGCGCGCGGAAGGAATTGCGGGACGGCGAGGCCAAGACGGTGCCGACGGGCCGCGTGCCGCGAGTGTCGCGGATAATGGCGTTGGCGATTCGGTTCGATGGGCTGATCCGTGACGGCGTTGTGAAAGATCAGGCCGAGCTGGCGCGGCTGGGGCATGTGAGCCGGGCGCGGTTGACGCAAGTCATGAATCTACTTAACCTTGCGCCCGACATCCAAGAGCAAGTACTTAATTTGCCGATGACAAGTCGGGGCCGTGACCAAACTATCGAGCGGGAAATTCGGGAACTTGCCGCCGTGGTCAGTTGGCACAAACAGCGACGCGCTTGGACATGCATTGCAGGCAAATGGGCTGAATCACCACCGCCGACTTGACCCGAAAGTGCATTTTTGTACACTTATCGCAGAGGGCATCGACGTTTTGCAATCAGCTCAAGACGTCGCCAAATCAAATGAGTGCGGCAACAAATATTTCTTGGACGCAGCATACTTGGAATCCGTGGAGAGGATGCACCAGGATTAGCCCAGGGTGCAAAAACTGTTACATGTTCACGGCTCAAGAACGATATGGCCGTGACCCACGGGTCGTCGTTCGGACAAAGACATGGAACGATCCTATTCGTTGGCAGCGCCGTGCAGAGAAGGATTCCAAGCAGGAAATGGTCTTCACCTGCTCGTGGTCTGACTGGTTTCATGAAGCAGCAGACACTTGGCGCGAAGAAGCATGGGATGTTGTGCGTCGTTGCCCCAATCTGGTTTTTCAGATTCTGACAAAACGTCCAGATCGAATTGAGAGCCATCTTCCCGTTGATTGGGGCAGTGGATTCCCGAACGTCTGGCTGGGGACGAGCATCGAAACGAATGACTACGTGTGGCGTGCGGATGTTCTTCGCGGCATACCTGCGTCTATCCGTTTTCTATCAGCCGAGCCGCTTCTCGGTCCCTTGCCGGATTTGCGGCTCGACGGGATCGATTGGCTGATCGTCGGAGGAGAATCGGGACCTGGTTTTCGACCAATGGACCATTCTTGGGCGAGGCAGCTTCGCGAGTTGTCTTTGGCCGAAGGCGTTGCCTTCTTCTACAAGCAGAGTGCAGCGCCACGTTCAGAGACCGGAACGTATCTAGACGGACGGCAATGGCGAGAATATCCTAATTACACTCCTCTTGAGGTTGTGTCACGTTAGTCGGGCGGGCTGTCGTCATGGCGTCATCTGAAGATGCGAGCCCGAAGTATTGGCTAGAATACTCGAACCTTCAGCGAACGAAGCACGAACTCATCCGCAACTACCTTAACGGATGGTTTCCCAAGCTCGGGTATTGGTCTGGTCGAGTCGTCTATCTCGACACGCACGCTGGCAGGGGGCGACACCTGCGCGGCGAACTCGGTTCTCCTTTGGTCGCGCTCACCACTCTCCTCGAACACAGCCACCGTGATCGCCTGCTTGAGCGATCCGAAGCAGTGTTCTCCTTCATCGAGCGAGACGAAGACAATCTTGCCGAGTTGCAGCGAGAGATCGCGCAGGTCGGAGATCTACCGCCTAATGTTAAGATCGAAACCATTGGCGATGAGTGCTTCCAAGCCTTGGATGAATTGCTGCGATCGCTTCGTGAGGAAGGCAACCAACTAGCGCCCGCATTCATTTTTGTGGACCCGTACGGGTTTAAGGTTCCTGGGCGCATTCTTCGTGAGCTCATGGAGTTTCCACGTGTAGAACTGTTTGTGAACGTCATTTGGCGGGAACTCGACATGGCGATCAGCCAAGGTCATAAGGCAGGCATGGCCGCCGCGCTTGATTTTATTTTTGATGGTCCTGAATGGAGAGAACGAATCACGTCGGAAGATTTCGACGTTAGGGCAGACGAGGCGATCGACTTGCTTCGCGAGAAGATCGGCGCTCGCTGGGCGACGTATATCCGAATGCTCGGCGATAACGGGGCAACCCGTTACATCTTGCTGCATTTGACGAACCACGACGACGGTCGCGATCTGATGAAAGACTGCATGTGGAAAGTCTGTCCGGACGGCGGCTTTTACGTTCGGAAGTGGGACGATCCTTCCCAGCAATTCTTGATTACTCCCGAGCCGGACTTGGCTCCACTGGAAGCATGGGTAATAGACAAGCTGTCGAAGGGGCCGAGGCGCTGGCAAGAGTTGATCGCCGATGTACGGCCTGAGATCTGGCGAGTTCCTCACCTAAATGCAGTTATTCGGGATATGCGAAAAAAGGGCCGCATTGCTGCCGACCAATTTCAAGGGAAGGTCGTTCCCAGCAGAAACCCACGGCTCACGCTCGTTGCGGCCGCCCCGAACACATAACCGAGGATGCGTGCCCCGTGACCTTTAGGCAACGTTGATAATTATTGTTTAGGACCAGATCACACACCTGATCACACAATCAAGACATTGCCACTCCATCGTCACACAATGCCCGAATGTCGCCAAGCACCACTTGTGGATCCTGCCACGCCGACCTCAACGACGGCGCAAGCTCCAGTGCTTTCACGATCATGTCGTCAAACTTCATACCGAAGAATGGGCCGTATCCCGGTATGAGGAGAGATCCTGACAATTTCCCGTTTGCCTTGGGGGATGACCCAAAGCGGGCTACTACGTCCAATAGAAAGTAACGCCGAACGAATTCACGCCTCTTGGAATTCAACTGGAGCTCGCCGTCCGTGCCTTTATCAATCACGCCTGATTGCAAACAGTCTTCTATACAACGTGCAATCTCACCTTCATCGTATCCTTCGCCACGAAGTATCTCAGTCGTTGCAGTCAGATTTCCGCTTGCCCGCAGGATGGCGTGTTCCAGATCGAGAGGGCAAAGAAACCCGACTGCCTGCAGTTCACGCCGCAGTCGGATCGGAGCACTCCGTATCTGAAAGAACGACCCCGTATTCTCCATTGACAGCAGGTTTTGCAGGTCGCCATTCAACGACGAGAAGTAGCCCGCGCCGTCAAGGTACTCGACAAACCGCGGCTTCTCGATGAATCCACCGACGTATGCTCTTGAACTGCTCGTTTGATCAACATTTTTATGAGACACGCTGCCAGAATCTCCAGCGTAGAACTGGCATTGAACAAGAATGCGAGGCTTCCAACCTCGGGTTTGAAAAGGAAGTACAAAGTCATATGCCCGTGTCTTTGACCGTCGGGATGCAGCGGCGTTGTTTCCGATAATTATGTCCCCGACGTTAAAATCTACGCCACTCCGAAGCCCCCACTCTGTGAGTCGTTCACGCAGTAAATCTTCGGGATCGTGCCCACCAGAAGCGGATACGGAACCACGAATCTTGAAAACCACCAATGGCGTGAGCAGGTCTTTCTCCCGTTGAAACTGCTTGAGTATCACATAGCTCTTGCCGATACTCCAAAGTTGGGCAGCATACCTTTCGTCGCTCAAAATGAAGCTGCAAAACTCGCCTAATAGCAGTTTCTGTTGTTCGGGAAACTTGCGGAGAGCAACAACGGCCTTCATTAGCTTCTCAGCCTTCAGCTCACGCGGAAGCGCCACCTTTGCGAGTCCGCCTTTCTTCACAATGGGAAACGTGTCCCACTTTGCTACGTCACGCATGTGAATAGGAAGTTGGCACTTTGCATTGTTGTCCGACTTTCCCGTGACAAGAAAAAGCACCGACGCGAGTGAATCGAGCATTGACAGACAATCGGCATTGCCCATTTTGTCTACGATGCCAATGAACGTATTTGCGATCGTCTTGGGATCGCAGTGGTCGATGTTCTCAAAACCTCCCGTTGCTTCCTCCATCGCGTCAAACACGTTTACGACTCGCCCCAACTCATCCAGGAACTTGTCCGTGTCACGTATTTCACCAAGTGATGGAGTAATCCATACATCAAATTCTGCCAAGGCAGATTGTAAGTCAAGTTCCTTCGCTGGGAGCTTCATGCCACCTTGTCCGTTCGCAGGGAAACCACTTGGGCAGCACACTCGGCGAGCTTTCTCGATACGACTGGCGAGACGGCATTTCCAATGAGTCGATAGCCGTCCACAAGACTTACACGCTCGCTTGTAATCAAGAAGTTGTCATCAAACCCTTGAAGCCGGGCGCATTCTCTGAGCGAAAACGGCCTGTCTCGCAACGGATGCAAAAAATAGCGAGGATTGTGAAAGTTCGTTAATAGGGTTGGGCACGGCTCATTCCAACGAGGACGCTTGAACAGGCCGGAACAGAACATAGCACCTTTCAAATCAAACCCGCCAAGCTTTGCTTTCAAGTAGCCCTTCTGGACCAAGTCGTCGACATCTGGACTAATGTCCCTCAATCCGGTCAATTGTTCGATGTCCTCGATCGGAATCGGGTTTCCGTTGGGGATGAATCCGTATTTCTTATGCCGTCGATGCTTGGCAATGGCCTCCAGAATCAACTGTTGTTGGCTGGCTACTTCACCAAAGACTTCGGGAATATGCCAAGTGTAGACAGACGTGGCAGCGTGCCGAACGTTGCATAGCTTCTGTCCTTGCCCAATGGCGGCAAAAACTGCGCGATACTTCTTTGGCCATTTATTAGTCACGCGGTGGTCCGGTGAAGTCGGGTCCAACTCGAGGAGGTCTCCGATCGCATCGCCAATGCTTGTCAATGGCTTAAGGCGTGTTGCGTCATCGCCATCGACGAGAGGAAACGAATCACGAACCTTGAAATCTCCGTTGCGAGTATGTGCCGCATGTGTCGCGGTGGGCCAAGAGAACGGCCTCGCGCCCTTGCGCACGCCGACAAAGAATACGCGCCGGCGAAATTGAGGCAGGCCGAATGATGCGGCATCAAGGATCCTGTGGGCCACGGCGTATCCGACTTGCCCAAAGTCTCTTGTTACCTGATCCAGAAAGGCCCCGCCAAAATTCTGAGAAATGCCGTCTACGTTTTCCGCAATGAAGACCTTGGGGCGCAATGCTTCCACTGCGCGGAGCATTTCCACGTACAATGCGTTACGAACATCGTCTTTGCGCTTAGGTCCAGCCTTCGAGAAGCCTTGGCAGGGAAATCCCCCAAGCACAACGTCGCAGCCGCCAAGTTCGCGGATATCAGCATGAAAGGCGACAGATGTTACGTCACGAATGTACGCGCGTTTATCGATGTTTCGAGCGTAGCAGTCGATGGCGCTAGGGTCGTTGTCGCAGGCGTAAACTAGGTCGAATCCGAGATCTCGAAAACCGACATCAAGGCCCCCACACCCAGCGAATAGGCTAACAACACTACATCGCTTAGCTCGCTTCATCCTGATTCCTTTGCCCAAAAGCCCGATTCGTCAGCGATCTGCCGAAGAAACGAGTTCTTAGTTCCGTTGTCCGTTGGACTTGCGTCAAATTATATTGACGACCCCATCGATCCACAATCAAGGCCTGCCGGCAGCCATCCCGAAATCCAAGCGGCGCACAGACCGAACGCCGGCTGAGCTGGTTGACTAAGCCGCCGCGCGCGGATCGCCGCCCCCTTTAATGGAGGGTTTATTCCGGGGGCCGAACCAAACCAGGTTGTTAACCCGGAGGCCCCTGTTAAACGGAGAGCGCGAGAGTTTCGGCGAGGTTTTGGGCCAGGGGGCGGCTGGGCGAGCCGTTACGGCTCTGGGCAGAGAGCGCGGCCACCAGGGGCCGCTCGCCCTAAGTCGTTGCGGGACAACGGGAAAAGACAAAACGCCGAGGCTTGGTGCTCTCGGCGTTTTGCGTTAACCGGACGGTCGGCGGAAAGTTCGCGACCGATTTTAGCTCCCCCGGTTGGACTTGAACCAACGACACGCGGATTAACAGTTGATCCCGTGCGGGAGACACAAACTAGCGTTTTCGCCGCAAATCCTTATGCCGTAACGTGCGACAAGAGCGATTCGACAACCTTGATACCCGCTCGAAAGCGGTAGAAACCGGTCGATACGGTTGTCGGACAACCGCAGTTTCAACCGAACGGAGCAACGTGCCCGATAGCTCCACCTATAACTGGTAGTCGCGACAACCGCAAGTAGCTTGTATTCAATATCGGTGGCGTTGTCCTGGTTCAGCGTGAATTGGAATTCGTGGTCGGTTGGGCTAGCGGGTTAGGGTGAATTGGTCGATCGGAATCCAGCGAGAATGGAACGGTTGGGT
>QEVJ01000172.1 GCA_003576845.1 Planctomycetota bacterium
CTTCTCCACCGCCTAGGCCTAACCCCGCCCCGCCTGCTCCGCCGCCTCGACGACCAGGTACAAATGTAGTGAAATAAACAGCCCCAAAACGCACGTAAGTCCTTTGTTGACCGTCATAACTCTCTAACTTGGGTTAGTCCTGGCCCAGATCCAGCAGAGTCACGGACTATTGCCCGCTCGCTTACTGCAACTGCACTTTTTCAAGCAGCCGTCCCGGCGAGCCCATCGCGTTGTAGCCGCCGTCGATGTGAAGAATCTCGCCGGTGATCCCGTCCGACATGTCGGAGAGCAGAAATGCGCCGCTTCGGCCGACTTCTTCGTGCGTGATATTGCGCCCAAGCGGGGCCATGTGCTCATAGAGCTTGAGCATATCGTCGACGCCCGCGCCGCGGCCGGCCAGCGTTCGCAGCGGCCCGGCACTCAGCGCATTGACGCGGACGCCTTTCGGACCGAGATCGTAGGCGAGATAGCGGACCGCCGCGTCGAGGGCCGCCTTGCAGATGCCCATGATGTTGTACCCCGGCACGGCTTTCTCGCCGCCGAAATACGTCATCGTCAGCACCGACGCCCGCGGAGCGAATATCTCCTGCGCCGCACACGCCACCGCAATCAGGCTGTACGCGCTGATGTCCATCGCCGTCTTGAAGCCCTCGCGGCTCGTGTCGATCGTCGATCCCTTGAGGTCCTCCATCGGGGCGTAGGCCACCGAGTGCAGCAAAAAGTCGATCGCGCCGAGTTCGTCCTTCGTTCTGGCCATCACCGATTTGATATCGTCGTCCTTCGTGACGTCGAGCGGCACGAGAAACTTCGCCGCCGGATTTCCTTCGAGCAACAAGGCGACGCGATGGCGATTCCGCTGCCGGGCATCGTCCGGCCGGTCGGGTAAATGCGTGAATCCACATACGCCCCCGCCCGCCATAATCTCTTGAGCAATCGCCCACGCGATCGAATGGTCGTTGGCCACGCCGATGATGAGACCTTTTTTGCCGGAGAAGAGCGTCATTGCGGAGAGCGGGATTCGGGGGTCGGGATTCGGGATTCAGGGAACGCAGTCCATCATTCTGCATTCTGCATTTCTCTCATCCTCCCAGCCAATCCGGCATCACGCCGGCCGCCGGGAGCTTGATGATCGTCACGGTCTTGATCGCGGGATGCGCTCGAACTTCGTCGAGGGCTTCGGCGGGCGGTTCGCTGTCGAGGTTCAAGGCGCCCACCGCTTCGCCGCCAGGCTTGTCGGTGGCCCGGCCGACCGACATCTGGGCGATGTTCACGTTGTGGCGGCCGAAGATCGTGCCAATCGCCCCAATGATACCCGGCACGTCGCGATGCTCGAAGACCAACAACGTCCCATCGAGATAGGTTTCGAGCCGGTGCTCGCCGAGCCGAATGAGCCGCGGCATCGCGTTGCCGAAGAGCGTTCCCGCGGCGCTGTACGTGCGGCCGTCGACGGAAACCTGCGCCGAAATCGACGAACTGAACGCCCCGACGTCGGTCGTGCGCTCGCTCTTAAGTTCGATACCGCGTTCCTTGAGGAGCACTTCGGCATTGACGATGTTCACGTCCTCGCAGGCCTCTTCGAGCAACCCGGCGGCGAACGCGGCGGTGAGCAGGCTCGTCTCCTTGGCCGCGACTTCGCCGCGATAACGCAGCGAGCAGCTTTGCACGCCCGTCTTTGCCCACTGCGCCATGAGCAAGCCGAGGCGATGCGCGAGATTCAAGAAGCCCTTTAGCCCGGCGAGCGTCTTGGGATCGACGGCCGCCATGTTGACCGCGTGGCGAATCGCCCCGGTCGTGAAAAAGTCGACGAGCAGTTGCGCCCCTTCGACGGCGACTTGGGTCTGGGCCTCCTCCGTGCTTGCGCCCAAGTGCGGCGTGCAAACGACGCCCGGCATTCCGAACAGCCGACTCGCCTTGCACGGCTCCTCGGCGTAAACGTCGAGCGCCACGCCGGCGATTCGACCGCTTTGCAGCCCCTTCACCAGCGCCGCTTCGTTGTAAATCCCGCCGCGGGCGCAATTCACGAGCCGCACGCCCGGCTTGAGCACGTCCAGTTCCGCCTCGCCGATCAAGTCGCGCGTTTCGTTGGTCAGCGGCGTGTGAACCGTGAGGTAATCGACCTTCGGCAGCATGTCGCGGACAGCCGGGACGAGTGCGATGCCGAGTTCCGCGGCGCGGTCGGGGGCCAGGAACGGATCGTAACCGATAAGCCGCATTTGCAGCGCCCGGGCGATCTTGGCCACCGCTTGCCCAATCCGTCCCAGCCCGACGACGCCGAGCGTCTTGTCGGCGAGTTGCGTTCCCATGTACTTGCCGCGATCCCACCGGCCTTCGATCAGGCTTTGATACGCGGGAGCGATGTTCCGCGACAGGGCCATCATCATCGCGATCGTGTGTTCCGCCGTGCTGAGTGTGTTGCCGGTCGGCGTGTTCATCACGACGATGCCGAGGCGCGTGGCGGCGGTGCGGTCGATGTTGTCGGTGCCGACGCCTGCTCGGACGATGGCCTTGAGCCGCCGGTTGCCTTCGAGCGATTCGGCGGTGATTTTGACCCCGCTGCGGAGAATGGCCCCGTCGAACTCGGCCAGCGTTTTCCGCAACTCGTCGCCCTTGAGCCCGGTCCGCACTTCGTACTCGATGCCGGGGGCGGCGGCGAGCAGGTCCAGCCCTTCCTGAGCCAGCGGATCGAGCACCACAATCTTATGCACGGCAGCCATCGTTCCCATCGCCATCGCCCAGACACCCCGCCGCGGCCGAATTCCACGCGAAAATCAAACGCCCGGACTGCGGCGGAAAGCCCTAATCATCGCGAAACGGCGGGCGATGGCAAGCGGGCGCTAACCCAACCTCAGCCGACCGCCGCTCCTCAAATCTTTCCGTGAGACAGAGTTGCGCGATACAATCCAGTAGGTGAGTTCGGCGCCCGTGGCATGGGCCAGGCAGCGTCCCTATTCGATACCGTCGACATAACGAGGATCCTGCAATGAATTGGCGAGATCGGATCTCGGTAGACCCGCGAATTTGCCACGGCAAGGCCTGTATCACGGGCACGCGCGTCATGGTTTCCGTCGTACTCGATAATCTTGCGGCAGGCGTCGCGGAAGAAGAGATTGTCAAGAGCTACCCCAACGTGAGCCCCGACGACATCCGCGCCACGCTGGCCTATGCAGCGGAGCTCGCACACGAGCGTACCGTTCTGCTGCCAAGCGGTGCGGTATGAGGCTTAAGCTGAAAGTGGACGAGAACTTACCCGCCGAGGCCGCCCAAATGCTTCGCGTTGCTGGAAACGACTCCGTCGCGACCATTTCCTTGCATCATTTCGTCCGTGTCGGCTTGTTCGGTCAGGTCGGCCGATTTCGGTCCATCGATTCGGCCCGCTATCCGCGCGGGTCGCGGGTTGTGGTGCGGACGGTTCGTGGCGTGGAGTTGGGCGACGTATTGGGCGCGGCGGATGGTGGCGGCGGCGAGAATGGCGAGCGTTTTTTCGGGGCGGACGGCACGATTCTGCGGCGGATGACGGTCGAGGACCAGTTGCTCGAAGCGCGGTTGGAGCGGAACCGGCACGACGCGTTCGAGGCCTGCTCGCGGCGGCTCGGCGAGTTGGGAATTGCCGTGCCGCTGGTCGATGTCGAGCATCTTTTCGACGGCCGCGGGCTGTACTTCTACTTCCTGGGTACGCCGCCGACCGAAGTCGACGCGCTTACGGCGGAACTGGCCGACATCTACGACGCGAACGTCCAATTCCGCCGCTTCGCCGAGACGCTCGTGGCCGGCTGCGGACCGGATTGCGGAACCGAACACGCCGGCGGTGGCGGATGTTCGAGTTGCGCCACCGGATGCGCAGTCGCGTCGGTGTGCAAATCGCATTGAGACGGCAAGGTGGCCGCTGGACGCCAACGAGCGTTGTGAAGTGGGCAGTGAAGTGTGGGCAATGGACATACAGAAACTCGGAAATCGCTATCCCCGAATCCCGAATCCCGAATCCCGACCCCTGTCCATGCCTCTCCGCGGTCTCCTCTTCGACATGGGCGACATCTTCTACGACGCCACGCCGTGGCGGCGGACGATTACTGCCGCGCTCGTCGAACGGGGCGTCGCCATCGAGTTCCCCGACTTCGTCCGCCGTTGGGAAGGCGAGCTCGTGCCGGTCTACCTCGGCCAGAAGCCGTATTGGGACGCCTTCACGGAATTGCTCGCGAAGTTCGCCCTCGATGCGCGGCAGCGCGAGGAAATTCAGATCATCGCCGCGGAAAAGGCCCGTGCCGTCGAAAAGCGAACGCTCTTCCCCGGCGTCGCCGAAACGCTGGCAGAATTGCATCGCCGCGGACTCAAACTCGCCGTCCTTTCCGATACGGAAAGCCGCGAACCGCGCGTCCGCGAGCGACTCGCCGCAATGAGCATCGAACAGCATTTCGAGGCCGTCGTCACCAGCGTCGACATTGGGTACGTCAAACCGATGCCCGAAGCGTTTGCTACGGCGCTAGATCGCATTAGCGTCCCGAAGGCGGCCGCGGCGTTCGTGGGGCACGACGAAGACGAGCTTGCCGGGGCGAAGGCGTTTGGTCTCGTGACCGTCGCCTACAATTTCAATCCGGGAATCGTCGCGGATCACTATTTGAGCGACTTCTCGGAATTGCTCGACCTCGCATCCGCGGAAGCGCGGCATCAATAACGCGAGAGCTTCGGTGCGTCTCGCCGGTTCATCTTGACGACGGCCCGCGGTGCGACGGTCACTTCGCCATGCGCTGAAACCAACCGCACCTTCGTGTCATCAGGAAACTCGATGCACCCCGTCATCGTGTCGCCGTTGGTCAACCGCACGCGAAAGTTCGTGTCGTCCACGCGCTCCAAGGTTTCGACCAAGGTCAACGGAACGGTCAGCGCACCGAGCTGCGTGACGAGCCGAAAGCGCCTAGGCGCAACCGATTTCGCGACGATCCGCGAGCCATCGTCGAGTTCCACGTCGAGCGCGATAATTGCGTCCGGCAGGTACTCCTGGACCGCCACCGAAACCGCGGCCGCGAGTAGGCCGCCTAACCCCGATCCTGCAGCCCAATGGTCCTCACAACGCCGCGCGAATGCGAAGCACTTCTCCGCATGGCTTCGCTCCTCAACCGGCGCAACGCCAGCGAGTCCAATGTCCAAGTTGTCGATCACTTGCGTAACGCCCTTGGCAGCGCGGGCAATGCGAATCGCCCGATCGCGCTGTTCTTTGCTCGCGACGGTTCCCCGCAACGTAGCCGTACCTTCGCGCACTCCGACACCAATCTGGTATTCTTTCATCCCACCACTACGAAGGTCTTGGGCGATCCCGGTCGCGGTTTCGATATCACCGCCGAACAAGATTTCAGCCGGCGCTAACACCGCGACGAGAACCGTAACAACGGTGCGGATACTCGCCGCGCAACGTGAAATCGAATGCATACGTCGCACTCCGTAGTTTGAGCGAGAAACCAAGCGGGAATCATCCCATCTACCGGAAAAACGGGTCAACCGCGATTCCGGCGACGCCGAAGCGACACACGATTCCGAAAAATCTCGCGAAAGCCACTTTACGCCCCCGCCCCCGCTAGCTAGGTTAATTCTCTACGTGGCAGATCGCACACAGGCACAGCGGCGCTCCTTCTCGCCGTTGGTGCGGTTGGCCCGCCATTTCGCGCGGTGTCGTTGGCTCGGCGGCCAGCGGCGGGACGCCGCGCACGTTTCGTTGCTGCGCGAAAGGTGGATTCTATGTCGCACCGCAAAGTGCTGACGCTCGCGGTATGCGCGGGCGTCTTGGGGTTGATGCTGGCATTTCCCGTGTGGGGCCAAGACACGGCCCCACCGCCGTCGGACGCCGGGCGGATCGCGGCGCTGGAAACCAAGGTCGTCGACGCCGCGAACACCGGTCACAACGCCTGGATGCTTACAAGCAGTGCGCTCGTGCTGTTCATGACGGCCCCTGGCCTGGCGATGTTCTACGGCGGTTTGGTCCGGAAAAAGAACGTCCTCGGCGTCATGATGCAGTGCATCACGCTCATGGGGCTGAACACCGTGCTCTGGGCGCTCGTCGGATACTCGCTGGCGTTTGGCGGGGCGCTCGACGCGAAGGGCGATCCGGACCCGGCGGCGGGCGGCTATAGTCAGTGGATCGGCAATACGCAGTATCTATTCATGAACAATGTCGCGCATACCTGGGATGTTCCCAAAGGCGAAACCGACGAAACGAACGGCGGCCGCAAGTTCGAAATGGAGGGAAAAATCCCGAGGCTCACGCACATGCTGTTTCAAGGCATGTTCTTCATCATCACGCCGGCGCTGATTTGCGGAGCCTATGCCGAGCGGATGAAATTCAGCACAATGGTCGTCTTCTCCACGCTGTGGGGATTGCTGATCTACTGTCCGCTGTGCCACTGGGTCTGGGACGGCGGCATCTTGGCGTTCAATTCCAAGTTCGCTCTCGACGGCAAGGGCGCGCTCGATTTCGCCGGCGGCACGGTCGTCCATATCAGTTCCGGCACGTCCGCTCTCATCTGCGCGCTGGTCCTCGGCAAACGGCACGGATTCGGTTCGCAGCCGATGCCGCCGCATAATTTGACGTATACGGTCCTCGGTGCAGCGATGTTGTGGGTCGGCTGGTTCGGCTTCAACGCAGGCAGCGCGCTGCTCGCCGACGATATCGCCGCCTCGGCCTTCGCCGCCACGCACTTCGCCGCGGCCGCCGGAGCTTTAGCGTGGGCCGGCATGGAGTGGATCACCCGTGGCAAGCCCAGCGTGCTCGGTGCGGCGTCCGGCCTGGTCGCCGGTTTGGTGTGCATCACGCCAGCGTCGGGCTACGTCACGGCAATGCCCGCGTTGATCATGGGCGCGGCCGCCGGCGTGGTTTGCTTCTATGCTTGCACCGCGCTTAAAAGCAAGTTCGGCTACGACGATTCGCTCGACGCTTTTGGCGTTCACGGCATCGGCGGTACGCTCGGCGCTGTCCTCACCGGCGTCTTCGCCACACGGGCAGTAACCGATTCCGCCGTATCCGGAGGAAAGGCACTCGGCTTGTTCGAGGGCGGCGAAATCCTTTCGGGCCAAGTCGTCGCCGCCGCCGTGACCTGGGGCGTATCCATCGTCGGCACCTTCATCATCCTCAAGGTGCTCGACGCCGTAATGGGACTTCGCGTCAGCCAGCAGGACGAAATCCAGGGCCTCGACCTCAGTCAACACGGCGAGGAAGGCTACATATTCATTTAGTTTTGCCCTGCGGGTGGCACGGTCGAGAGGCCGTGCCACAGCGCTGGGCCGGTAGCGAAAGTCGCCTTCGCCGCCGGCGCGGGCCGAGGCGTCGCCATGCGGCGGCGGGTGGGTTTTCCCCCACCGCGCCGCTATAATCCAAATTCACCGACTCGTTAGGAGCCATATCCGATGAAGAAAATCGAAGCCATCATCCGTCACTTCAAGCTCGAAGATGTCAAGAACGCCCTCTCGGCCCAGGGCATCAAGGGCATGACGATCACCGAGGTCCGCGGTTTCGGCCGGCAGAAGGGCCACACCGAAATGTACCGCGGCACGGAATACGCCGTCGATTTCGTGCCCAAGGTCAAGCTCGAAGTCGTCGTCGACAACGACCTGGCCAAGAGCGTCATCGACACGATCCTCCGCTCCGCTCAAACCGGCCAGATCGGCGACGGCAAGATTTTCGTCAGCGAACTGCAAGACGTCATCCGCATCCGCACCGGCGAAACGGGCGACGAAGCGCTCTAATCGTCGGCGGCAACCGAACGAGCTCCGAAGCCCGCATCACCGCCGAGTCGCAGAGGCGCCGAGGAAGCCACACGGCAATTCCTCCGCGTCTCAGCGCCTCGGCGGTGATTCGTTCGTTCGCGTAGCGTTCCGGTCCGCGGCAATCTCTCCGACAAGCCGCGCGTCGAAACTTACTTCGTTGTCGAGGTCCTCTGCCGACAACTCCGCCATCGAACCGCCTCGGCCAAGCTTCCCGTCCTTGCCGGGACCGACGATCTGGCAGGTTTCCGGCCCGGAGTATTCTCTGTTGCCCCGTCGGTCGTCCTGCGGCCAGTAGTACGGGCGAAATCCTCGGTATTCCGAGCCGTCGTAGTCTTCCCAATCGAAGTACACGTATGGATCGGTCTCGCCGTCGGCCTTCGGATAGAAACGGCCGTCGCGGACGCGATCGCTAGGAAACTCGAAGAACACGTAGCGCTCCCCCGCGTCTTTTGCAAATGGGTCTCGCGGGTCCGTGCTCACGCCGCTTAGCCAAAACACGAGTGCTTCGGCCGCATCGAGTTGCTCTGGCACCGCCCGGGCGCTGACTCCGCGAGCTTGCGGGAATGCCTTCCTCACGAATCGACGCAATCGCTCTTCGCTGTCGCCATTCGGCGGTAGGCTGTTGAACTTCTCGTTGAATTCAACCATGGCGAAGCCGAGGTGACGAACTTCGCGATCCACTACGCCGCAGACCTCGCGGCGAAGGTTCACAACAACCGCGAGTACAACGATCGCGGCCAGGACCACGATCACCGCGAATAACGCCAACCTGTACGCCCACACTTGCCAACGAGAACGCACCACTTCTGAAGCCGTACTTGGAGCGGACACAGGATAACCCTCTAAATCGAGCTTGCCCTATCGACCCACGCTGTGCGAATGGCCCGCGTACTACTCTTCGACCCCGATATCGCCGACTCGTCGCGTGTCGAAACTCACGACGTTGTCGCGATCTTCTTCGGACAACTTCGTAATCAATCCTCCACGACCCAGCTTGCCATCCCTGCCTGGGGCAATGATCTGTGCCGTCTCGGGAGCGCAATACTCTTTTTCGCGGCCGCGTTGCGAACGGACGTATGGCCGAAAGCCCTCGTACTCTTCCGTCGCGTAGCTCGTGTGCGCGAAGTAGACGAAGGGCTGCGTGTCGTCGATTCCCCGGGGGTAGTACCGCCCGTCGTGCAGCCCGCTCGGTCGAAACTCGTAAAACTTATGCCGCTCTTTCGCTTCGGGTGCGAAGGGATCGGCCGGTTCGGTGCTGATCCCGCCGAGCCAAAATACCAATGCCTCGGCCGCGTCGAGATCGCGTGGATACGGCGCGGATACTCCGGGCTTGTACTCAGGAAACACACGCTCGACGAACCGCGCAACGCGATCCATGTCGTCGAAGTTCGGCGGCGTTTCGTCGAACTTCTCTCTGAACGATTCCATCGCTCCGTAGAGCCGCGAACATTCCTGCTGCCACACAGGCTCGAAAGGAGTGACGAGCGCCCAAGGATACGGCCACACGAACGCTTGAAACGTCACCACCGCGATCACCAGCAGGAGTAGCGCTGCGACCACGTACCGCGCCAGCACGTTCCACTTCCTCCCAACCTCCAAAGGATTAACAGGCCTTGGCATGGCTAACCTCCGCGCCAAGTGAGTTGCCCCTCATGCCCGCTCTATTTGCCAGTGTAACCCCGCGTCGACTTCGCCGTCGACATACACGGCCCGTGCCCGGTCAAGTAGGCCAAAGCCGCGGCGTAACGAAGATTGCCGCTCCGATCCGATCATTGCCCCGCTCCAAAACGCGGCGCCGCGACGCCGCGAATCCTTCGTTCCGCGGGCATTATTTTTCCAGCGAGACGCCCGCATGGCGTAGCCGTCCGCCCCGACGGCGTGCTGTACGGCGTCGATGGCGACAACGCCGTATCCTGCGGATCGAAAAAAAAGAATAGCACCGCGTCGAATCCGCGTTCTCCCCGCGCTAAATCAGCTCCGCGATCGGCTCGCCGCGTTCGATTTCTTGCATCAACGCGCGCGGCACGCCGGCGGCCAGACGCAATTGCGATACGTCGAACAGCGCGTGCATAATCGTCGCCATCATCTGCGCCGTGGAGATCGGAGCGGTGGCGGGTACATCCGCGCCGCGCGCCGATTGACCGACGACCTGGCCCATCTTCAAGCCGCCGCCCGCGAACGCGAGCGTGCCGAGTTTGGACCAGTGATCGCGCCCGCCGCGAGCGTTGGCCTTTGGCGTGCGCCCGAAATCGCCGGTGATAACGAGCAGGATCTTTTCGGAGAGTCCGCGGTCGGCGACGTCGTCGAGAAACGCGGATACCGCGCGGTCGACGCTGCGGCCGAGCATTTCCATACCCCGGACGATGCCGGGGTTGTTGCCGTCGGCGTGCATGTCCCACCCGGCGCTATGCACCGTGACGAAGCCGCAGCCCGCCTCGCACAACCGCCGCGCGACGAGCATTTGGTGGCCGAGCGTCGAGGGGCGGAAAGCTTTGTGGCCGATCGCGATGTCGCTCGTGTCGTAGCGGGCGATGAGGGCCTGGGGTTCTTTGCGAAAGTCGAACGCATCGGCGGCGCCGCCCATGAGGAGATGCATCGCCTGGGCGTCGAATTTGTCCATGCCGTCCATTTTTCCCGACGCATCGATCCCGCGATTCAAGCGGTCGAGCTGCGCGAGGAGCGCGCGGCGATCGTGCAGTCGGCCGGCGGGCAAATTGAGCCGCATATTCGCCGCGAGCGAATCGGGCTTCGGCGGATTGGCGGAAACGGCGCCGCGACGCGGCTTCGGCGACCCACCGGCGTGCGACGCTGCGTCGTTCGACATCGTTTCCGACGTGTGATGGACGAGCGGGCCGTACGCCGGCCCAAGCAATCCTGGGGCGGAACCGCGCAGCGCCCGCTCGCGCTCGTTGCGATACTGCCCATCGACCTCGGTTTCGCCCAAAAAAATGTTCGTCGGCAAGCCCGTCTCGGGATGATTCGTCCCGCGGAGCCGAGCCGCGCAGGCCGACATCGCGAAGCCGGAGTTGCCTGTGCCGGTCGGGTTGGTTCCGCCCGACAGAACGTGAACGTGGGCGGCGTCGTGGTCGCCGACCGGATGTTGAAACGACCGGACCACGGCGAGTTTGTCCGCCCGCGCCGCGAGACCGGGAAACGTTCCGCCGAAGGTGACGCCGGAAATCGACGTGGGCGTTTCGCCGGTGAGGCTGCGGATGCCGGCGGGAGCGGTCATTTTGGGATCAAAAGTTTCGATGTGGCTCGCGCCGCCCGATAGGTACAGCAGGACGACGGACTTGTCGCGGACGAAGTTCGCCTTTGCCGCGTGCGCGCTGCTGCGGAGCGAGAGCAAGTTCGACAGCGACCAGCCGGCAAGTCCCAACGTGCCGACGCGGAGAAAGTCCCGCCGCCAAACGCGATCGCACGTGGTCTGACCGCCGCCGGATACGAGCGTCAACATAGCGTCCTCGCTGGACTAACGGATCTCGGCCCCAAACCGCGCGGTCCACGGCGCCGGGCGACGGAATTGAAGATAACCTCTCGGGCTAATTCGCCGCAACGCAGCCCGACGCCAGCACAGAACGGCCGGTTGCCAAACGCGCCGCGGAAAGAGTATACTGCGCACCGCCACAATGGTAGTTTAGCTACCGGCAATTTGCGATTCGTTTCCCCGGCGGTCGCGATCATGTTTGCCGACGGGATTCTTACAGGCGTGCGCGGGCTTTCCGCGGTTCGGCGGAGCGCCCTTGATCGCGCATTGCGTTCGCGCTTCGGGGCCTTCCCGGCCGGGTATTCGCCCTGCATTCTTTTCCAAAGCTCGCAGTTACGCGCCGTGCGCGAGCGTCGATCGTGGGTGGGAGCGACGCTCGTTCTGGCGCTCGGTCGTTCGCGTCGTTCCGGTTTCTCGGCTTCTTTAATGCGCGAGGCGGTTGCCGCTTCGCGCAAGGAGACCCGCCATGATTCGTCACGCGTCCCGTCGATGCAGTTTGCCGGTCGAGCAACTCGAACCGCGGTGTTTGCTTACTGCCGGCAATCTCGTGATTAGCGAGTTCATGGCGGCGAACAACGGTTCGTTCGACGACGAAGACGGCCAGCACTCCGACTGGATCGAAATCTACAACGCCGATGCCACTGCGGTGAACTTGGGAGACTGGCGCCTGACCGACGACGACGGCGACCTGGAAAAGTGGGGGTTCCCAGACACCGCGATCCAGCCGGGCGAGTATCTCGTCGTCTTCGCCTCCGGCAAAGACAAGGCAATCGCCGGCGGCGAGTTGCACACC
>QEVJ01000016.1 GCA_003576845.1 Planctomycetota bacterium
TTCGGTAGACAACGAGCACTCGCGAAACTACGCTGACCGTAGTTGCGCTCACCGTATGCGCGCAATCAGAAATGCAAATTCAGCCATGACAGTGCTTTTAGCCGGTGTCGCCGCCGGCGGTGCAAGTGTTGACGTTCATGTACTTTTCGGGCGAATAGTCGTTCTGTAGCGATGCGGTGAGCCATTCGTAGCACCAAGCGTTCTTGAGCGCATCGTCGGCGGTGAGGCCGGGGAATCCGAGGTGCGGGAACACGCAAACGGGCACGTCGCCGGTGCCCGGATGGCCGGAGATGCGCAGGGCGGTGTGCGCGCGTTCGTGGACGAGGGTTACCGCGCGCGTGTCTTTGTTCGAGATCGCGCCGTCGGCATTGCCGGGGAAGAACCGCGGGCCGAAGGTGACCGTTTCGTCTTGGAAATTGTTCGACACCTGGGCGGCGTTGGTCGCGTTCGGATCGCAGCGCAGCGGAAACTTGCGATTGAACGACGCGCGGAGGATGCTGAAGTTTTGGAGCAGCGTCGAGAAGTTGAAGGCGTTCGTAATCGCGTCGCCGCTCATTTCCGCGATCAGGTCGATCTTGAAGATGTTGCGGACCTTGGTCTTGGTGTCGACCACGACCGAATTGGGCACGACGATGCCGGCGATGCCGCGGAGCTTGCGGATGGCCGTGTCGAGGTAGTCCTTGGCGTCCTTGACCGCTTTATTGATGAGGTCCGATTGGCTAACGTCGCAGCCGGGATGCGTTTCGTCGGTGGGAGTTGGCGTGGGCGGGATCGGCTGCGTGCCCGGCGAGCCGGAAAGCTCGTTGAGTTTGGCGAGCGTGGGGCCGTCGGGGTCGACTCGGCCGTCGGCGATGCTCCAACCGAAATGATGGAGTTGAAACCGCTGGATGGCGTCGATCGTCTTCTGGTCGCATTGGACCGTGAGGGCAAGCGGCGGGGCTGGACCGCCTTTCGCCGGGCCGACGCCGTTGAGCAATTGCTTGACGGTCAGGACGTCGTCGGGGCGGTTCTTGCCGCCCATTCTGCCGACCGATTCGGTAATCGAGGCCATCGAACTGCTCCTGAGACGAAGGGACGTTCGAAATAGCAGGCCAGGCGTGCGCCGGCGCCAATTATCTCGCGGCGCGATCGGCGCGCGAAGCGTGCTCGCGAGAGATGCTGGATTGCGAGAGGATCGCCGCCATTTGGTAATCCGCATTGCGGGACGGCGGCGGCCGGGAAATCTTGGAAAGACCGACGTTTCCGCGAGAGCGCGGGGCTCCGGTGCTACAATGCGGGGCACGGTTGGCGCAAGCGGGGCCTTTCGGACGATCGTTTCCCAGGGGAGAAATCCGTCATGCGATACCAGTTGGCGTCGTCGGCAATCGTTTTGAGCCTGATCGTCTCACCGCTATCCGCCGCGGACGATCCATTCAAGCCGATCGAGGACAAGCCCGGGTTGCCGCGAGTGCTCTTGATCGGAGATTCGATCAGCATTGGGTACACGTTGCCGACGCGGAAGGCGCTCGACGGCAAGGCGAACGTGCATCGCATTCCGGCGAATTCGGGCACGACGGCCAACACGCTCGAGAAGCTCGACAAATGGCTCGGCGGCGGGAAGTGGGATGCAATTCACGTGAACGTCGGCCTGCACGACATCAAACAGGTCCGGGGCGCGCGGCAAGTCTCGCCGGAAGAGTACGAGAAGAACCTGCGGGCGATCGTCGCGCGACTCAAGAAAACCGGCGCGATAGTGATTTGGGCGACGACGACGCCGGTGCCCGAGGGCGCGGCGGGGCGAACGCCGGGCGACGAGGTTGCGTACAACGCCATCGCGGCGAAGGTGATGGCGGACGAGAAGGTTGCCGTGAACGATCTTTACGCGCTGGCGAAGGGGCATCAAGCGAAGTGGCAGCGCAAGGCCAACGTTCACTTCAACGAGGAAGGCTCGCGAGGTTTGGGAAAGCGCGTGGCGAGCGAAATCGAAAAGGTTCTCGCGGCGAAACGGTAGGGCGGTTGGGATAGAGCGACGACGGCCGAGAGTCCGTAGATGGTCGCGTGATTTGGTGGGCCTCACTTCGTTCGACCCAGCCTACGCCTATCCCTTAAGCGATAGCTGAAACACTTCCGGCCCGACGTGTTCCGTGACGACGGCGCCGAAGAGCGTGAACGCGGAGGCGTCGTAGATGCGAATTCGCACGATCCGGCCGATTTGGCGGGGGTTGCCGTCGAAGACGACGATGCGATCGCAGGGCGTGCGGCCGGTTAGCTGGAGCGCGTGGCGGTGCTCGTGTGCGCCGTGTTCATGGCCGACGTAGGCGTGGTCGTCGTGCGTTTGGCGTTCGGCGCGTTTGCTCGGTCCTTCGACGAGGACATCGACCACGCGGCCGATGAGCGGTTGGTTGAGTTCCTCGCTGATCGCGTTCTGGACGGCGAGCAGGTCGTTGTTGCGGCGGCGTTTGATGTCGTCGGGCACGTCGTCGGGGAACAGCGCGGGGGCCTTCGTGCCGGGGCGCTCGCTGTATTTGAAGATGTAGCTGTTCTTGAACCGCTGCTCGCGGACGAGGTCGACGGTTTGCTCGAAATCTTCCTCGGTTTCGCCGCAGAAGCCGACGATGAAGTCGCTCGTCACCGACGCTTCCGGCACGATCGCGCGGATGCGGGCCATCATGTCGCGATACTGTTCGACCGTGTAGAGCCGCTTCATGCGGTCGAGGATGCGGTTCGAGCCGCTCTGGGCCGGGACGTGCAAGTACGGCATGACCTTCGGCAGGTCGCGGACGGCGAAGAGCAGGTCGTCGGTCATGTCGTTCGGGAAGTTCGTGACGAAGCGGAGCCGGTCGATGCCGTCGATGTCTTGGAGCATTGCGAGCAGGTCGGAGAGGCGCGTGGTGCGATCGCCGGCGCGGTGCTTGTAGCTGTTCACCGTCTGGCCGAGCAGCGTGATTTCGCGGCAGCCTTCGTCGGCGAGTTTTCGCGATTCGCGGACGATCTGCTCCGGCGGGCGGCTTTGCTCCGGGCCGCGGACCATCGGCACGATGCAATACGTGCAGAACTTGTCGCAGCCGATCATGATGCGGACGTAGGCCTGATAGGGCGACGGGCGCATTTCAGCTTCGCGCAAGGGGTCGTAGCTCTCGAAGCTTTCGGCGATTTCGAGGCGCGAACCGTCCTTGCGGCCGAGGCTGACGGCGAGCTGCTGGCCGCCGTTGCGGCGGGCCGATTCGATCATCTCGGGCACCTGGTGCAACTGTCCCGGCCCCACGACCAGATCGACATAGGGGGCGCGCTTGAAGATCAGTTCCTGGTCTTTTTGCGCCATGCAGCCGAGGACGCCGATGACCTTGTCGGGGTTGTGGCGTTTGGCGTGCTTGAGGCGGCCCAAGGCGCTGTAGATTTTGTCCTCGGCGTGCTGGCGGACGCTGCACGTGTTGAAGAGGATCGTGTCGGCTTTGCCGGGGGCGTCGACCAGTTCGTAGCCCTCTTTGCGCAGCGCGGCGACGACCAGCTCGCTGTCGAGCATGTTCATCTGGCAGCCGACGGTTTCGATGTAAAGGCGCTTGGACATTTATCGACGTAGGATGGGGCGAGCGAAGTGTGGCCCACCGGGGCGGCGCGCAATTGTGAATTGAAAATGGTGAATTGTGAATTGTGAATTGTGAATGCAGCCGGTGCGGCACGCCTCGCATGTTCACAATTCACAATTCACCATTTTCCATTCACGATTCTCTGTTGCGGGTCAGGCGGCTTTGGGTTGTTTCTTCTTTTCTACTTCCTTGCGGCGTTGTTCTTCGGCGGCTTTGGCGTGCTGCTGGCGTTCGATTTCGGTGGCGAGTTGGGCGGAGACGCGGGCGCGGTGGCGGATCATGAGGCGGACGAGGGACACGATGGCGACGTAGGCCGCGGCGGCGAACAGCACCCAGTCTTTGGTTTCGAGTCCGTTCATGGCGCGGGCTTCCGTGCGGCAGGTCGAGTTGGGGGCCGATCGCTTCATTCTAGCTGGAATCGGCATTTGGAATCGAGGGGGACCGGGGCGTTGGTGGGTGATCGGCGCGGAGACGATCGGAGTTGCGTTTTCCGGAAGACGGCGATTCGTGCGGATCGAATGGAGCGATGTCGGCCAAAGCCTGGCAAGACGCCGCGCCTGGTGGCCTCACTTCGTTCGCCCCACCCTACGCGGCGGGACAAGTCGTCTTGCCTCGTTCGCCGGTGCTGTGTAACCTCCCGCCGCGCCCGATTTCTTGTACGCCCTTTGCGCGCATGCGCTGGGGTTTGCGATACCGAACTATGTTCCCTTGCGTGAGGAGGACAGGATGTCCGTCCGATACTCGAAACGTTTGCCGAAGCCGCAGATTTCGCGGTATTTCGCAGTTTGGGCCGTGCCGGCGTTCGTTCTGCCTGGTCTGCTCAGCGTTGCCCTTGCGTTTGCCGAAGAGCCGGTGCGCGGCGAGCCGAAGCCGGGCGAAGAGGGCGCGGTGGCGGTTGCCACGGACGACCCTGCGGCCGGGTCCACATCGCCGGCCATCGAAACGCCGTCGCCGAAATCTGCCGAAAAGCCGGAGCCGCAGCCTTCGCCGCCGGCGCCGCCGAGCGCCGCGTTCGGGGATGGGGTGGTCGTTCAGGCCGGCGACGTCCGCCCCGCGGACGACGACGGCAACGTCGCGCATGCGCTGGCCGTGGAACCTGCCGCGCCCGCGGCGACCAAGACGCCGGAGCCGCTGCGGTTTCGGGCTGCGCCGCGGTTTACGGTGCAGAAGGTGCTCGGCAACGACGACACGGGTTCGCTGATCGCGCTGTCGTTCAATCACGCCGGCGAGGCGCTGTTGGCGCGGGAGAACGGGCCGCTGCTTTTGGCGACGGACCGCAATCGGGACGGCGTGGTCGACGCGGTCGCGCCGTATTGCGAAGAGGTGAAGAACTGTCACGGGATTCTATCGCTCGGCGGACGGGTGTTCGTCACGGCGGAGGGGCCGGAAGGCTTGGGGCTGTATCGGCTCGCCGATAGCGACCTCGACGGGAAGGTCGACGAAGTCAAGAAGCTGTTCGGCTTTAATTGCAAGGTGCTGGAACACGGCCCACACGGGATCGTGGTCGGTCCGGATGGATTGATTTACATCGCGGTGGGCAATCACGCGACGCTCGACAAGTCGGCGGAGGAAACCAGCCCTTACGCGAATCCGTATGAAGGCGACTTGGCCGGGCCGCGGTTCGAGGACCCCAACGGCATGGGATCGGGCATCAAGGCGCCGGCGGGAACGATCTTGCGCACCGATCAGGACGGCGAGTTCGTGGAAGTGGTCGCCGGCGGGTTGCGCAATGCGTTCGATCTGGCGTTCAGCGCGAGCGGCGAGCTGTTTACGCACGACGCCGACATGGAATGGGACATCGGGGCGCCGTGGTATCGTCCGACGCGGGTGCTGCACGTTACGCCGGGGGCCGATTTCGGCTGGCGGAGCGGTTGGGCAAAGTGGCCGGAATATTTTATCGACACGCTGCCGGCGGCGCTCGACACGCGCGACGGTTCGCCGGCGGGGATGGTGTTTTACAACCACGTGATGTTTCCCGTGAGCTATCACAACGCGCTGTTTTCGTGCGACTGGGCTAAGGGGCGGATCATCGTCGTGCGGTTCAAGCCGAACGGGTCGAGCTTTGCCGGCGAGCCGGAAGTGTTCGTCGAAGGGACGCCAATGAACGCGACGGACATTGCCGTCGGGCCGGATGGCGCGGTGTATTTCACGACCGGCGGGCGCGGAACCGAGGGCGGGTTGTATCGGGTGTCGTGGCAGGGGAAGGTGCCGCCGCAGGTCACGGCGCTGGGCGTCGGGATTACGGCCGCGCTGCGGCAGCCGCAGCTCGAAAGCGCGTGGGCGCGGCAGGAGATTCTGAAAATTCGCGAGGAACTCGGCGAGCAGTGGGGTCCGCAACTTGTGGCCGCGGCGATGCAGAAGACGCTGCCGGTCGAGCAGCGGACGCGGTCGCTCGATTTGATGCAGCTTATCGGACCCGCGCCGGCGAAGGATTTTTTGCTGACGCTCGCGGCGGACGAACAGATGCTCGTGCGGGCGAAGGCGGCGTATCTCTTGGGCATTCACGGCGACGCCACGACGGGCACGACGCTCGCCAAGCTGATTCACGACGCGGAGCCGCGCGTCGGACGTTTGGCGCTCGAGGCGTTGTCGCGGAGCGGGCAGGTGACGACGCTGGGCAATCTGGCGGAGCCGCTGTCGACGAACGATCGGCACCTGGTGCTCGCGGCGCGGATTTCGCTCGAAGGCTTGCAGGCGGAGAAGTGGCTGCCGAGCATTTTGGGCGTGCGCGACAAGCGGCTGTTTGCCAACGCGGCGGCGGCCATGCTGATCGCGCAACCGTCGCCGCAGATGGCGACGGCAGTTGTGGAGCGGGCCCGCAAGCTGATGCTGGATCGTCCGACCGAGGCGGATTTGCTGGCACTCTTGCGCGTGTGCGAGTTGGGCGTGCTCCACGGCGAGTTGAGCGAGGAAACCGTCGAGGGACTTTCGGGTCAGCTTGCGGCGATGTATCCGCAGCGGAGCGCGCTGGCGAATCGCGAGTTGGTGCGGCTGCTCGTGCAGCTCGAGGAGCCGACTTCGGCGGCGAAGATGTTCGCACAGCTCAAGAGCAATTTGCCGACGGCCGAGAAGGTTCATCTGGCGATGCACCTGGCGCACTATCGGCCGGGGCTGACGAGCGCGCAGCGGTTCGATCTGCTGCGGTTTTATGAAGAGGCGCGGGCGCTGCCCGGCGGGTTGAGCTTGGGACGGTATATCGAGCGGGCGGCGATCGAAGTCGGCGGGCAGTTGAGCGCCGAAGAGCGGCTCAAGATGCTGCGGGAAGGGACCGCGTGGCCGACGACGGCGCTCGCGTCGCTGGCGCGGTTGCCGAGAGAACCGGACGCCGACACGCTCGTCGCGCTGCGCGCGTTGGACGAAAAGATTGCGGAGGTCGATAGCGACGCGGCCGACCGGTTGCGGATCGGGCTCGTCGCGGTGCTTGCGCGGAGCGGCGACGCGGAGTCGATGGCGTATTTGCGGTCGCTGTTCGAGAAGCAGCCGGAGCGGCGGGCGGCGATCGCGATGGGGCTTGCGCAGCATCCCGACGGCGAGAACTGGCCGCTGTTGGTGCAGTCGCTGTCCGTGGTCGACGGCGTGGCGGCGCAGGAAGTGCTGACACGGCTGGCTGGGGTCAATCGCGTGCCGACGGACGCGGAGCCTTTGCGGCAGGCGATTTTGCGCGGGTATGCCTTGGGCAATGGGGCGATCGGCGAATCCGGGGCGCTGGCCGCGGTTGGTTTGGTCGAGCATTGGTCGGGTCAGAAGTTTTACGACGCGAGCGAAGGGGCGCTGGCCGCGCTCGAGAAGGCGCAGGCATGGTTTCACGAGACGTATCCGAATTCGCCGGAGGCGAAGCCGCTGCCGACGCTCGCGGGCAAGTGGGACATCGACGAGGTGACGCGGCATTTGCGGACGCCGACGAGCCGCGGCGACGTTACGCGGGGGGCGGCGGTGTATGCGACGGCGAGTTGTGCGAAGTGTCACCGGTTCGGCGAGACGGGCGAGTCGCACGGGCCGGACCTGACGAGCGTCGCCCGGCGGTTCAGCAAGCGGGAGATTCTGGAAGCGATTCTTTTCCCATCGCACGTGGTGTCGGACCAGTACGCGAGCAAGAGCGTGCGGACGACGGACGGCAAGGTGCTTTCGGGGCTGGTGACGCGGGACGCGGACGGCAACGCGACGATCCGCACGGCGACGCTGGAGACGGTCGTTGTGCCGAGCGAAGAGATCGAGGACATCGCGCCCTCCAATGTGTCGAGCATGCCGGAGAAGCTGCTCGATCCCCTGTCGCTGGACGAGATTACCGATTTGTTCGCGTATTTGGCGAAGCCGCCGGTGACGAACGTGGCGCGGCAGCCGGGGACTGCGCCGAAGAAATAGCGCGGGGAATGCTTTTTGCGGCCGTTGGCGGCGACGAAAAACGGGCGGGTTCGTTTTTTAACGCAGAGGGCGCGGAGGGTGCGCAGAGGCCGCAGAGTGGTCTTCCGGCGACATCCAAGTGATCTTTTGAAACACGGAGACGCGGAGGCACGGAGAGAATGCAAGGGCAAAATGAAGAATGCAGAATGACCGGGGAGGCTCCGTTGCCGGCATTAGCTGGTTGGGTTTCAGTCGTTCCGCGGCGTGTTTCGTGATTTCGTACTTTCGCGCTTTCGTGGTTTCCAAGGTATCCTCCCACGAAACGAGAGACCGGCGCGGGTAATGGTGAATGCGGTAGCACTGCGCGAAATGGCGGGATCATTCGCACCACATTGCGCGTTTTCCATTCACAACTCGGCAGTCGGCGCTTGGTGGGCCTCACTCCGTTCGGCCCATCCTACGAGCTACGTGTTGCTAAACAGTTGGCGCAGCGCTGCGTCGCGGGTGGCGTGGGTTTGAGCGGGGCGCCGTGCGTAGAGGCGCGGGGGCGATTCGGATGGGGAAGGGGTAGCGGCGGAATCGACTAGGATGCGCGACGATGCTCGTCGCGCCGCGTCGGCCGCGAGTTTGCGAGTTCGCAGCGCACGGACGGAGACGTCTGCCGTTTCGCGATTTGTCTGAGGTTTTGTCGCAACCACGATTGCACCTGCCGCGGCGGTGGGCGACGCGCTGGGCGCGGGTTCGCCGGCTGGGAGCGAGGCGATTTGGTGGTTGCGGACTAGGACTAGGTCGGTGGCGTTGATGTGGCCGTTGCCGTCGACGTCTTGTTGGGGGTCGTATTGGGCGTGGCCGAGGCTGCGGAATTGGGCGGCGCGGTTGGCGTGGACGTCGGCGAGGGTGACCTGGCCGGAGGCGTTGACGTCGCCGGGGAGGACGTCGAAGCGGAAGCGGAAATCGCCGCCGGGCGTGCCGTTGCCGGAGAAGGTGCTGGCGGCGTCGGTCCATTCGCCGTCGAGCGGGGCGCCCTGGGAGTCGGTGGCGGTGTCGGCGAGCTCGACGAGGAGCTTATCGGCGGCGAAGGATTGGTCGAACGTCCAGGTCGCGGTGCGCGTGACGGCGTCGTAGCCGAAACCGCCGGGGGCGAGGCCGACGGTGGCGACGTAGTCCGCGACGTTGACGCCGCGGAGGGCGAGATCGGTTTCGGCGACGAGCATGTCGTCGGAGAAGCGGATTTTGACCTGGTCGAGGTTGGTCCAAGAAACGGGGGCGAGTTGGGCGGCGCCGCGGGCGAGCGAAACGCCGCCGCCGCCCAAGCCCGCGGAGGCGAGGGCGGCGAGGTATTCGGCGGACCAGGCGGACGAGGCGACGAGGACGTCGGTGACGAAGGGGGACTCGTTGGGCGGCGTGCCGGGGGAGACGATGGAGAGTCCGCCGCTCGCCACATCGCCGATGCGGCGGAACGACTCGTCGAACGAGACGTGCGTGCCGGGGGCGGCGAAGAGTTCGAGTTGGGCCGGGCCGCTGCGTTCGAAGAACACGAGTTCGAACGTGTGCTCGCCCTCGGCGAGATTGACCGTGCCGTAGCGGTCGATCCGCGACGCGCCGGAGTCGGCGACGAAGACGGGGATGCCGTCGATCACGACGCGGGCGCCGTCGTCGCTGACCGCGCCGCCGGCGACGACTTCGAGGTCGAAGCCGAGGTCGCTGCTCGTGGCGTTCACCTGGTGGACTTCGGCGGCGATGACGTTTTGGCCGGTGACCAGGAGCGCCGGGTCGACGTTAAATTCGAAGAAAGTCGTTTCGTCGGCGCCGCCGACGGTGATCGTGGCAAAGTCGCTAAAGAGCGCGCCGGCGTTGAGGCCGTCGCGGACGACTTCGACGCCGTTGAGATAAACGGCTACGCCGTCATCGCGTTGGACGCGGAACTTGAGCGTCGAATACTGCGAGGCATCAGCGACGTTGAACGCCGTGCGGAAATAGGTCGTCGGATACTTGTTGCCGGAGTTTGGTCCGAAGCCGACAACGGTTTCCTCGTCGTTGTCGCCATATCCGAGCTCGGCGGGACCGGACGCCCACGTCGCATCGTTGAAACCGGGCTGCCGCCAGGCCGTGCCTTGGTTCGAGCCGTTGTCGAGATATTTCCAGGTGGAGCCGCGGGGGAAGATGACGGAACCGCCGGGCGGCGTGGGCGGGATTTCGGTGTCGCCGACGAGCGAGAGATCGAACGACACGTCGCTGCTTCCGCCGCCGTTCTGATGGATTTCGACGGCCAGCACGTTGTCGCCGGCCACCAGCAGATTCGTGGGCACGGTGAACGTGAGGAACGTCGCGCCGTCATCGCCGGCGGCCGCGGGGGCGTTCGTGGTGTAGGTCAAGGTTCCGGCCGGGAGATTGTCGCGGGCGATTTCCGTGCCGTTCAAGTACACGGCGGCGCCGTCGTCGCGCTTGAGCTGCATGGTGAGGCCGACGATCGCGGCGGGATTCTCGACGGCGAACGTTTTGCGGAAGTACGTCGTGATGTACTTGGCGGAGCTACTTGGGCCGAAGCTGATGACGGTCGCTTCGTCGCCGTCGCCGTAGCCCAGCTCGGCGGCGCCGGTACTCCAGGCGGCATCGTTGAACGCGAGCGTGCGCCAGGCCGTGCCCTGGTCGGTGCCGTTGTCGAGGAATTTCCAGGTGTCGCCTTTGGCGATGAACGTGAGTTGCGGGCCAATGATGCCGGCAGCGAAGGTCCAGGGGCCGGCCTGGCCTTCGGGGACGGTGATCGTGCCCGAGGCGCGGACGGCGAAGTCGTTGTCGTTTCCGGGGAGGTTGTTGGGGAACGGCGAGCTGCCGGGGAAGCGGCCGGCGTCGGCGGCGCCGTCGTCGTCTTTGTAGTCGATCGTCGATGGGTTGGCAGTCGCTTCGCCGGCGATGCCGGGATGGCCCGAGGGCAGGCCGAGCAAGGCGTCGGCGGCGGCGAGGTTGTTGACTTGCGTGCCGGCGGCGGAAACGTGGCGGACGGCGAACTGTTCGAGCAAGCCCGAGAGGACGAAGGGATGGACAGAGTTTGGGGCGAGGGTGCGCCCGGAAGTGCCAACGATGTTGGCGATGGTCAGCGCGTATTGCGGGCCGTCGTCGATCGAGGTCGTGGTGAGGAGGACGGTCTTGCCGGTGCCGCCGAGCGACGCGGCGAGGACTTGGACGCCGGGGATTGCGTAGTTGGCGACGTTTTCGGCGCTGGCGGCGGTGACCGGCTCGCTGAAGACGACTCGGAGTTGATGCTCGCGGGGAGCGACGACGGCGGTCGCGGCGAGGAGCGCGAGCGGCGCGGAGGCGGCGCTCTTGGCGCTCTCGGCGAGGTCGAGATTGACGGCGGAGACTTCGTAGACGTATTCGATGCCGGGGGCGGCGGCCGTGTCGGCGAACGCGTTCGTCGCGGGCGTGCCGATGAGCTCGCCGTTGCGGAAAACGTGGTAGCGGAGGACGGCGCTTTGCGGGTCGACGGACGCGGTCCAGGCGAGGTCGATTTGCGCAGGGCCGGCGGCGAGCGCCGCGAGGTTGGTGGGAACGGTCGGCGGGGTCGTGTCGTAGTAGGTGTTCGTGCGGCCGGGGGTGCCGCCGATGGTGCTGGGGAGCCAATTGTTCGGTTCGTTGCCGTAATCGAGCGGCGCGAAGCGGGAGAGGGACGAGCCGCCGCCGTCGGCGAGCGCGGGCCACGGGTCGGAGTCGCCGTAGTCGACGTGATCGGCGATGACGTAGGGTACGCCTTGGGCGTTGGGCGTTGCGGGGCGCAAGAGGTCGATCGCTTCGCCGGCGTTGTTCAAGCCGCCCGAGAATTGGTAAATCTCGACGGCCGCGGGCACGTTGTAGAGCAGGCGGAAGAGGAACGGATCGGCATTCGTAACGACGACGTAGCCGCCGGCGGGAATGGTTGTGCCCGCGGGGAACGCGAAGCCGCCGATGCCGGAGATTTGCCAGGTGTTGGCGGGGTTGGCCGGATCGTAGAGTGGGATGGCGGCGGCGGTGGTGTTGTGTAGCTCGATGTATTCGTCTTCGACGAGCGGATTGGCGGCGTTGTCCGGGTGGTACATGATCTCGTTGACGACGACCGGGCCGATGACGGGCGAGGCGTTGTCGGCGCTGGGCGTGGCGGTTGCGAGCGTGGCGAAGTCGACGTCGCCGTCGCTGGTTTCGACACGACCGAGCGTCGTTTCGGCGTCCGCGCCGCCGAACTGGCGATCTTCGCGGAAGCCGAGCAGTTGGTCGCTGGCATTGGCTGCCTGGACGATCAACGTTCCGCCGAGGCTGGAGAGATCGAAGGCGGGGCCGAGTTCGTTCTTGCCGACGACGAGGTAGCCGCCGGCCGGGACGATCGTGGACGCCGTGAAGCGGAACTTGCGGAGGTTGGTTTCGTCGTCGCTCGCGTACCAGTGTTGGAGGTCGATTGGCGCGGCGGTGGTGTTTCGCAGTTCGAGCCAGTCGCCGCTGGGGGAGGCGGTGTTGGTGAGGGCTTCGGAAAGGATGATCGCGCCGGCTTGCGGGGCGAGGCCGATGTCGCCGGCGCCGGGAGAACCGTTCTCGAAATCGCTCGTGCGCCAGGATGCGGCGAGGCTGTCGTTCGCTGCGGTGTTGGCGGGATCGACGGAAACGAGCGAGAAGCCTTCGCCATCGGTGAGGTCGTACCAGTTGTCGGCGTAGCGGAAGTCTTCGACGGTGTTTCCGAAGGGACCTTCGAGAACGATGCGTTCGCCGTCGTTGGCGAGCTGGAAATCCAGGCTCGGCAGGACGTTGCCGTATTGGCCGACGGGGACGATTCCCGCGCCGTAGCGTGCGGAGAACGCGGCGGAGTTGCGGACGACGACGGCGCGGTCGCCGGGCTGGAGCGTGACGTTGCCGAAGGTGAACTCGACGCCGCTGGAGAACTTGTAGCCGGCGAGATTGAGCGGGCGATCGCGGACGTTCTGGACTTCGAGAAACTCGAAGTCGTCGGCGGAGGCATAGCCCGCGGCGATTTCGGCGACGGACGGCGGGGCGGGGTTGTAGTGAATCTCGCTGACCGCGAGGGCGAAGGGGTCGGTGAAGTAGTCGCCGGTTCGCGGGCCGCTCCAGGTGCTGCCGTCGAGTTGCGTGGCGCTCTTGGCGCGGACGGTAATGCGGGTGTTGTCGTTGATGGTGATGGGGCCGGAGTAGACGAGGGCGGTGGGCGAAATGCCGCCGCCGGAGGCCCGCGGGTCGCTGCCGTCGGTCGTGTAGTAGAGCGTTGTGCCGGCGGGACCGGAGAGGGTGACTTGAAAGCCTTGGGCGACCGTGCCACCAGGATGGCTGAGTGTGGCTTTGCGGGTGAAGCGGCCGTCGATCCACGCGGCGCGGGTGGCGAGCCAGTTCTTCATGATGTTCACTTCGGCCGCGTGACTGCCGCCGCGTGGGGGCGCGGCGGACCAGCGGGTGAAGTTGCGGACGGCGGCCTCGGCGAGGTAATCGCGGTTGGCGTCGAGGATCGCATGCATGTGGGCGGTCGAGAGGGTCGTTTCGCGAAGTTCTTGCCAGCGATCGATCCACTTCTGCCAGAAGTTCGGATCCTGGAAGAGGCGGCCCCACCAGATGTTGCGGCTGTCGGAGGTGAAGTAGATGGTCGAGTCGGGTGGGCCGTTCCATTGCGACGGGTTGTCGTCGCGGCCGTCGGTGGATTCCATCGAACGGTCGAAATCCCAGATCGGGCCGAAGGTGAGCTTGCCGTTGCGGGGCTTGTAGAGGTAGGTGCTCAAGCGGAGGGCGTCGACGTTCATCGCCAGGACGTTGAGCAGGTGATGGTCGATGGAGCGGTCGGCGTCGAAGAACGCGGCGTAGCCGGTCGTGGGATTGGTGAAGTTCGCGCCGTTGAGGGCCGTGCCGAACTGGTTGATGTAGCTGCGGATGTATTGTTCTTGAGGGTCCCAGGCGGCTTGTTCGAGGGTGGTTTCGTTCGGCTCGACGAAGCATAGGCCTTGGTTGGCGGCGGAGAAGCCGCTGTCGCCGGGATCGCAGCGGTCGATTTTGACCATGTAACCGCCGGTGACGTCGGGGGCCGTGGTGTCGCCGGGGAGGAGGCGGTCGATGTCGACGCGGTCGTCGTCGCGTTTGATGCTCTCCATGAAGGAGTAGACGCCGATGTAGTCGCCCTGGTTGAGTTCGCCGCCGCCCGTGTTGAGGAAGACTTCGACGAACCGGGTGCGGACGGCGTACTGGCCGATTTCGTTGCTGAGCTGGTAGATGAAATCGTTGCGCATCATGGCGCGGTCGAAGTTGTACGACGCGAAGAGGACCCAATCGGACTCGGCGGGCATGCCGAGGATCGAGACGTCGCGGTCGTCGTTCTGGTCGTCCCAGGTTTCGAGCTTGTATTGGGCCTTGGGATCGCCGGCGGTGCTGGAGCCGCGGATGCGCATGCCGGTGCGGCTGGTGGTGGTGGGCAGGTCGGTGATTTGGGTGCGGCCGGATTCGCCCGGCTCGAAGATGGCCATGTAGCCGGACTGGGCCGTATTCTGCGAAATCGCGCCCTGGCCGAAGTTGTCGATGACGACGATGGGCAAGTTCGAGTTGAAGCCCTGGACGTCGGCGGCGAGCTTGTAGAACGTATGGCTGACGATGGGACTGGGGAGTCCGCCGACCGGGAAGCTGCGGGCGCGGACTTGGGTCGTGGTCGTGATGGGAATGGGCGCGGAGTAGACCGGCGACGAGGCGGTGGGCGCGGAACCGTTGACCGTGTAGCGAATCACGGCCGAGGGATCGCCGGTGGAGAGCGAGAGGCTGAAGTTGGTGGTGAACGTGCCGGTGGCAGTGGAGAAAGTTGGTCCTTCGCCGAGACCGGCGAAGCCGACGACGTTGGCCGCGCCGGGGGTGGGCGTGCTCATGTAGGCGAGTTCGCTGCCGATGGTTCGCGAGCCGACGAGCTCGGGGAGGATGAGAAAGCCCGTGTCGGAGGCGGCGACGCTCGAGTTCAGGCCGTGGATGGCGAGGACGTTGGTTCCTTCGACGAGTTCGTCGATGAAGCCGGAGACGTCGAAGTCCTGGAAGGTGGTGGCGCTGTCGTCGGGGCGGTTCGACGAGGCGGTCGCGTTCCAGGCGGGCGTGCCGGGGGCGACGTTGCTGCGGGCGATCTCGACGCCGTTCAAGTAGGCCACGAAGCCGTCGTCGTAGCGCATGTGCAGCTTGAGGGAGTCGATCGTCGGCAGGCTGGCGAGGTCGAACGGGACGCGGAGATAGGCGCCGGCCCGTTGTTGGTAAATTTGGGCTTCGAGGTCGGTCTGGATGTAGTCGCCGAAGGGCGGTTCGGGCGCGGCGACGTAGCCCACGCCGGTGATGGCGTTTTGCCAGGCGGCGTCGTTGAAGTCGGGGGCCACCCAGGATGTGCCGAGCGTGCCGCTGGTCGGGACGAGGACTTTGCCGTCCATCGTGGCTTGGACCATCGGGAAGGTGGCGATGTCGGTCGCCGTGCCGTAGGAGACGTTGGCGATTTGGTCTGGGAACTCTGGAGTGAAGGCGGAGGCGACCGTTTGGCCGTCGGGGTGGACGAGGGCGAGGAGTTCGCCGTCGTTGTCGAGGCGGAAGTTGGTGTGCAAGCGCTGGCCGACGGTGGCGCGGTCTTTGTTCGAGGCGAAGACGACGAGGTACTCGCCGGGATCGAGAATCTCGGCAGGAAAACGCCACTTGGTGAGGTCGCCCTGGTCGTCGGTGAGGAACCAGCCGTCGAGGTTTACGGCGGCGTCGCCGCGGTTGTAGATTTCGATCCAATCGACGAACTGGCCTTCTTCGTCGGCGAGCGTCGAGGTGTTCTCGGCCATGAACTCGTTGATGATCGGCTCTCCGGCGAGCACGATCCGCGGTTCGAGGGCTTCGAGTTGGAACGGGCGGGGGGCGCGTTTGCCGCGGCGGGCGGATGCTTGCGTGGGGCGGGAAGATCGAGGCGCAACGAGTCGGCGGAGAAATCTCGATTTCACGGGGCGGATTCTCGCGGCGAGAGGAATGGGATCGGAACGGCACGCTTGCGTTGGCGTCGACCGCACCCATCGGCCCGTCACCGCGCAAACAAAAAAGACGCCGGTTGCTCACAGCGTCCAAACATTCTGAGAATAACCGGGGGCGAGCGTGGGAGCAATGAAAATGGGCGGTTTTTCTATGTCGGTAGCTGTTTGGCCGACTGAAGTACACCACGGATTGCACGGATAGCCCGGCGCGGCCGGGGCCGCAATCAAAAACGAAAATGGTTCTTAAACGCGGAGGACGCAGAGGTCTCGCAGAGTAGGTTGGTTGTCAAATTCTTGCTGTACATTGTGCCAGTCATCTGGTATGAAGTGGTGAACTCGTCTTTTGTGCGCGAGCGGCGGTTGTGCGCGCGAGGACGGCGGTTGGCGGATGCGTTTGGCTTGGAATTGGCGCCGATCGGCGGCTCGCATCGGGCCGCGGCTAGGATTGCCCACACGAGGGAGTTTTTGAACGTTAACCCCCGATTTTCCCGGGATCTTGTTCAATAACTCGAGTCGGTTTTTGCGCGGGAATCGCGCGGGGAGGGGATGGTCTGGACAGAGGGCGGCGGGAAAAGGTGGGCAGTGAAGCGTGGGCCATGGTAGTTCGTGGACTTGAGGAACCGCGTTATCGCAGAACGGCGGGCCGCCTTGTCGGGGCGGAGTCATTTCACTAACTTCAAGCGGGATGGGCACCACGATCGCTCATAGCTCGATCCCTTGCCGCCGACGCCTGACCCCTGACCCCGATCCCTGACATGTCCGACCCTTATTTTCAGTCGTTGTTTGCCGAGCGGATTGGCGGGGCCCATTACGGCAAGGGAACCGACATCTACAAGTTCGAGAAGATCAAGCGGGCGAAGCGGAAGGCGCTTGCCGACTTTCCGACGCGGAGGCTGGTCGATTTCGGGATCGGCGAGAACGACGCGATGGCGCCCGAGTCGGTTCGGCGGCGGATGGCCGAGGAGATCAACAAGCCGGAGAACCGCGGGTATGCCGACAACGGGATCGCCGAGTTCAAGGAAGCGGCGGCGCGGTTCATGGAGCGGAGTTTTGGCGTGGCGCTCGATCCGGCGACCGAGGTAAATCATTGCATCGGGTCGAAGCCGGCCTTGGCGATGTTGCCGGCGTGCTTCATCAATCCGGGCGACGTGACGCTGATGACCGTGCCGGGTTATCCGGTGGCGGGAACGCACACGAAGTATTACGGCGGCGAGGTGTATCGCTTGCCGCTGGTGAAGGAGAACGGGTTCTTTCCGGATTTGGAGTCGATACCGGCCGACGTTCGGGAGCGAGCGAAGCTGCTGGTCATCAATTATCCGAACAGCCCAACGGGGCAGGTGGCGACGCGGGAGTTTTACGAGCGGGCGATCGAGTTTGCGAAGCGGAACGACGTGGTCGTGGTGCAGGACGCGGCGCACTCGATGCTGGTTTATGAAGGGGAGCCGACGAGCTTTCTGCAGGCGCCGGGGGCGAGGGAGGTAGGCGTCGAGGTCCATTCTCTGTCCAAGGGCTTCGACATGATCGGCTGGCGGATCGGGTGGGTTTGCGGGCACGAGCGGATCGTGCGGGCGTTTGCGGACGTGAAGGACAACAGCGACTCGGGGCAGTTCATCGCGATTCAGAAGGCGGCGGCGGCGGCGCTTGACGACGACGCGATTCCGCGGCGCACGCGGGCGAAGTACAAGCGGCGGCTGGAGAAGCTTGTGGCGATGCTGCGGCGGTGCGGTTTTGAGTGCGAGATGCCGGGCGGGACGTATTTCTTGTACGCGCGGTCGCCGAAGGGTTTGGCGGATGGGAGGAAGTTCGACTCGGCGGAGGCAGCGAGCCAGTTTTTGATTACGGAGTATTCGATCGTGACGGTGCCGTGGGACGACGCGGGGGCGTATTTGCGGTTTTCGGTGACATATGAGGCGGCGGACGAGGCGGCCGAGGATGAGTTGATGGCGCTGGCGGAGGCTCGGCTGAAGAGTTTGGGGCCGGTGTTTTGATGGGTGGCTCGGTCGGGAGACCGAGCCACAACGCCGCCGTTTTTAGTGGCGGCGATGTCAGGCCGGCGCGGGTTGGGCGCTGCAAGAATGGTCGCGTCCAACGCCGCTTGGCCTGACCTACGAGGGTGAACCGCCCGAGGGAGCGGCTCGCCGTGTGGGGTTTTGGCCCGTATATTTGCGTGGGGCCGTGAGCCAAGCTGGGCAATAGTATGCGCCGGTTGGCACGATAGGTTGGACGGGACAATTCGGAACACAGAAGCGATAAGGAACAGGTCATGCAGCGTGTTGGTTTGGGTGGTGTATTTGGTTGGCTGGTGTTGTGCGCTATTTCTCTCGTCGCATGCGGCGGTTGCGGCGGCGGCGGGGGCGAGACAAATAGTAGCGAGAAGCCCTACGGAATTCAGATTGCGGATGCATTGAAAATTCCCGATGCCGACAGGCGGTGCGCTAAGCTGCTGGCCATCGGGCAAGATGCGCATAAGAACAAGGCTTCTGAATTCGCGGGCCAGGCGACCTCGGAAGCGGCGAAGGCTGCCGAGCAGGTGAAGGATACTTTGCCGCGGGCGAAGAGTTTCTCTGCGGTCGCCAAGGTTCAAGCTGCGATCGGCCGCAAATCGGACGCGAAGCGGTCGGCGAGCAAGGCGGGCGAGGCGGCGGGTAAGATCGAGGAGCTGGGGACGAAGGTCCGGCAGATGCGGGCGGTGGCGGAGGCCTACGCTGCGGCGGGGGACAGCGGCACAGCGGGCGATTGGCTCAAGAAAGCCGAGCAGGCGGCGATTACGGCCAGCGAGATTACGGTGAAGGTCGATTTGCTGCGGGAGGTTGCGGCGGGGTTTACGGCCCTGAAGAACAAGGCCGAGGTCGATCGGATCGTGCAGGAGATGCAGGACATTGCCAAGGCGGAAGCCGACGTGGCGACGCGGGTCAAAGCGCTGATCGATATCGGACAGGCCTTGACGAAGGCGGGCAACAAGGCGGAGGCGGTGAAAGTGCTGAACGTGGCCGTCGAGGAGGCATCCAAGATCGGGAAGCCGGACGCGGCGATTTACCGGATGTGCGACGCGGCGGAAGCGCTGGCTGCCGCCGGGCAGGGCGCGAAGGCTTCCGAGGTAGTCGAAGCGGCCCATAAGCTTACGGCCAAGGTGAAAGAGCCGGACGTCCAGGCCGACGCGATGGCGAAGGTGGCGAAGGTTCGGCGGGGGCTGAACGAGTAGTGGTTTGTCAACGCTGAGAATTGGGGTGAGACTGCCGGCTTGTCCAGAAGTGCGATTCGAGCGGCAACGTCAAACGACGACTCTCACTGCCGGACAAGCCAGCAGTGGCACCCAATTCGCTGGAACCGAGAGCGCTGCGGCGGTTGAGCGGTGGCGATAATCGATTGGGTCGTGACTGGCTCCTGACGCTTGTCTTATGCGCGATGCTCAACACGGCTCTTCGCAATTATGTGGTGAACCGGATACTGCCGCGGGTGCGGACGCCGGCGCAGTATTTGGGCGGCGAGTTGAACGTGGTGGTGAAGGATCACCGCGCGGTGCGCGGCAAGTTGTGCCTGGCGTTTCCCGACGCTTACACGATCGGGATGAGTCATCACGGGTTGCAGGTGCTCTACACGCTAATGAATAGCGACCCGGATTGGGCTTGCGAGCGGGCGTTCACGCCGTGGCTCGACATGGAGGCGGAACTTCGCGCGCACGATGTGCCGCTGTATAGCCTGGAGACGTTTACGCCGCTGTGCGATTTCGACGTGCTCGGCTTTACGCTGCAGTACGAGATTTGCTCGAGCAACATTCTGACGATGCTCGATTTGGGACGGATTCCGCTGCGGTCCGTCGAGCGGACGATGGCCGACCCCTTGGTGATTGCCGGGGGCCCTTGCGCGCAGAATCCGGAGCCGTTTGCGCCGTTCGTGGACGTGTTCGTGACGGGGGACGGGGAGCCGAGTTTGCCGCGGATTTGCAATGAGTGGCTCGAATTGAAGCGGGAGTCGGGATTCGGGATTCGGGATTCGGGGAAGAATGGTAGTCCGAACGCTCGATCCTCGATCCTCGATCCTCAATCCTCGCGCCGGCAGCGCGAAGAGATGCTTGCGCGATTGGCGGCGAAGCTTCCGTTTGCGTACGTGCCGCGGTTTTATGAGCCGGAGTATTCGGCTGGGGATGGGCGGTTCGTGGCGATCAACCGGACGCGGGCCGACGTGCCGGAGACGATCGAACCCTCCGTTATTTCGGATTTGGACGCGATTGAGCTGCCGACGAAGCCGATCGTGCCGTTCGTGGAGTGCGTTCACGATCGGATTGCGATCGAGATCATGCGCGGGTGCCCTTGGCAGTGCCGGTTTTGTCAGAGCACGGTGATCAAGCGGCCGCTAAGGATTCGCGAGGTCGAGACGATCGTCGAAGCGGCGCTCGAATCATATCGGAACACGGGCTACGACGAAGTGTCGATCCTGTCGCTGTCGTCGAGCGATTATCCGCACTTCGAGGAGTTGGTGCGGCGGCTCGGCGAGGTGTTCAACCCGTTGGGCGTGAACTTGCAGATTCCGAGTCTGCGGGTGAACGAGATGCTCAAGACGGTGGCGCGGATCATTCCGGCGACGAGCCGGAGCGGGCTGACGCTGGCGCCGGAAGTGGCGCGGGACGACATGCGGGAGCAGATTCGCAAGAAGATCAAGAACGAGGACTTGTACGAAGGCTGCCGCGTGGCGTTCGAGAACAGGTTCAACCGCGTAAAGCTGTATTTCTTGTGCGGATTGCCGGGCGAGCGGCAGGTCGATCTCGACGGGATCGTGGATATGGCGGAGACGATCGCGCGGATCAGCCGCGAGGTTCGCGGGCGGTATTTGGAGGTCGTGGCGAGCGTGTCGAACTTCGTGCCGAAGGCACACACGCCGTATCAGTGGAACGCGATGCAGCGGCGGGAGTATTTCGATTGGGCGCACCGGTACATGCGGCGGCGGGTGAAGATCAAGTCGGTGAAGCTCAAGTATCACGACACGGAAACGAGCCTGCTGGAAGGCATTTTGAGCCGAGGCGACCGGCGGGTGGCGGAGGCGGTCGAGTTGGCATGGCGGCGCGGTTCGCGGCTGGAAAGCTGGACCGAGCAGATGAAGGCGGAGTTGTGGTGGGACGCGCTGCGGGACGCGGGCATCGACATCGAGCAGGCGTTGCACCGGCCGTACGAACTGGTCGACCGATTGCCGTGGGACCACATCAACGTGAAGAAGGGGCGGACGTTCCTGGAAAAGGAGCACGAGCGGTCGGTGGTGCAGCTTTCGGCGATGGCGGATGCGGAATGATGGGGCGTGGACAGCGGGCAGTGAACAGTGGACGGTGGACGTGGTTCGTCGCGGGAGCGACCGCGCGATTAGCTATCTTGGACGATCGAGTGCTGGAAGCCTAACGAGTCGAAGCTGGCGAGGAGGGCGGAGCGGGCGACGTTTTCCAGATGGGTGCGGACGTTGTGCTCGTGGCAAGTGAACGCGGCCTGAAACACGGCTGGCGGCACGAGGACTTGGGCGATCGTGGTGCCTTCGTTCTGATTGAGGCGCGTTCGGGCGAGGGCGGCGTTGTTGACCTGAATCTGGAGGTTCGCGGCGCCGGTGGACGTGTTGGCCTGGCGGTCGAGACGTACGGTGAAGGCCGCGTTTCGGCGTTGGAAGTTGCCGATATCGGTGATTTCGCGTCCGGCGGGATCGAGATGCTCGAACCGCAAGGCGGAGACGACGTCGCGGACTTCGACGGGATGGGCAAGGCCGCGGACGCGGGGCGAAAACCCGCGGATTTTGACGGCGTCTTTGACCCAGGAGAAATGGGGTAGTTTTGCCATGGATAGAGAGCAGCGGGTAGTGGGCTGTGTGCAGTGGTCAGTGGGCAGTAGGTCGTGTACGGAGCGCGGCCTTTTTCCAAGGAGTATTCTCGCCGCGCGCAGGGCCGCGGTTGACTGAATTCTTTCCGGATCGGCAAGGGTCGCAACACAAGCGCTGCACGACGCGTCTGCGGACTACTGGTTACTGTCTACTTTGCGCGGGCCATGAGCGCTTCGATCTCGTCAGCCTCGACCGGGATGCCTGCCATCAGGTCGACTGGGCCGGTTTCGGTGATGAGGACGTCGTTTTCGATTCGGATGCCGAAGCCTTCTTCGGGGATGTAGATGCCTGGCTCGACGGTGATGACCCAGCCGGGTGCGAAGGGTTCGTGGGGCGAGCCGACGTCGTGGACGTCGAGGCCGAGCGGATGGCCGAGGCCGTGCATGAAGTATTTGCGGCAGGGCGGCTCGTCGGGGTCGTAGGGCTTTGTGAGGTCTTCTTCTTTGAGGAAGCCGAGTTGCAGGAGTTCGTCGTTCATCATGGCCTGGGCTTCGCGGCGCCACTGGCGATTGACCTTGCCGACGACGGCGCCGGCGATGGACGCCCGCATGACGCGGAGGACGGCGTCGTAGACGGCGCGTTGGCGGGGCGTGAAGCGGCCGCCGACGGGAATGGTCCGCGTGAGGTCGGCGTTGTAGTTGGCGTAGCTCGCGCCGACGTCGAGGAGCAATAGATCGCCGTCGTGGCAGGGCTGGTCGTTGGCGATGTAGTGGAGGACGCAGGCATTTGCGCCGCCGGCGACGATGGGCGTGTAGGCGAATTTGGCGCGGCGGCGAGTGAATTCGTGGATGAACTCGGCTTCGACTTCGCATTCGTTCACGCCGGGGCGGACGAACGAGAGGACGCGGCGAAAACCAGAGTCGGTAATGTCGATCGCCTGCTTGAGCAGGTCCAGTTCGGCGGGCGACTTGACGAGCCGCAGGCGATGCAAGAGCCGGGCGAGGCGGTGGTACTGGTGCAGCGGGTAGCGGCGGCGGCAATCGCGGACGAAGCGTTCGTCGCGGGTTTGCACTTCGCGGGTGGAGCGGGCGTGCTCGTTGCTATTGAGGTAGACGTGCTCGGCTTCGCACATCAACTGATGGAAGATGGTCGGAAAGTCGGAAAGCCACTTGACGGTTTTGACGCCGGAGACGGCCGTGGCTTCGTCCTTGGAGAGCTTGTGGCCTTCCCAAGTTTTGAGATGCTCGTTGGGCTCGCGGAGGAACAGGATTTCGCGGTGCTTTTCCTCGGCGGAGTGTGGCGCGAGGACGAGGATCGACTCTTCCTGCTCGATGCCGGAAAGATAGAAGAGATCGGCGTTGGGATGGAGCGGGAGCGAACCGTCGGCGTTGGTCGGCAGGACGTCGTTGGCGTTGACGACGGCGACCGCGTTGGGCAGGAGCAGCTCGGCGAGGCGGCGACGGTTGTCGGCGAAGAGGTCGGGAGCGATGGGGGCGTGACGCATTGTCGGGGGGCAGGGGTCGGGGGTCGGGATTCAGGGGTCAGGGGAATACGTGGCGACACGGCGCCACGTTTGCGCGCGTGCATTTTGGCCCGGATTGCGCGGTCGTGAAAGACGCCCGCGAGTTTAGGTCGGCGCCGCAATCGCCGAATCCCGAATCCCGAATGCCGATTCCTGACCCCCGACACCTGACCCCCGACTACGACATGCCCTGGACCACCGTGAAGTAGCTGCGGACGACGATGTCGAAGTATTCGGGCTTCATTTCGAGGGGGATGTCGTGGTAGGCGTGGCAACGGCGCATGCGGAGTTTGCGGGGCTTGTAGTGGTTCTCGATGAGGTAGTCGACGACTTCGCTATCGTAGTCGCAGTTGTAGGAGGCGGCGTAGAGCTGGAAGAGGTCGTGGAATTCCTTTTCGTTCGGGTCGGTGATCTCGATTTTGTAGGGAATGCGGCGGAGGAAGGCTTCGTCGACGAGGTCCTTCGGCTCGAGGTTGGTCGAGAAGATGATGAGCTGCTCGAAGGGGACTTGGATCTTCTTGCCGGTGGCGAGCGTGAGGAAGTCTTGCCGCATTTCGAGCGGGACGATCCAGCGGTTGAGGAGTTCGAGCGGTTCCATCCGCTGGCGGCCGAAGTCGTCGATGAGCAAGCAGCCGCAGTTGCTCTTCATTTGCAGCGGGGCTTCGCTGATGTTGCCGCGGGGATCGTGGCGGATTTCGAGCGAGTCCATCGTGAGCTCGCCGCCGACCATGACGGTGGGGCGGCGGATTTTCACCCAGCGGGCATCGTGCTCGGCTTTGACCAGGCTGCTCTCGGTCGGCGGCACGATCTCGTGATAGGCCTCGTCGTAGACCTTGACGATCTGGTTGTCGTCGACGACGGCGGAAGGAATCCAGATCGACTGGCCGAAGCACATCGTGATGCACTTGGCAAGGGTCGATTTGCCGTTGCCGGGCGCGCCGTAGAGGAACAAACCCGCGCCGGAGTTGATGGCCGGGCCGAGCGAATCGTACAGGCTGGGGTCGACGCAAATTTTCGCGAAGGCGCGTTCGAGGTTCTCGCGGCGTGGGGCTTCGGCGCGAATCGTTTGGGCTTCGACGGACACGATGTAGTCGGCGAGCGGGGCCGGTGCGGGACCGACGTAGGCACACGCGGCGGCGTAGGTCGCGGCGCGCTCTTGGCCTTGCTCGGTGAGCTTGTAGTAGTAGTCGGACAGCGGCGCGGAGCCGGTGTGGCAGATCACCATGCGGGCGCGAAGCTGCCGGAACAGCTCTTCGAGGATGCCGAACGGCAGGCAGATTTGCTGGGCGATTTGGCGCCCGCTCGCCGTGCCGATCAAGGCGAGGTATTTGAGCACGAGCGATTCGACCATGCCGGCGGTGAGGCCGGTTTCGTCGAGCGAGCGCGGCGGCGTGGGCCAGTAGCCGTCGTCGCGCAAGAGGTTGGCGAGAATGCCGGAGCCGACGACGGACGAGTGGGTATCGGTGGCGGGCATGGCGGGTCGGGGGTCGGGAGTCGGGGGTCAGGGGCCGGGGCGAACGGTTCGGCGCGAGGCCCCGCAAGTTTAGGTCGCGGGGGCGGCAGAAGGATTGCCCGCGAATCGGCGGCGTGTCGATTGGCGCGGTTGTAGCGGCGGGGTGCCTCGATGGCGGCATATCCGGCAGAGTCCGGGCGGCCCGCAACGTTCGCGCGACGGAGTAGGCTTGTTGTAGAGAGCCACCACGATGCGTCTTCGTCGATCGAGAGGGTTGTGACATGTTGATCGAAATGGAATCGCTGACCGACGAGCAACGGGCGTTGCTCAAAGCGGCCGTCGGCAACGGGGGAAGTCTGGCGTTGTTTCGCCGGAGCGACACGCGCGGACCGGCCGTCCGCACGCCGACGCGGAAGTTCTTCGATCCGCGCGACTCGAGCGTCGCCCAGCGTTACATCGACAGTCTGCGGAGTCTCGTCGAGCTGTCGATGCTGCGGCCGAAGTCGGCCGAAATTTTCGAGCTGACGAACCAAGGCTGGGAGATGGCGGCGAAGGTTGGGCGGTAGGTGGAAGGATCGGGGATTGAGGATTGAGGATTGAGGATCGAGGGGCAGACGGCATTTCCCTCAATCCTCGATCCTCGATCCTCGCCCCTTGCGACTCGCGTTCTACGCACTCGCCTTGCCCTCTGCTATGCTGAACTCCAACCCCGCGGAGTTCGGCCATGCCCAGCATTTACGTCGGCGACTTGTGGATCAACGTGATCGACCGGGGGATGGGCTCGCCCGTGCTGCTCGTGCACGGATTTCCGCTCGATCATCGGATGTGGAACGAACAGATCGAGCTGTTGTCGACGCGGCATCGCGTGATCGCGCCGGATTTGCGCGGATTCGGCGGGAGCTTCGGCGCGGCGGGGACGACGACGATGGCCCGATTTGCCGACGACTTGCGGCTTGTGCTCGATCAATTGCGCGTGGACGAGCCAGTGGCGTTCTGCGGCCTGTCGATGGGCGGCTACATCGCCTTCGAGTTCTGGCGGCGGCATAGCGTTCGCGTCGGTTCGCTGGTGCTGTGCGACACGAAGAGCGCCGCGGATGCTCCGGAAGCCGCCCGCAATCGCCGGCTATTGGCGGATCGCATCCTCGCGGCGGGCGCGGACGATCTGGCCGACCTGATGCTTCCCAAGTTGCTCGCGCCGGCGTCGATCAACAATCAACCGCAGACGGTCGAGCGGATTCGCGAGATGATCGTCAAGGCGGAAGCGCCCGGCGTCGCGGCGGCGCTGCGGGGGATGGCGGAGCGCGCCGATTCGACGGGCATCCTCGGCGAGATTCACGTTCCGACGCTGTGCATCGTCGGCGAGCAGGACGCGATTACTCCGCCCGACGAGATGCAGGAGATGGCGGCGAAGATGCCGAACGCGACGTGCGTTATCATACCGGAAGTCGGCCACATGACGCCGATGGAGAACCCGCACGCAGTGAACGACTCACTGCTGGCCTTTCTGCGACTTTAGCCAAAAAGGGTCAGGATTGGCCATCCAGCTTCGCGAATTCGACGTTCCGGCCGATGAAAAAGCCTCTCGATCGAACGAAAGTGAATACGCTCGCTGAGGAAATCGACGCGTATTCGAAGGCGGGAATTGGCCTGTGGAATGGAGCAGAGATAGCCCCGATCGCCGTGCGCCGCTGGTCGAGTTTTGATCGCCGCCACAAGACCAAACATCCGACAACCGCAGACCGCGTGAGTGACTTGGCGAAAGGGTTACAGGCCCATTACGAGCCTGACATGCCCTACACGCACATGACCGAGTGGATGAACCTTGCCGAGCTCATCGCGAAGTTTCTCGATGATTTATGGGAGTGAATGCCGGACAGCAATCGGATTCGACGTACGATTTGCCAAACCGTTAAAGTTCGGAAAACTGGCATCGAAGGCGGGGTCCACCTAGAATAGATTGATCGTGGCGACACGCTACCCACAAAGAGTAAGGAGTACGAGGATGTCGACGGTTTCCGAAATCTTGTCCGCAGCCTTAACTCTAACGACTTCCGAACGCGCGGAAGTTGCCCACGAACTCCTGTTGAGTCTTGAACCCGAGGACTCCGACGCCCTCCAGCAAGCGTGGGCCGAGGAAATACAAGAGCGATTGCAGGCGATACGCGAAGGCCGCGCCACGTTGCGAGATGGGGACGAAGTGCTCGCAGATATCAGTAAGTCTCTTGAATCGCAACGTGTCGAATGAAACTGGAAGTCGACTCCCACGCCGAAGCGGAATTACACGAAGCGGCGGTGTGGTACAGCCGTCAGCGAAGTGGTCTAGGCAACGAGTTCCTCGCGGAAGTCAAAGATGCTTTCTCGCGTATTCGCGAAGCCCCCGCTAGGTCCTCGCAACTTGAAACACTTCCTAACGGATCAAGAGTCCGACGGATGCTCTTAAAGCGCTTCCCATACTCCATCATTTATGAAGTGAAGTCCGATACCGTTTACGTCCTTGCTGTTGCGCACGTGCGGCGTCGTCCCAACTACTGGTCCAGAAGGCGACGCCGCAATTAGAGCCACAGTAGCGAAGTCGTGCGTATTCGGAATGGCTAGGCCGTCCGCTGACCCGGATACTTCACGCGGCCGTGATAGACGGCGATCAGCGACTTGACGAGGCTTTCTTCGATCGTGTAGAGCTCTTGCAGCGTCAGGCCGCAGGCGTTGAACTGCCCATCGAGGAGGCGTTTCATGGCGATGTCGTGGACCAAGCTTTCGATCCGCGCGGGGGCGGGTTCGACGAGCGACCGGCTGGCGCTTTCGACCGCGTCGGCGAGCATGAGGACGGCCGCTTCCTTCGTTTGCGGCTTCGGACCGGGATAGCGGAAGCTGCTCTCGTCGACCGGGCGGTCGGGGTCGCTGGCCTTCTGTTCCGCGGCGGCGCGGCCATAAAAATACTCGACCAGCGTCGTGCCGTGGTGCTGCTGAATGAAGTCGATGATCGGCTGCGGCAAATGGTGCTGTCGAGCGAGGTCGGCGCCGTCCTTGACGTGGGCGATGATGATCAGCGTGCTCATGGCCGGCACGAGATCGTCGTGGCGGCTGCCGTTCATGCCCTGGTTCTCGACGAAGTAGCCCGGCTTGAGCATTTTGCCGATGTCGTGGAAATACGCGCCGACGCGGACGAGCAAGCCGTGTGCGCCGATGGCTTCGGCGGCAGCTTCGGCGATCGAGGCGACCATGATCGAATGGTTGTAGGTGCCCGGCGCGCGGCGGACGAGCTCTTGCAAGAGCGGGTGAGCCACGTCGCCGAGTTCGATCAGGCTCAAATCGGTTTGGACGCCGAACAAGTTCTCAATGAACGGCAACAAGCCCGTCATCAAGAACGCGGCGACGAGTCCCCACAGGCCGCACCACAATGCCGCGTACACGACGGGCAGCGTCGGCGCGGGACCGGTGAGCGTATGAACGCCAAGCGACGTGAGGGCCGAGGCGACGCCGGCCGTAAGACCGACGTAGATCAGCTTCCGCCGGCTGCGAATTCGACCCAGCAGCAGAATCGCCACCGTAACTGTCGCCGTCAGCGCGACGAAGCTCGTCATGCCAAAGCCGGATAGAAACACGACCACGAGGGCGACGGCCGCGGAAAGCAGCATCGCCAGCTCTTGCTGATAGGCGACGGCGATGGTCATGCCGAAGAGCATCAGCGGAATGACTTCCGCCCGCAGGCCGTTCTCGTCCGCCAAGGCATAGGAAAGCAAGGCCGTCGCGGTGACCAGCGTCAATAGCAGCGAAAACCTGGCGAGATTGGAGATCAGCCGCGGTTCGCGGAACGCGATGTAAAAGCCGCACAGCGTGAATAGCGCAATGAACATGCCGGCGACCGCGGCGCTGCGCATGGCACGATCGTACCAGTTCGGCTGGGCTTGCTCGGAATTGTACTCGAGCATCAAGAGCGCGAGCGTCGCCGGAGTCAGCGGTTCGCCGGCCGGCGCCAGGGGCATACCGGGTTGATAGGCGATCTTGACGGTTTCGACCTCGGCCGCCGCCTCTTCCTTCGACTGGGCCGTGAGCTTGCTGTTGTACGTCAGCGTGTTGACCTCGCCGAGCTTCTTGCGGAGCCAGTCGACGCAAATGTCGTGCACGAACGGCGAGGATATCTTGCCAGACAGGTCGCGTTCGACGTCGGGAAGCAGGTCGCCGATCAACACCTCGCCGATCGCGAATTTGGAGGTTTCTCCCCGGCCGTCGCGCACGCGGAGATGAACCTGGTTGCCGTCGTGCTCCTTCGGCAGAGCGTCCATCACGCCGTGCTTGATCAGCGGAGCGAACACCGCGTCGATGGCATTCTTGAACTCCAGACGCTGCGTTTCGTCGCCCAATCCCGCGCGGAACTGGTCGAGCGCGATTTCCTCGGCCGTCTTCGGGGGCGGCGGAGGCTGCGGTTTGACGGGTTCGGGTTGTTTGGTCTCGGGCGGTTTCGTTTCCGGCTGCTTCGATTCGGGCTCGGCGGATTCGGGTTCGGTCGCTTCAGGTTGGTCGGGCTTCGCAGAAGGAGTTTGCTCCTCATTCGATGCCGCGGGAGACGTTTTCGACGCGGCGCCCGCCGTGTCGCCCGGTTCCTTCGCCTTATCGTCCGCGTTTTCCTGCGGCGAGGACTGTGGCGTGGATTCGGGCGGATTCGCCGGGGCGGGCGCGTCCGCTGGTTCCGACGCCTTTACGTCGTCGACAAGCGCGACAAGTGCGAACGGAAGCCGAGTCGAACGGCTCGCACGCTCGGCCGCAGGCACGGGCATCGTCACGGGCAAGGTTGCCCGCTTGGCATGGGGCAACGTTTCCGTCGGTGTCTTCGCTTTGTCCGCGGGGTTCGGCGCAGGCTTCGCTTGCGGCGGCGGCGCGTAGAACTCTTGCCACTGCGTCCGCACCTTGTCGTCGACCGCCGGCGCCGTCAGCGCGGCGACTTTGTTCTTGAGCTCTTCGCGGAGATTGACCAACACGTCTTCGTTGTTGTCGTAAACGCACAGGGCCGCCGACCGGGCAACCTCGCGCTGCTGGTGCGTCTTGATCAGATCTTCCTGGCTGAAAGGATAGGTCACGACGATCGTCCGCAGCGGCGTATCGCCGATGCGATAGGGAAACGGCCGCTTGCCCGCTCCCGTCACGGCCCACATGATCGCGGCGGCGACCACGCACATCCCCAACCGCAAGAGCACGTCGCGCTGCTGCAACCGGTCGATCGCCGCCTCGAACAAGCCCGGAGGCAGTTCGAGCCGCGTGACGCGGGGCGTTTTCGGGCGTTTGAGATTGGCGTTCTGCATGATTTCAAGTCGGGTGGCAGGGGTGGCTTGTCCACCCGTGCGAAGCGGCGACCGCTCGCTCGGACGGAAGAGTCGTTTGCCGCCGCTCACGGGTGGACAAGCCACCCGTGCCACCCCACGTGTATTCCTCTGATTATTGCATTACCGTTTCTTGGCCTTCACGACCGGCGCATCTTCGTATGCTCGCACGATTTGCTGCACGAGGCGGTGGCGCACGATGTCGGCCTCGTTGAGGCGGATATCGCAGAATCCTTCTATGTGGTGCAGCCGTCGCAGGGCATCGGTCAGCCCGTTCTGCTGGTGCGGCGGCAGGTCGACTTGGGTGGTGTCGCCGGACACGACGATCTTCGATCCCATGCCCATCCGCGTGAGAAACATCTTCATCTGGGCGATGGTCGTATTCTGGGCTTCGTCGAGGATGATGAAGGCCTCGTTGAGCGTCCGCCCGCGCATATAGGCCAGCGGAATCACCTCGATGACGTCCTGCTCCTGGAAGCGGCGGAACTGCTCGTAGTCGATCATCTCGCGGAGGGCGTCGAGCAGGGGCCGCTGATACGGATGAATCTTGGCCTGCAAGTCGCCGGGCAGAAACCCGAGGCTTTCGCCGGCTTCCACGGCGGGCCGCACCAGCACGATCTTGCGAATCCGCTTTTGCTTGAGCGCGGTCACGGCCATGGCGACGGCGAGATACGTTTTGCCCGTGCCGGCCGGACCGATGCAAAAGACGAGGTCGTGTTTGGCGAGGGCTTCGCAGTAGCGGGCCTGACCCGGCGTCTTGGGCTTGATCTTGCGGCCCGGCTCGAACACGTCGATCAGGAAGGAAAGTTCCGGCACGGCCTGCTCGACGCCGCGAATCCGGCTCAAGATGCCGGACACGTCCTCGGGCGAGGCCACGCCTTTGCGGGCAATGAGCGTTTTGAGTTCCTCGAAGACGTGCGTGGCCTGTTCGACGGCCGCCTCTTCTCCCTCGACCTGAATCTGGCCGTCGCGCGCGAATACTTGCACGCCAAGTCCTTCACGGATTTGCCGCAGGTGCTGGTCGCGGGGACCAAAGAGGGCGAGCAACGCGGTCGAATCGCCGACCGAAATGGTAGCTTCGAACATGCTCACTGCGGCGAGGTGACGTTCCGGCCGCGAATGGGAAAGGACGTGCTCAAAGGCCGCGACGGTTGCGTTCCCGTTAGCCGGGCATTTCGATGCGGAGCGCGTCGCGCCTTGAATTGTACGCTTGTCGCGCCGCCGTAAACCGGGCCGTCGACAACTCCACAACTATACCCGAAAGACCCGCGAGCGTCGCGACGAAACACTGTCGCGTTCGTAAATAGTTACTCGAAAACGACTTACGCCCCGAGATTGGCCCGAGTCCCCAGCCCCTATCCTCGTACCACCCCGGCCGCCCACAGCAAATAGGCCACCGGCGCTGCGAAGAGGATCGAATCCAACACGTCGAGCACTCCGCCGAAACCCGGCATCCAGCGGCTGGAGTCCTTAACCCCGGCATCGCGCTTGAGCAGCGACTCGGCCAGGTCGCCCATCATGCCGGTGAAACCGACCGTTGCTCCGTAAACGAGCCAGCCGAGTCCGAGCGTGGCTTCGTCGCTTCCCAACGACCTCAAGGCGAGGTATGAAGCGAGGCAGGCCAGCGCGATTCCGCCCGCCGCGCCTTCGAGCGTTTTGCCCGGGCTGATCCGCGGCGACATTTTGTGCCGCCCGAAGAGCCGGCCGAAGGTATAAGCCCCGATGTCGCAGGACTTTACGACGGCCACTAGCGAGACGAGCGGCAACAGCCCGCCAAGCAACCGCAGATGGACCAATAGCGACATGAACACGCCGACGTAAACGATCCCCAGCGCCGCTCCCGCGACGTTGGCAATCGACGCGCCGGGCTCGCGATAACGCCGCATCTCGACGGCAAACGCGAGCATCAAACCAAGCGCCGCCGCCGCCAGAGGCCAGCCGAGCTCGCCGATCGAGCAATTCGGCGGATACGACGAACCGCCGAGCGGCCAGTAGACGACCACCGCGTTGCTTGCCACGACGGCGGCGCACGTCGCCAGCGTCGTCCCGCGATGCGGTCGTAGCCCGCGCATCGCCCCAAGCTGCCAAAGCTCGTCCGCGGCGAGCAGGCTCAATGCGACGGCCACCGGCAGCAACACCATGCCGGGATGCGCGAGCCGCGCGTCGGCCCAACAGAGCGCGACGAGCGCGGCGATGAATACGGTTCCAAGGAAGAGACGCCAAACGAGATTCACGCGCGGTACTCGACTGCGGTAGTTTCGGTGCGACGGTAGAACGCTATGGGGACCCGAATGTTAATCGAAAGAAGGCAATCGCGTTCCGATGTCGTTCATCGCTCGGCCGTCACTCGCCTCAAGCGCTCCTCGACTCCTGGAATCAACCGCACCGCGTTCTGGTAGTACACTTTCCGCAACACGTCGTCCGGCAGATCGACGCCGTAGATGCGCCAGAACCCCTGCGGCGGGAATTCATTTTCTGCGTAGGGAAAATACTCGTCGCGGGTCTGGAAGAACCGCCAGTGCAGCTTTAGCCGGTCGGCGGTCCGCGGTCCATCCGTGCCGAACATCACGCGGTCCGCGTATTTCACCAGGAACTCGCGTGCCGTGAAGGGTTGGCGGCCGAGTTCGGCAATTCGGGCGGCGATTTCGACGTGCAGGTTGGGATTCTCGTCGAGCCATCGTCCGACGGTCGAGAGGTCTTCCGGCAGGTTCGCCACGTGGGCCGCGATGAACGTCGTCTGCCGGTGCTTCTTCACCACACGCAGCAGCGCCGCGAGCAAGTCCGCGTGCTTCGGCCATTGCGGTCCGTGGAAACTCCAGTCGGGATGCCGCCGCAACTCCTCCCAGCGTTCGTTGGTCGCGTCGATCGGCTCGAAAAACGCGAGCGGATCGGCCGTATGGATGAGCACGACCAGCTTGAGCCGTCCGCACGCTTCCCAAATCGGATCCCACTTCGGATCGTCGATCGTCGCGAGCGAGCCATCGGCATTCCGCACGCCCAAGCCAAACTCCTTGAAGAATTTGAGGCCACTTATGCCCGAGGCCTGAGCCGCGCGAAGCTGCTCGACGGTCCGTTCGACGAAGCCCGGTTGATTGCAGTCCCATGTCGCCGGCTGGTCCTGTTGGCCGCGGCCTTTGAAGTCGATGTTGGCCAAGATCGCGAACCGGTCGCGGTGCTTGGTCCACAACAGTCGTTGGTGATCTTCCAGCTTCGTGCCCAAGCCGCCGTCGAGGCTGACGCAGACGGCGATGTTTTGCTCGTCCATCAAGCGGACGAAGGCGTCGACCGCGTCCGACGAAACGACAGCCCGCCGCGATTCGCCTTTCGACTCTCCCTGCGATACGTCGACCGGCTTTTCGAGCCGCACCTGGGGATGCGTGTGCATGTCGATAACCGGAAATTTCGCCCGGGACACGTCGTGCTCGGCCACCTTGAGCATCGACCGCGGGCGGAACTGGTCGAGAGCCAATGGGCGACCCTCGCGGCCATCGAGCGGCGGCTCACTCGGCAAGATTCGTGGTGGCGGGTTGCCAAGAATCGAACATCGCCATGCCGCCAGGACGAGCAGTATTCCCAGAATCGCCGCGACGCATACCCGCAGTATCGTCGTGGCCTCCGGTGTCGTGCGCCCAAGGGCGTCTTCGTGTTGGACGTTACGTGGCTTACTCACAAGACAGCGAGATTCCGGCATTTTCCAGTTGATTTTCAATTACCCGTTCGCTAACCGCGAACTCATTGCTCAAGGCTTCTACCGTTTCTCGATCCACCGGCGATGCCAACGCTCTGTCGCGCAATGCACTTTGGGGAGCAAGCAGTTCTGCCGCAAACGCCCTGGACGCCTTTTGGTCCCATGAGTATGCGCTCGTCACGAGACGCGGACTTTGCGAGTTCCCGGTCAGCGCATGATAGAAACCCCTCGCGGCGCGAAAACGCTGATTGCCTTGACGCTGCGGCTGGGGACCAACCGCAACGACTTCCCCATCGCGAACGCCAACCATTGATTGAACCCCGCGTCCGGGCACATGATTACGCGCGACGATTCGAAACTTCCTGCCGAGTACCGGTCGCGCAATACCCTCAACCGAATCCAAAGGCGAATCCATCGCCAATCCGGCAATCCGGCGAGCTTCGCGCGCTGCTTGATATCCAAATCGAGAGGGCGTCTGTTGCTGAGTCGGCGAAGTAAATGCAGGCGCACGCTCGTTCGGAAGAATGTTCAATTCATCTCGTATGGACTCCAGCCAAGCCCATTGCTCGCGGATCGAACCGCGGGTCGTCACTTCGGTTAGGTCGCGCACGATCGGTAAGTCAGGGTCGGGAAACGCCGTCTCAAGGAATCGCGCTAATTGAACGTCCAATGTCTCCGCGTCGTATGGGTCGATACCCATTCGTCCCGCAAGAATGCAGAACCGCTCTTCTTCGGCGTCCGCGCTCTGAATTGCCCGCCAATGTTGGTCCAATTCTTCGACTCGCCGATCGCTCAAACCTCTGACTCGGTCAACTACCGTGGCGACAAACTGAGCCAGGGAAACTCGAGTTGCCGTCGCCTCCAAAACGTTGCGTCCGTCGGACGAGAATTCGCCGGGCATGTGCGGCATCGCGCCGGGAGCGTCGGACCGCCACTCGGCCGTAAGATCGCGACCGTCGTGGTACACGTAAAGCGCAGGCAGCATCAGAGATGAGTCGGCAGCCCGCAAACAATGTCGCCGCGTCCATTCGAATTGCGCCGTTTCGTCCACGACCGCCGGAATCGTTTCGCCGGGCGGTCGTTCGTTTAGAAGCACCCACCAATTCTCGACAATCCAGGCGGCAATGGGAAACGCCGGAACGTAAAGGTTTTCGCGGTTGCCGCGCAGGTCCTTGTCCCAAAACGTCGAAACGCAGCGGTCTCCGACACGAATGCGCAATGCGCACCACGTCGCGCGCTCCACCGGGTCAGGCGCAGCCGGCTGGTTGATCGGATCGAATTCAAACAACAGAGATTTCGACACGGGGGGCATTCTCAAGCAGCGCCGCGGGTAATGGATACTGTCGCGGGTCGTTTATGGGGAATCCGTGGTAGTCGCCCGTACGTTCATTCGTCAATCGGGCCTCGTGCAACACACCATTTACCCAAGCCCAAACGCGCTCCGGGAAACCTCCGCGGAACTCACTCACGTAGCCGCCGCGAATCGCCTGACGTAGCGCGTCACGCATCTTCTCCCATTCGGATTCCGCGAAACGGTCGCACTTCGCCTTGTCGGCGCGCCACGCGGGTGGGACGCCTAATACGGGGTACGTCTTATGAACCGGGTTACCCGTATACGTCACAACGCCGGCGATTTCTTCCGGCGACCCTGCATCGTCGGGCCACGGGACAATTTGCCCGCGTTTGATTCTACGGCGATAGCTCGGCCTGCGGCTCATACGCTGACTAATCATAGTTACGAGAGAGCCGAAAGTCTGCCCTGGTCTCGGCTCGCCAGCTAGCTTCGCCGTACTGGCAACCGGGGGCCGCATCGGCAATCTGGAAAAACTTTGCCGGTCGTAGGAATTATTCAGGCGCGGACCCCCGGTCGGCCGATACCTACGCAGACTCGTTCACAACAGCGGCAATGGGCGGCCGTGGATTCCCCATTTTCGCACGTGACTCGACGCCATCTGCTGGCAAAAACCCTCCCCGGGAGCTTGATCCGATGACCTCACGACGACTCCGAAAATGGGCGGCCCCGCTCTCTGCCGCCGCGATGACTGCGACGCTGGCGCTGTTGCAGGTGGGCGAAGCGTATGCCCAACGCTCGTTCGAGGAAGCGGTCTTCGGCCGCCCCGTCGGGTTTCAGCCGGCACACGAAGCCCGCGTGCGGAGCACGACCAGCCGTCACGCGAGCTACAACCAAGAGCCGGAGATGATCGAGGAAGTGCCGGCGAGGCCGCGCCGCAGCGCGCCGCCGACCGTCGCCGACGAAGAAATTATCTATGAAGACGGCGGCTACGAAGGCGACTGCGAAGATTGCGGCCACTGCCCCACGCCGCTTCGCCGCATGTATTGGGCTCGCGGCGAATACCTGTATTGGTGGACCAAGGGCATGGACGTGCCGCCGCTCGTCACGACCGCGGGCGCGGCGCAAACCGGCGCCCTCGGCGCCGCCGGCACGAACATCGTCTTCGGCGACGACCTGATCAACAACGATGGCCGCTCGGGCGCGAAGGTCACGCTCGGCTGGGAACTGTTCACGTCCACGCCGTCGAGCATCGAAATCAGCTACTTCGGCCTCGCCCAGGAAGAAACCAACTTCTCGCTCGACACGCCCAGCGGCATCACGGTGTCGCGGCCGTTCTTCAACATCAATCCCGACACGGGCATCGCCCGTCAGGACGCGGAGTTCGTTTCGCAGCCGAACAACTTCGCCGGGGCCGTAAACGTCGACGCGACGACCGAACTCAACGGCGGCGAGGCCCTGCTCCGCTGGACGATGTGCGAAGCGACGTGCAGCAACACCGAAATGATGCTCGGCTATCGCTTCCTACGGCTCGACGACTCGATCCACATTCGCGAAGACATCCGCGTGCTCAGCGCGACCGGCGGCCAGGTGATCGGCACGACGATCAACCTGTTCGACCTGTTCGAGTCGGAGAACGAATTCCACGGCGTCGAAATCGGGACGGCCTCGCGACATTATCGCGGCCGTTGGACGCTCGAAACATTGGTAAAGCTCGCCATGGGCAGCACGCGCTCGACCACGACGGTCAGCGGGCAAACCACGCGGACGGTGCCCGGCGCGGGTTCGGCGACGAGCAGCGGCGGCTTGCTCTCGCAGCCCTCGAACATCGGGACGCACGAGTTCGATAGCTTCTCGGTCGTGCCCGAGCTCGGCATTGCTCTCAAGTACGACCTGACTCCGTGCCTGCAAGCGAGCGTCGGCTATAGCTTCCTCTACTGGAGCAAGGTCGGCCGCGCCGGCGAGCAGATCGACACCGACGTGAATCTCACGCAACAGCCGCCGGGACCGACGACCGGCGAACTCCGTCCCGTGTATCCGGAAATCTCCAACGACTTTTGGGCGCAAGGGCTGAACGTCGGTTTGGAGTGGACGTTCTAGAGCAGGGGTCGGGATTCGGGATTCAGGATTCGGGGAATCCTAAAGTTTTCGACTACGAGGTAATAGATAGCGAAGCGGCCCGTGACCTTGTGGTCCCGGGCCGCTTGTGTTTTCCCGAATCCCGAATCCTCGCCTACACTGCCAGCCAGTCGAGCGTTTCCTCGAACGCTTCGTCCGTGGGTAGCGACGAGCGACGCGCCACCTGTCCCGCGCTGAGCGTCGTGGCGTTATCGTCGGCAAAGGCGGCGTCGACGGCGGTCGAATCGAGACTTTCGTACGTCGCCGGCGACGAACTCGTGCTGGTGAGCAGCGTAGTTTCGCCGGGCAATCCGCCGCCGGTCGGAGCGAACGCGATGATGGAAAGCGCGGCCGCCGCGCCGGAGTCGTCGTTCGTGATCGTGCCCGTCGCGGCTAGCGTCGATCCAAGCCCTTCGAAGGCAACGGCTTCGAGGCCCGCCGCTTCCAGCCCTTCGGCGTCCAGCGCGCTGAGCGTCACCATGAACGTCTCGTTCGCCTCGACCGTCGTGTCGCCGTTGACCACGATCGTGATCGTCTGCGACGTAGCCAGCGGGAGGAACGACACCGTGCCGCTTTGTGCGACGTAATCGCTGCCCGACGTCGCCGTGCCGTCCGACGTCGCGAAGTCCATCGTCACGTTGGCCTCGACTGGATTCGTCAACGTCACCGTGAAGGTGAAGTTGGTCGCGCCCGAGTTCCCCTCCGCCAGCGAGACGTTCGTGATTTGCACGTCGGCGAAGTCGTCGTCGAGGATCAATCCCTCTCCGGTCGCATCGGCGATCGTCACGTTGCGTCCCGACGCCTGTACGTTGCTCAGCGTCACCGTGTAGGGCAGGTCGAACTGCACGGTCGTGTTGTCGTCGACGGCCGCCAGCGCAGTCGCCGTCAGCGAACCGGCCGCGATCGTCACCGTCTGGTCCGACACTTCGTCATTGAAGTTGACCATGACGGGCACGTCGACCGGCGCGGACAGCGTGATCGTGAACGTCTGATCGCCGTCGGCCTCTTCGCCTTCCGCGTCGTTGACGGATAGCGTCGCGCTGTCGTCGTTGGTGATCGTGCCCGTCGCCGTCGCATCGCCGAGCGTCAGCGAAACGGACGCGGCGCCGCCTAAGAGCGGATTCGACAGCGTGACGGTGAACATTTCGTCCAACTCGACCTTATTGTCCCGGCCGACGGTGCTCGAAACGGTCGCCGTCGTTTGCCCGGCGGGAATCGTCACCGTCTGGTTGACGAGCGAGTAATCGTTGTCCGTAACGGTCGCGCTGCCCGGCGCCGACATTGCGGTGACGGTCACGTCCTGCGACTGAACGGCGCTGAGCGTGATCGTGAACGAGAGCGTCGTCGTGCCGGCGCCCGTGCCTTCGGCGATCGACGCGTCGGCGATCGATAGCGTCGCCGCGGCGGCCTGGTCGTCGTCGGTGATCGTGCCTACTCCGGTCGCATCGAGCAGCGTCACGTCGCGGCCGCTGGCCGACAGGTTCGACAGCACGACGCTGAACGTCTCGTCGGTCTCGTCGGCGGTGTCGCCGAGGACGGCGACGGTAACCGTCTGCGTGAGCGGACCGCCGGGCGTGAACGTGAGCGTCTGCCCGGATATCCCCGTGTAGTCCGTGCCCGCGGTCGCCGTGCCGTTTGCCGTGTTTACGGTCACCGTGACATTCGTATCGACGGCGGCCGAGAGCATGACGGTGAACGTCGCGTTCGTCGCGCCGGAGTTGCCCTCGGTCACGGCGGCGGCGTCGGCGATCGAAACGGTCGCCTCGTCGTCGTCGGTGATTGTGCCCGTCGCGGTCGCATCGGAGATCGTGGCGTTGGTCGCGTTCGAGAGCGTGACGGTGAACGTCTCGTCGGCCTCGACCGTCGCATCGCCCACGATCGGCACGTTGATCGTCTGCGTCGTGGTGCCGGGCGTGAACGTGAGCGTGCCCGTAGCGGTCGTGTAGTCCGTGTCCGCCGTCGCGGTGTTGCCGGTCGTCGCGAACTGCACGGTCACATTTCCACTGCCGGGCGGATCGGCGAGCGTCACGGTGAATTGCATGTTCGTCGCGCCGTTGTCACCTTCGACGAGCGTCGCATCCGCAATGGACAGCGTCGCCCCGGCGTCGTCGTTCGTGATCGTGCCGACCGCGGATGCGTCGCTGATCGTCGCGTTAATGGGGTTGGTCAGCGTCACGCTGAAGGTCTCGTTGGCCTCGACGAGCGTGTCGCCGGCGATCGGCACGCTGATGGTTTGCGTCGTCGTGCCGGGCGAGAAGGTCAGCGTACCCGTGGTGGTCGTGTAGTCGGACCCGGCTGTGGCCGTGCCGTTGCTCGTGCCGAACTGGACGGTTACGTCGCCGCTCGAAGGCGGATTGGTGAGCGTCACGGTGAACACTATGTTCGTCGTGCCGCTGTCGCCTTCGACGAGCGACATGTCGCCGATCGCGAGCGAGGGCGGCGTGCCGTCGTCGTTCGTGATCGTGCCGGTCGCCGTCGCGTCGCTGAGCGAAGCGTTCGTGGGGTTCGAGAGAGTGACGGTGAAGGTTTCGTTCGGCTCGGGAATCGTATCGCCGGCGATCGGCACGCTGATGGTCTGCGTCGTAGTGCCCTGGGCGAACGTGAGCGTGCCCGATGTGGACGTGTAGTCGGTTCCAGCCGATGCGTTGCCGGCCGTGGTGGCGAACTGGACCGTGACGTTGCCGGTGGCCGGCGGGTTGGCGAGCGTCACGGTGAACACCATGTTCGTCGTGCCGCTGTTGCCTTCGACCAGCGTTTGATCGGCGATCGACAATAGGGCGTTGTTGTCGTCGTTGGTAATCGTGCCCGTCGCCGTCGCATCGCTGAGCGTGGCGTTCGTCGGGTTCGAGAGCGTGACCGTGAACGTTTCGTCCGGCTCGAACGTCGTGTCGCCGACAATCGGCACGCTGATGGTTTGCGTCGTCGTGCCGGGCGTGAAGGTGAGCGTGCCGGTCGTGGTCGTGTAGTCGGTGTTCGCGGTCGCCGTGCCGCCGCCCGTCGCGAACTGGACGGTGACGTTGCCGCTCGACGGCGGGTTAGCGAGCGTCACGGTGAACACCATATTCGTCGTGCCGCTGTTGCCTTCGACCAGCGTGCGATCGGCGATCGACAGCGAAGCGCCGTCGTCGTTGGTGATCGTGCCGGTTGCCGTCCCGTCGCCGATGGTCACGGTACGGCCGGTTGCGGTCGCATTGGCCAGCGTGACGGTGAACGTCTCGTTTGGCTCCGACGTGGTGTCGCCCGTGATGGGCACGCTGAGCGTGGCGGTCGTCGAACCGGCGTTGAACGTGACGGTCTGGTTGGTGAGGGCGGTGTAGTCCGTGCCGGCGGTGGCGGTGCCGTTCGCGGTGGTCGCTTGTACGGTCACCGGGACGTCCATCGGCGCCGACATCGTCAGCGTGAACACCATGTTCGTCGTGCCGCTGCTGCCTTCGACGAGCGACTGGTCGGCGATCGATATCGACGGCGTGTCGTCGTTCGTGATCGTGCCGACGGCCGACGCGTCGGCAAACGTGACGTTGCGGCCGTTGGCCTGGATGTTCGACAGGTTGACGTTAAAGGTTTCGTTCGCCTCGCCGCGGGTGTCGCCGTTGATGGTTACGGTGACGGTCTGCGTCGTGACGCCGGCGGCGAAGGTGATCGTCTGATTCGAGATCGCCGTGTAGTCGTTGTCGGCGATGGTGGCGGTGCCGTTGGCCGTGTTGACCGTCACCGACACCGGAGCATCGGACGGACTCGACAGCGTGACGTTGAACGTCATCGTGGTCGTGCCCGTGTTGCCTTCGGTGACGGTCGCGTCGGCGATCGAAACGGTGGCGTTGACGACGGTGCTCGCGCCGGAGCGGATCGACTGTGCCAGGGCCGTGTTGCCGGCGAGTTCGGCCGCGCGGGCGTTGAGCTCGCGAAGCGTGGTGGCCGCTTCCGGGGTCGAACCGAGGTAAAGCCGCTTGGAGACGAAATCCGGCGTCAGGCCGCGTTCGCCGAAGTTGTTCTCCGTCCCCGTAACGCCGCCGGCCAAAGCAATGGCGGAGATCGTGTCGTTGCCGAGCGTGCCTCCCTGCGAGCCGACCGCGTCCGCGCCGTCGATGAACGCCGCGGGCTGAGCCTGGATGATCGAGTACGTGCCCGGCGTCACGTTCGCGAACGAGTACGAACCGTCGTTGCCGGTCAGCACGACCACGTCGGGCGTTCCGGTGACGTCGGTGCGGCGGAGCGTCACCTGCACGCCCGGAACGCCGACTTCGCCCGTATCGCGGACGCCGTCGTTGTCGGCGTCGACGAACACGAAGCCCGACAACGACGACTGTCCGTCATCGTCGGTGATCGTCACGGTGGCGGTGCTGGCGGCGCCGAGGGCGATCCGCGCCGTGTCGGGCGCGCCGCCAAACTGCGGGTTCGACATGGCGACCGTGAACGTTTCGTTCGATTCGACGGTGCTGTCGGCCGTCACGTTGACGGTGACTTGAGCGGTCGTCTGGCCGGCGGCGATGGTCACGGTTTGATTGGAAATCGCGGTGTAATCCGTTCCCGCGGTCGCCGTGCCGTTGGCCGTGTTGACGGTGAAGGTCACGGCGCGGTCGGCCGGATTGCTCATCGTCACGGTGAGCACGAACGCCGTCGGCGTGGCGCTGGTGCCTTCGGCCTGCGTCAGGTTGGCGATGGTGAGCGTGCCGACGTCGTCGTTCGTGATGGTGCCCGTCGCTACGTTGTCGATGTTGTCGCCGTTGTCGGTATCGAGCGCGACGCGGGCGAGATTCGACACGCCGTCGAAAAGCGGGTTCGAGAGGGTGAGCGTAAACGTCTCGTCCAACTCGACGGTGTTGTCGCCGGTTAGCGTGACGTTGACCGTTGCCGTCGTCTGGCCGGCGAGGATCGTCACCGTCTGATTGACGAGGGCCGTGTAATCCTGACCGGCGGTGGCGGTTCCGTTCGTCGAGTTGACCGTGACGGTGACGTCTTCCTCGACGGCGGCCGACAGCGTGACGGTGAACGCCAGCGTCTTGGCGCCCGTGTTGCCTTCGGTCGTCGTGGCGTCGGCGATCGACAGCAGCGCGGTGGCCGGACCGTCGTCGTTGGTGATCGTGCCCTGTGCCGACGCGGTGCCGAGCGACACGTTGCGGCCGCCGGCCTGCACGTTCGACATCGTGAGCGTGAACGTCTCGTTCGTCTCGACGGCGGTATCGCCGTTGATCGTGACGGCAAACGTCTTCGTGAGCGGGTCGCCGGGATTGAACGTGAGCGTCCCGCCGCTTACGGCCGCGTAGTCGTTGTTGGCAACGGTTGCGGTGCCGTCCGCCGTGTTGAGCGTGACCGTCACCGGCACGTCGACCGCGGCCGAGAGCGTGACGTTGAACATCATGCTCGACGTGCCGCTGTTGCCTTCGACGAGCGTCGCCGGGGCAATCGAAATCGTGGCGGCATCGTCGTTGGTGATGGTGCCCACGGCTTCGCCGTCGGCGATCGTGACGCTGCGTCCGCCGGCCTGCAGGTTCGAGAGAATCAGGTCGAGCAATTCGTTCGCTTCGACGGTCGTATCGCCTGCGACGCTGACCGTGACGGTCGCGGAGGTGGCGCCGGCGGGAATCGTGACGGTCTGTCCGCTCAGCGCGGTGAAATCGGACGGGGCCGTGGCGGTGTCGTTGGCGGTGCTGGCGGAGAGCGTGATGTCCGTATCGACGGCGGCGGACAGCGTGACCGTGAACACGAGGTTCGTCGTGCCGCTGTTGCCTTCGTTGGCGGCGACGTCGGCTACCGAGATCGTGGCGTCGTCGTCGTTGGTGATCGTGCCCGTGGCGACGGCGTCGCCGAGCGTGACGTTCGCGGCGGTGGTTTGAAGATTCGACAGCGTGAGCGTCAGCGTTTCGTCGCGTTCGACGAGGTTGTCGCCGCCGACTTCGATCGTGACCGTGACGGACGTTTCCCCGGCGGGAATCGTGAACGGCAAGTTGTTGACGCCCTGGTAATCAACGCCCGCCGTCGCCAGCACGTCGGCAGAGGTCACGTTGACGGAAACGGGCGCGTTGACGGCGGCAGAGAGCGAAATCGTGAACACGAGGTTCGCCGTGCCGCTGTCGCCTTCGACGACCGTGGCGTCGGCGACGGAGACGGTGATTCCGTCGTCGTTGGTGATCGTGCCCGTGGCGGTTGCCGTGCCGAGCGCAACGTTCCGGCCGCCGGCGTCGAGGTTCGAGAGGGTCAGCGCAAACGTTTCGTTCGTCTCGACGGCGGTATCGCCGTTGATCGTAACGTCGAACGTCTTGGTGAGCGGGTCGCCGGGATTGAAGGTCAGCGTCGCGCCCGCGACGGCTTCGTAATCGTCGTCGGCGATGGTCGCCGTGCCGTCGGCGGAGTTGAGCGTGACAGTCACCGGCGCGTCGACCGGCGCGGACAGCGTAACGGAAAACGTCATCGTCGTCGTTCCGGCGTTGCCTTCTACCACGGAAGCATTGGCGATCGAGACGGTCGCGGCGTCGTCGTTGGTGATCGTGCCCGTGGCCGTGCCGTCGGCGATGGCGACGAGCGTGGGTTCCGGCACGCCGTCTAGCAGCGGGTTCGACAGCGCGACGGTGAACGTTTCGTCGGCCTCGACCTTGGCGTCGCGGGCGATCGTCACCGTGAACGTGGCACTCGTTTCTCCGGCGGGAATCATAACCGTCTGATTCGCAACGGCCGTGTAATCGCCGTCGGCAACGGTGGCGGTTCCGTCGCTCGTGTTGACCGTTACGGTAACGTCTTCGCTCTGCGCCGCAGACATCGTAATCGTGAACGTCATCGTCGTCGTGCCGGCGTCGGTCCCTTCGGCGATCGACACGTCGGCGATCGACAGCATCGACTCGGCGTCATCGTTCGTGATCGTGCCGGTGGCGTTTGCCTGGCCGATCGTGACGCTGGGGCTCGTGGCGCCGCCTATACGGGCGTCCGTAATTGTGAGACCGAATTGCTCGTCGACCTCGATGTCCGCGTCGGCGTCGACTTCGACGATGACGTTCGCGGTCGTTTGGCCCGCCGGAATCGTGACGAGGAAATCGGTGAGCGGCGTATAATCGCCGACGGCCGCCGTGGCGCTGCCATCGACCGTGTTCACGACGACGGTCACTTCCTGACCCGCCGGGGCGGAGAGCGTGATCGGGAAGGCAAACGCCGTCGGCGCGACTCCCGTGCCTTCGACGAGCGTGGCGTTGCCGATGGAAATGCTCAGCGCGTCGTCGTCGGTGATCGTGCCGCTGGCGGTGTCGTCCGCAAACGTGACATCGCGGCCGGCTGCCGAGATGTTCGACAGCACGACGGAGAGCACTTCGTCGAGTTCCACCGTTTCGTCGCCGTTGACGATTACGGTGATGTCTTGCGTCAAAGCGCCGCCGGCCGTGAACGTGATCGTCTGGCCGGTGATGGCGACGAAGTCGACGCCGCCGGTCGCCGTGCCGTTGGCCGTGTTGACCGACACGGTGACGTCGATATCGACCTCGCCCGACAGCGTAACCGTGAACGTCATGGCCACCGTGCCGCTGTCGCCTTCGACGACGGCGGTGGCATCGGCGATGCTAATGGTGGCCGCGTCGTCGTCGGTAATCGTTCCGATTCCCTCGTCGTCGCCGATGGTCGCACCGGTCGCGGTGAAGAGTTCGACCGTGAACGATTCGTCGAGCTCGACGAGCGTGTCGCCGAGAATCGGGACCATGATCGTCTGCGTGGTCGTGCCTTGCGGGAACACAAGCGTGCCGAACGTGTCGGCGAAGTCGAGGTCGAGCGAGCTGGCCGTGCCGTCGACCGTCTGGTAGTTCACCTGGACCTCGCCCGCCGGCGGATTGACCAGCGTCACCGTGAACACCATGTTCGTCGAGCCGGAGTCGCCCTCGGCGACGACCGTGCCGTCGCTAATCGACAGCGTGGGCACGGGCGTGTCGTCGTCGGTGATCGTGCCGATGGCCGTGCCGTCCATGATGAACACGGCGATGTTCTCGAGGCCCTCCGCCGTGAGGCCGGACAGCGTTACCGTAAACGTTTCGTTCGGCTCGATGACCGTATCGCCGACGATCTCGATGGTAATTGTCTGCGACGTGACGAACGGATCGGTAACGAGAACCGGCCGGGCAAAGGTGATCGTGCCGCTCTTGGCGATGTAGTCGCTGCCCGCCGAGGCCGTGCCGTCGCTCGTGGCGTAATTGAGCACGACGTCGGCGTCGACGGGGTTCGACAGGGTCACGGTGAACACGAGATTCGTGTTGCCGCTATTCCCTTCGACGATCGAGACGTCGGAGATCGTAATGTCGGCGAAGTCGTCGTCGAGGATTTCGCCTACGCCGGTTCCATCGGCGATCGTCACCGGCAGGCCGTCCGCATCGATCGACGTAATGGTGATGTCGAATTCGCCGTCGAACTCGACGATGTCGTTATCGTCGAACAAGACGGTAAACGTTTGCGTGAGCGCGAGCGCCGGGATCGTGATGATGTCGGAGCCTTCCGGCGCCATGACGCTGACGAACACGTCGACGGCGACGGGCTTCGACAGCGTGAGCGTGAACACGAAATCGCCGACGGCCTCTTCCTGACTCACGTCGTTGATCGAGAGCGTCGCGGTGTCGTTGTCGAGGACGATGGCTTCGCCGGTCACGTCGCCGAGCGTCACGTTGCGGCCTTGCGCCACCAAATCGACGAGCGTAATTGTGGCCACCCGCTCGCCTTCGACGATGTTGTTGTCGTCGGAGTTGCTGACGGCGACGGTGAAGTTGTGCGTCGTCGCGCCGGAGGGAATCGTAATATCGAACAAATCGGTCGTGCCCGAGCGCACGGTCAGCATCAGCGGGACGTCGACGGCCTTTGACAGCGTGACGGTAAACTCGAAATCCTCATTGCCCTCGACTTGAGACACGTCGTTGAGCGAGAGGGTCGTCGTATCGTCGTTGGTGATCGTGACGGTCGCCGTCGGCGTCTGGATGGCGACGCGGTCGGGATCGCTCACGCCGCCAACCAGAGCGTTCGATAGCGCCAGGGTGAACGTCTCGTCCAATTCGACCTTCGCGTCGCCGTTGACCGCGATTACGACCGTCGCCGATGTCTGGCCGGCCGGAATCGTGACGGTCTCGTTGACCGCGGCGGCGAAATCGCCGTCGGCGATCGTCGCCGTGCCGCTGGCCGTGTTGAGTGTGACGGTCACGTCTTCGTTGACCGTTTGCGAGAGCGAGACGGTGACCATCGCCTGGCTCGTTCCCGAGTCGCCTTCGGCGATGGACACGTCGGCGATCGAGATTTGTGCGACCGACGGGTCGCTGTCGTCGTTCGTGACCGTCACCGTGGCGGTGGCGGCGCCGATCGTCGCCCGCGTGGCGTCGGTGTTTCCGCCGAACGTCGCTCCGCTGATGGTGACGGTAATCGTTTCGTCGCTTTCGATCGCCGCATCGCCGTTGATCGCGATCGGGACCATTACCTGCGTCTGATTGACGGGAATGGTCACGAGTTGCGAGAGGGCGACGTAATCTTCGCCCGCCGTCGCCGTGCCGTTGGATGTCGCGAGCATCACCGACACCGGCAGCACCGCCGGACTCGACATCGACACGACGACCATCGCCTGGGTCGTGCCCGAGTTCCCCTCAACGATCGACAAGTTCGCGACCGACACGATGGCCGTATCGTCGTTCGTGATCGTGCCGATGCCCTCGCCATCGGCGATATCGGCATTGGTCGGCGAATGGAGCGTCACCTGGAACGTCTCATCCAGTTCGACCTTCGTATCGCCGTTGATCTGGACGTTGAAGAACTGTTGCGTCGCGCCGAGCGTGCCCGGCGTGAACGTCAGTGTGCCGTTGAGCGGGAAGTAGTCGTCGTCGGCCGGCGACGCGGTGATGGGTGCGAACGTGTATTGCACGGTGGCCGGCGTGGCGGGCGCGTTGAACAGCGTGACCGTGAACTGCATGTTCGTCGTGCCGCTGTTGCCTTCGGTGACCTGCGCGTCGCTGATCGTAAACGAAGCCGGACCGGCCGCGTCGTCGTTGGTGATCGTGCCGACGCCTTGACCGTCGCCGATCGCCGCGTTCGCCGACGGATTCGACAGGTCGACGGTGAACGTTTCGTCGCCTTCGGCGAGCGTGTCGCCGTTGACGGTTACGGTGACGGTCTTCGTCGATGCGCCGGGGAGGCCGGGCGTGAAGGTCAGCGTCCCGCTCGTCGAAACGTAGTCGTTGTCGATCGCCGTGGCGAAACCATCGTTCGTCGCATACGACACGCTGACGGGATTCGCGCCGAGGTTCGCAGCGCTCACCGTGAACGTGAATTCCCTCGTCCCGCTGTTGCCTTCGGCCATCGTGACGTCGTCGATCGAGAACGTCGGCGTGGCCGAAGCGACCGTGATCGTTTGCGGGTCGATAGCCGCGCTGTCGAGCGGATCGCCATTGGCGAACACGACGCCGCCCGCGCCGAGCGACACGTTGAACGCGGACGCCGTAACGGGAGCATCGGCGCGGAACCGCAGGAGGGCGAACCGCTGCGCCGATCCGTTGCCGATCGCGAAACCGTTGTTCGGCGGGTCTACGTTCGGCATCGCCATGCCGGCGAGTTCGTCGATGCTGTCCTGACCGGCCGAGAGCGTGCCGCCGCGATTGAGCGGGAAGTTCGCCGTGAGAATGCCGTTGAACGGAACGGGATCGAACGGCGTGTTCAAGAGTTCGAGGGCCGCGCCATCCCACGCGACGTCGAGCGATAACCCCGTGATGCCGTCGCTCGCGCCGCCGACGTCGAGGGCCGTGATTTCGACATAGAAGGTGTCGCCGACGTTGACCGTGTCGGTCGGCAAGGCGGTGCCGACGGTGCCTTGGACGTCGGCGAGCAGATTGACGTCGAGATTGAGCACCGCCAACATGCGGCGATCTTCGAGCGGCTCGAGCGCGAAATGGCCGGCGCCCACGCGGTTGTGGCGGCGGGGCTTCGCCGAGGGCGCTTCCGAACGAGAGTGTTTCTTGCGACGGAGCGAACGAACGGGGTTCAAACGGTTCAATCCCAGGAAACTCACGGTGGCTGCCTCTTACGGTGCAATGAGACGGACGTAACGACAACAGGCCCTGAACAAGCCAACGAGACGGCGGCCTCGAATGGGACGGCAATCGGGGAGTCTTCCGTTACGCCCATTCCCCGGTTGCGGGCCGCCCTGGCGACCCAGCCCGGCCCACGTCCGCGAATGGGACCGAGCGGGCCGGGGGCCAGACCTTCATAGTAAACAGAACCCAACCGTTACGGCCACGAAAAAACCGCCCAGCTTGCCAAGAAAATGCCCGGCGGGACCGCGTAATCGTTACAGCCGAATGCCCACAAGAGGGTCCGAACTATTCAGGGACGAATTGGCGGCCGCCGCGCCACGGTCGGCCGGCAAAGTCGTCCGGTTACGACCGCTCGACCGCCGAAAGAAACACTTCTTCGAGCGTGCTCCGCTGCGGGCGCAGAAACCGGACCTGACGCTGTTGCTCCTGCGCGAGCCGCCAAAGCAATTGGGGCGTTTCGCCCTCCGGCAGGCGGACGAAGAGCACGTCCTCGCGCATTTCGGCCGTGCAGCCGCGGGCCGCGAGTTGCTCGCCGAACGCCGCCGTGTCCGTTTTCAGCCGGACCTCGAAGCACTGGCTGTGAACCTGTTTCAATTCGTCGATTCGGCCTGCCGCGAGCAGTTTCCCGCTGCCCAAAACGATCGCGTAGTCGCAGACCGACTCGACGTCGGGCAGCAAATGGCTCGAAAACAGCAGGTTCATGCCCTTGTTGTGGGCCAAATCGCGGGCCAGTTCGAGAATCTCTTGCCGTCCCGCCGGGTCCATGCCATTGGTCGGCTCGTCGACGATCAGCAGCTTGGGATCGTGAACGATCGCGGATGCGAGCTTGAGCCGCTGTTTCATGCCGGTGGAATAGGTTTCCACCTTGCGATATCGGGCTTCGCCGAGCCCGACGTAATTCAGCACTTCGTGAGCCCTTTGCAGGGCGTCGGCGCGGGCCATCCCGCAAAGCTCGCCGGCATAGGAGACGAACTCCACGCCGACGACGTGCGGGAAGAGGCACTCGTCCTCGGGTGCGAACCCGACAAACCCGCGAATGTCGCGTTGTCGCCGGAGGAAGTCGAGGCCGAGGACTTCGCCGGAGCCGCTATCTACGGGAATCAAGCCGAGCAGGGCGCGAATGAGCGTCGTCTTGCCGGAACCGTTTGGTCCGAGCAAGCCGACGGCTCCCAGCGGCACGGCGACGGATAGACGATCGAGCGCCGTCACCGGGCCGTAGGTTTTCGTGACTTCGCGAAACTGAAAGAGCACCGTGGACTCCTGCGGCCGACGACAATCGCGCGTGCCGGGGAGTTTAGCCGCGCCGCGAGGGCTTGTCCAAGCGGTTGCAACGAAGCGAGCCGCGGCTTTTGGATTGTCGGCGTTGGCGATGGCTCGCGCGTGCGCTACTTTGCCAACGACTTCGTGCCGGCCGCGTTGGGACCAGCGGCGGCCGCAGCGGCGGCGTCTTGGGCGGGTTTGTTCGGGGGCGCGGCGGGCGCGGGATTCGCGTTGCGTTCGCCGTTCGTGCCTTTTGCCGCGTCGGGGGCTGGCTGCGGATTGTCCTTGGCGCTGTCCTTGAACACCTTTTGGATCTCCTTCGCGCGGTCGGTGGCGCGTTTGGCGAGGGCCGTGTCGCGCGAGGCTCGGGCGGCGCCGCCGGCGACGCGGACGAACTTGTCGGCGAGGTCGAGGCGTTTAGCTTCTTCGGCCTGGTCGGTCAGTTGCAGGCATTCGAGGGCGATGTCCCGCGACGCTTGCGGCGAGGCCTTGACCGCGGCTTTCGAGAGGGCATCGAACTTGGTCGCGAGCACGTCGATCTCGAACCACTTCTCGGTTTCGTCGATGACCTGAACCGTTAGCTGGGCGAGATGGGCGTTGGCCGCGAGGTCGCGGGCTTCGTTGAAGATCGCCATCCGGAGCGCCTCGGTTTCCAACGGCATGGCGGCTTCTTCCAGCAGGCGCTTGGCCAAGTCGTACTTTTGCTGTGCGGTGTGGGCGGCGGCGATGTCCTTGCCGAACTTCGCCTTGATCTTCGTCGTCGCCTCCGACATGGCCGAAGGGTCGGGCAGGTGTTGCTTCTTCGGAACGGCGCGGGCGACGGGCGGGTTCTTGACGTCGTACTTGTCGTCGAGCACGGCGAGCAGCTCTTCGACGTCGCCCCCGAGAAGCTGGGCCTCCTGAAAAATGCGCCGGGCGGAATCCAACCCGCGATTCTTGTCGGTGGCGTGAAACGCGCCCTTGGACATCTTGTTGAGCGGATCCTTCATGTCGCGGACGCGCTCAAAGAGGACTTCGGCCAAGCCCGAGGGAACGTCGTCGGTGATGTAGCGGAGATTCTTGCCACCAGCACGGATCGTGATTTCGCCGTCGGCGAACTCGACGACACGGACGCGCAAGTCGCGAACCACGAGTTCGTCGACGCCGTCAAGTTGCTTCATGCCGTCGGCGACGCCCTTCCAGAATTCGCCGACGAAGTGCGTGAGCGTTTCGAGCCGCTTGACCATCGCCACGTGATCGGGCGCTTTGGCGAGGCTGGCGGCGACGGTGAGTTGGACTTTGGCTTCGCCTGCGTTGCGGGCGAAAAGGGCCGCCTTGGCCGCGGCAAGCGCCTTCGTCATTTCGGCGATCGCGGCTTCGGGCGTTGGCGGCGCGACTTGCGTCGGATTGGGAATCGGCTCCGGCTTGACCGGCTTTTGTTCCGGCATCGGTTTGGGCATCGCGTCCGCGGGCGGCGCGGGCTTGGAGTTGTCCGGATTGGCCGGTGCGGGTTGCGGCTTGTCGTTGCTCGCGTCGTTAGGTGGCTCCGCGCTCGGCGCTGGATCGGCGGCGGGGCGCGGTTCTCCGTTTGGCTTCGGGCCCGGCTTCGGAAGCGATATGGGCGGAACGTTTGTGTTGATCGGCTGCGGCGCGGCATTCTCCGCCGCCTTCGATTGAGCGCTATTGGCGTTTTGGGCTGCGAGCGAGTCCGCGCCTTCGGGAGTCGTCGGCGATGTTCTGTCCTTGTTCATCATTTGAAGGACGACGAACAGGACGACGACGCCGACGATGGCGGCAAAGGCGCTGGCGATCATCGTCGATTGCGAGCTGCGGCGACGTCCCGATATGAGTGCGCCGGTGCTCGTTGGCGCGGCGGCGACGGCGGGCGCGGGCTCATCGAGCGTCGCCGTAGCAACGTTTCCGAACGAGGAACCAAACGCCGGGAAAGTTTGTGCGCCGGCGCCGACGGGGGCCATCGGGTTTCCGGCGGGAACGCTGCGTCCGACGGGAAGCGCCATGGGCGCGGGTCCCGGCGGTATTCCGGTCGGCGAAGCGTACCCAGGCATCGGGCTCGGCGTGCCGTACGCGCCGGGGACGGCGGAGGCCGTTCCTCCCCAACCGATGCCGGCCGCCATGGGCGCTGCCGTCGCGTTTCCCCAGGGCGGTTGCTGAACGGGGGCCACATTCGTCGGTTGTGGCGTGCCGAAGGGCGCCGCGACGTACGGGTTTCCGGCCATTCCCGGCGAGACGTTAGGAACGTTGCCGTACGGGTTTTGGGCGGCGACCCCATACGGCGATTGGCCGTACTGGGGAGCTTGCCCATAGGCCGGCATTCCGGGGACGGGCATAGGAGGGGCGCTCGCTTGCGGCTGAACAAATGGGCCGCCGACGACGCCGGGCGGGGCGGGGAACGCGGCCGCAGGAGGACCGCCGGCGCCTTGCCCATAGCTTGCGGGAATAACTGGCCCGAAACCCGTGCCATAAGGGATGTTGCCGTATCCGCCGGCCGTTTGCTGCGGCGAGCTAACGACGGGTTGACCGGGTTGCCAGGGCGGCGACGCGAGTGAAGCCGGGGCGGGACTTGGGCTGGCGGCCGGACCGGCACTCAGTGTCGGCGTGGAGGGCATCGCCGCAATCGACGCGACTCGGGCGGCGTTTTCCGCGGCTTCGCGGGCAAGTTCCTCGGCCGTGGGCGGAAGGAGGTTTTTCACCGGCGAGACTTGGACGTCGGAATCCTGTTGCGTCGGGTTCGCGGGGACGATTGCCGCGGAGAGGCCGCCGCCGAGGCCCTGCTGGCGACGGAGTTGATCGTCGTAGTGCCGTTTCTTGTCCAGATCCGTCATCAGGCGACGGATTTCGGTGAGTTCGTCGAGTACCCGCTGCCACTGGTCGATGTGCTGCCCTGGGCGGATTCTGCGGACGCGGTTAAGGCGTTGGTCGGCGGCGTGGAGGATTCGGTCGGCGTCGGATTCGAAGGGGGGCAGGCCCAGGAGCTCATAGTAGTTTGGCTGGCCGCTGGCGGTCTCGACGCCGAGCCAGTCTCGATAGGGGTTGAAGTCGACCACGTTGTGCTCGTATGGAAAAGAAGTCGGACTGCCAGAGAACCGCGGCGCAATCGAATCGGCCGCGCCAGAGGTGATTATTCCCTTACCCCTCTATGGTAAACGAGATGCGCTCGGGATCGCAAGTTTCTATCGCAGGAGGAGACGTTCTGCTTGATTAGCGTGCGGCGGGGCGAAATGTACCGGCGAAAGGCGGTTTCAACCGCCGTTGTTTGCCTCGGCCTATGGCCGCAATCCTTTGTCGCGTAGCCGCTAACGCGATCAATCCGCTTCCCCCTCGAATCCCGGCGCAAGGTGACGCGCGAGGTCCGCGCCGTCGTGCAAAACTCGGCCGATCTCCAGATAGTTGTCGGCGGCGATCCGAAACAATAGGAAATGGCGCGGTTTTTTCACGCATTCCGCCCCGGCGCCCGCGCGCTTGCGGGCGTGCCACAGGTGAAATACGCGAGCATTTGCCGCAATTTCTGGCCGCGAGACGACGCCGAGGCTTGTTGGATCCTGGGCGATGTCGTCGATCGCCTGCATCAGGAGTGAGTTGTAACGGCGTGCGGCTGCGTCGCCGAAGTTTTCCAGCGACCACCGCAAGATTCCGGCGATGTCGTCGCGTGCCGCGCGAAAGCGTTACATGCCGCATCGGTTATGACCCGCTGCGAACGGGGTCATCGGCATGATGTCGTTCTGCCACCTCACGCATGATCTCTGCCAAGAATGCCGCGATTTCCTCGCGGCCGTTGAGCGAAACTCCTTCGCCACGATCCAATTGCGCGAAGCCGACTTCGGCAAGTTCCCGCAACTTGGACAACTTCCGTTCGTCCTCTTGTTTCTGGTGCTCCAGCAATCTCAGGCCGGCGCGGACGACTTCGCTGGCGTTGGCGTACTGACCGGAGGCGACTTCGGCGTTGATGAAGGCGTCGAAGTGGTCGGTTAGATTGACGTTTCGCGTTGGCATGAAAGGCCCCGAGCGTTTTCGGTCGTGGTGGGACTTCGACGATGGTCGAATCGAAAGGCACATCACCCGAATTGTATTCTGGTTGGCAAAAGTTGCCAACGCAGTCGGGAATGATTTGCTGCCCGGCAAGCGAATCAACGGCGTTGGTGAAGTCCGCTCGCGTTTAGGCGTCGCTCGCGGATGTTGTAACCCGCATAACCGGAACGCTTTGCGTCTCGCCGCGGCCGCTAAAAATGTTGACGCCCCCATCGGGCCGGTCACAATAAACGGATGGTCCCGAACATCGGCCCGTGGCAGCAGGGGCGCCGCTCGCCGATCGGACGTGGGGACGTGCTCGCGGAACCGAGAAGGAGGAAGTCGATGCGCCGACACCGAATCGCGCGTCTTTGGAGGCGCGTCGCGCTGGGTATGGCCGCGGTGATGTTCTGCGCGTCGACCGGTGTGGCCGACGATACCGTCGTGCTCAAAGACGGTCGGGAGGTCGTGGGCCGCGTCGGGGCGCTCACGAGCCTGGCGGAGAGCACGAAAAGCCCGCCGCCGGACGACGCGATTCGGCCGATCGTGTTTGTGGACGACAACCTTCGTCGGGTGTCGTTTCCTAAGATGCTCATTCGCGAAGTGCGCGCCGGCAGCGCCGACAACTTTCCGACGATCAACATCAAGCAGCCGGTCGCGGAGGGCGGGCATCGCATCGGCTCGGTCGGGCCGATCTTGCGGAAGGACCCGATCGACCAGTTCGGGCGGTTCATCATCTCGATGAAGGCCGACGCGCCGGGCGGAAAGCTCGATATGATCATGGGCGTTACGACGATCCACCCCGTCTGGACGCGGGTGGAGTCGCTGACGCGCACCGGCGGGCCGAACATCGTATGGGACATGCGGATCGCGACGAGTTCGATTCCGCGCGAAACGCTTAGCAAAATCTTTGCCAATCACGTCAGCCGCACGAACGTTGACGAGCGGCTCAAGGTCGTCGGCCTGTATCTCAATGCCGAGCGGTACAGCGACGCCCAGGCCGAGCTTGAAGCGATCCTCGCCGACTTCCCGAAGGAAGAGAAGCTCAAGCAAGAAGTCGCGGCGATCCGGCAACTCGGCGCACGGCGGGCGCTCGCGGAAATCGAGCTTCGCCGCAAAGCGGGTCAGCACCAACTCGCTCAGATGCTGCTCTCGAAGTTTCCGACGCAGGACGTCGCCGGCTCGGTATTGCAAGAGGTGAAGGCTCGACAGGACGAGTATCAGGCCCAAATCGCACAGATCGACGACACCAAGAAGCTGCTCGCCGAGATGGTGGCGAAGATCGACGATTCGGTGCTGCGGCGGCAGGCGGAACCGTGCGTCGCCGAGATTATCGGCGAGTTAAATCTGGCGACGATCGACCGGATGGCGGCGTTTCGGCAGTTTCACGACAGCGAGACGCTCAACGCTGCGCAGAAAGTGTCGCTGGCGATTAGCGGATGGCTGTTGGGCGGCAACGACGCGACGGAAAATCTTTCCTTGTCGCTTTCCATACACGCGGCGCGGAAGCTGGTGCGCGAATATCTTGCCGAACCGGTCGAACTCAAGCGGGCGGCGATTCTCAATCAGCTCGCATCGGAGGAAGGCGGCACGCCGCGGTACATCGCCAAGATTCTCGCCCGCATGAAGCCGCCGGTCGAAACGCCACCACAGGAAGAGCCGGACCACGGGGCATACGCGCTGTCGGTCGCCGGGTTGCCCGGCGAGGCGCTCGTGAACTATCTCGTGCAGCTTCCGCCGGAATACGATCCGTATCGCCGATATCCGACGATCGTCACGCTCAACGGGGGCGGCACCACGCCGACGCAGCAGATCAACTGGTGGGCCGGCGAGCCGAACGCCTCGGGCATTCGCTTGGGCCAGGCTTCGCGGCACGGCTACATCACGATCGCGCCCGACTGGACCAAGAAAGGCCAGGTGGCGTATCAGTACGACGCCCGCGAGCATGCGGCCGTGCTGTCGGTGCTGCGGGACGCATGTCGGCGGTTCTCGGTCGATACGGACCGCGTATTTCTGACGGGACATTCGATCGGCGGCGACGCGGCGTGGGACATCGGCATTTCGCATCCCGACATTTGGGCCGGCGCGATTCCGATTACGGCGACCGGCGACAAATACATTGCCCACTATTGGGCGAACGCGAAGCACGTGCCGCTGTACTTCGTCGGCGGCGAGCTCGACGGCGACCGGATGGCCAAGAACGCCCGCGACCTCGACCGGTATATGACCAAACCGGGCTACAACGTGACCGTGGTCGAGTATCTCGGTCGCGGCCACGAGCATTTTTACGACGAGATCCAACACCTGTTCAACTGGATGGCGATTCGCGAGCGGAACTTTTTTCCGACGGAGTTCACGACCAGTTCCATGCGGGCGTGGGACAATTTTTTCTGGTGGGTCGAGCTGGAAGACCTGCCCGCGACCGCAAAGGTTCACGTTTGGCCGCCGCCACAGAACGCCCGGGCCGTGACCACCACCGCGTCGCTGCGCAAGTCGCGCGAGGGGAACCAGACGATCAACGTGATGTCGGGCGCGGATCGGGTGACGGTTTGGCTGGCGCCGGAGATGGTCGACTTCAATCAGCGGATCAAAGTGGTCGTCAAAGGAAGAACCGTGTTCGGCGACCAGCCGGCGCCGGATTCGGCGGTGATCCTCGAAGACGCCCGCACGCGGGGCGATCGGCAACATCCGTTCTGGGCGCGGGTTGACGTTCGGAGGTAGATTGGGCGCGACGTGCGGGTGGAAACACGGGAACACCGAGGCACGGAGGCACGGAGGAAATGCAGAAGGCAAAATGAAGAATGAAAAATGCGAGTGCGGGGTCGTAACTCGCCCGCCTGCATCGGATGATCTTCTTGGTGTCTGGCGTGACTCTGTGTTTCCCATGGACCACGTTTTCTTTCTGCGGCTAAACAAGGGCCTGTGAATCATGTTGAACTGCCGCCGCGGGTTTTCGCTGCTGCTCGCGATTGTGCTGCTCGTTGCTGCGAAATCGCAAGCGGCGACGCCGGAGATCATTGCGCATCGCGGGGCATCGTACGACGCGCCGGAGAATACGCTCGCGGCGATCCGGCTGGCGTGGGAGCAGAAGGCCGATGCGACCGAGTTCGACGTCTGGCTCTCCAAGGACGGGCAGATCGTGCTCATGCACGACGATTCGACCAAGCGGACGGCGGGCGTGGACCGCAAGGTGGTCGATCAAACGCTCGCCGAGCTGCGCAAGCTCGATGTCGGATCGTGGAAGGATGTTCGTTACGCCGGCGAGCGGATCGCGACGCTCGCCGAGGCACTGGCCGCGATTCCCGCGGGCAAGCGGGCATTCATCGAAGTGAAGTGCGGGCCGGAGATCGTGCCGGAACTCAAGCGCGTGATCGACGGGGCCAGGCTCAAGCCCGAGCAGACGGCGGTGATCAGCTTCCATGCGGCGGTGATTGCGGACACGAAGAAGGCGCTGCCGAAGCTCGCAGCCTACTGGCTCTGCGATCCGAAGCCCGACAAGGAGCCGGTCTGGACGGCCGACGGACTCTTGGCCAAGGCGAAGAGCGTCCAGAGCGACGGGCTCGACCTTTCGGTCCAGCCGATTGTGACGGCCGAGTTCATCGCGCGGATGAAAGGCGAAGGGTTGCCGGTCTACGTCTGGACGGTCGACAAGGTCGACGTGGCGAAGGCGATGGTCGCGGCCGGCGTGGTCGGGATTACGACGAACCGGCCGGCTTGGCTGCGGGAGCAACTTGCGAAGTAGCATCGCGACGGGTGGACGAGCCACCTGTGCCAGCCACAACCGCCGCACAATCCGCTTCACCTCGGTTGCCCGCAAAACCGGCAACCGCTATCGTGGAGTGTCTCCTCCGTCCCGGTTTGGCCGATTGCGACGTAGATATAGTGAGCGGCATTGTCGCGCTTGCGCTCCCCCTCCGTTTGACGAGAGTCGCCCGTAGATTCCGCAGGGCGTGCACACTCATGGCCACGATGCATTACCGCCCCGGCGTTGAAGCGGTGCCCGGGTACAAGCTGATCGAGATGCTCGGCCGCGGCGGCTTCGGCGAGGTGTGGCGGGCGCAGGGACCGGGCGGCGTCGTGCTGGCGGTCAAGATCATCGACAAGGTCGACGACAAAGCCGGCCGCAAGGAGTTCCGGGCCCTCAAGCTGATCCGCAATCTGCGGCATCCGAACCTGGTTTCGATTTCTGGGTTTTGGCTTCGCGACGCCGACGGCAATCTGCTCGATCCGGAATCGCTCACGGACGAACCGCACGATGGCGCGACGCATCCGAGCGAACTGATCGTCGCCATGGACCTGGGCGAGATGAGCCTGCTCGACCGGCTCGACGAATGCCGCAAGGGGATCGCGCCGGAAGCCAAGGGCGGCATCCCGTTCGAGGAGTTGGTCGAGTATTTCGACGCGGCCGCGCGGGCGATCGACTATTTGAACGTCCGCCACGACATTCAGCACCGCGACATCAAGCCGCAGAACATTCTGATCGTCGGCGGCTCGGCGCAGGTGTGCGACTTTGGCCTCGCGTCGGCCGTGAGCAGTGTCCGCACGTCGATGGGCGGGGCCGGCTCGCTGGCGTACATGGCGCCGGAAATCTATTCGAGCAAACGCCCGAGCCGCGCGACCGATCAATACGGTCTGGCGATCGCTTACGTCGAGTTGCGCACCGGTCGGCTGCCGCTTTCGGATACCGAGAGCTACGCCGTGCTCGACGAAGCGAAGCGGCTCGGCAAGCTCGACCTGACGTGGCTCGACGAACCGGAACGCAAGGTTATCGAGAAGGCCACACAGCTCAATCCCGAGGACCGCTATCCGCGATGCGTCGACATGGTGCAGGCGCTTCGGGCCGCGGTGACGCCGACGACGACCGTGGCGGGCGCGACGACCGAAACGCACCGGCCGATCGGCGATTATCAGCCGCAGCGGCAAATCTATCGCCGTGCCGGCGAGGAGATTTGGGAAGCGATCAGTCCCGAGCGGCACCACGTGACGTTGGTCGTGCGGGAAGTGGCCGAATCGCCGGCGCTGGCGAACTCGGCGGCGCTCGCCGTTACGCGCGAGGCGAGCAAGCGACATCCGCGGCTGGCCGAGGTCTACGAATACGCCCGGCTGAGCGAGACGGGGAAGGTGGCGCCGGCGCGATTGTTCGAGGTTCCCAATCCACCGGGATTCGCGCACTTGCTGCTCGCCAGCAAGTTGTGCAGCGGCAACATGAACGACCGGATGACGAGCGGCGGGCTGTCGGCGGGGCAGTTGCTCGACGAGATGGAGCAGTTGGCCGAAGCGGTCGATTTTCTCAACGCGCCGACGCACGAGACGGGTGGCCGCAAGCTGCGGATCGTACACCTCAACCTGCGGCCGGCGAATTTCCAGTTCGACGGCGGCAAGGTGCTCTTGGGCAATTTTTCGTCGGCCCAATTGCTCGAAGGGGACGAACAGCCATTCCCCGCCGGACGCTTGATGCCGGACAACGCCTACAACGCGCCGGAGTTCGTGCAGGAGAAGCTCACGCGGTGGTCGGACCAATACCAGCTTGCCGTCGCGTATTTGCAGATGCGGACGGGTAAGCCTTCGTCGGGTCTGACGAGCTCGCACGGCGGCACGCGGCGCACGACCGCGGGCGCCTCGCGGCTCGATCTGTCGGACCTCGAAGACCGCGAACGCCGGGCGATCGAGCGTGCGACGGCGACCGACCCGAAGGAACGCTTTGACACGTGCGCCGAGATGGTCGCCGAGCTGCGCAAGGCGTGGGCGGAAGACCGGGCGAAGTCGGGACTCGACCGGCCCAGCGCCGACGCGGAAATGACGAAGCTCGGCGGCGGCCCGCCGCGTTCCGACAAGACGCTACTGCCCGACAATCGGACGGTGATCGCGCCGGACAGCGACCTGGGTCACGGCGTCGCGGTGGCGAAGGCGGCGGCGCAAGGGACGCTGGCCGCGCCGCGGATGGCCGAAACACTGCTGCAGCCGGACACCGATCCCGACAACGAACGCCGCCTGGGCGCCGAGCGGGCCGCAGCGGGCAAGGCGATGCCGCGGTCGGCGAGCGAACCTTCGACGCCGAAATACGTACCTGCGAAGCGGTCGAGCGCCCTGAAGACGATCGCGATTGCGGTCCCGCTGGCGGCACTCGTGGCCTGGGCGGTGTGGACGAGCTTCTTCTCGGCGTCGAGCCGGCTCGACAACACGGTCGGCTCGCGGATCGCCGACGGCGCGTTCCTCGAAGCGATGGACGACATCAACCAGAGCGACGCGGAGATATCGGAAAGCGAACTGGACGATCTGCGCGAGAAAGTCCGCCTGGCGTGGTTCACGAAAACCATCGCCCCGCTCGACGCCGAGCGAAAATACGTCGAAGCGCTCGATGCGCTGGCCAAGGCCGACGCGAAGCTTGCTTCTCCGCTGCAGATCAAACACTGGCAAGACGAAATCGTCGAGCGCTGGTATACGTTTGCGGAAGAACGCAAGAAGAGCGGCGATTGGATCCGTGCCGCCCGTGAGTTTAGCGCCCTGTTGCAGCGGCGCGGGCCGTATGTGGACGCGATTTCGCTGCGGGGCGACGCGCTCGACGAGGCGATCAAGGCGGGGCTTGCCAAGCTCTTCGAGAAGCCGGAAGAGACCGTCGCGACGATGTCGCAAGTCGTCCAAACGATCGACGACGCGAGAACCCTTTCGATCTTACCGCAGGACGCGGAGCGCTCGCGGCGTCGGCGGGCGCTTGTGGCGCACGCTCGGGCGTCGGGCCGGCTGCGACAGTGGGACGACGTGAAGGCGGACCTCGCGGCGCTGGGAAATCAGCTTTCGACGCGCGAGGAGTTGGCGATCGGCAAGTTCTTGGAGCTATTGGCCGATGCGCGGCAAGCGGCGGCGGTGGACCGCTTGTCGGACGCGCGCCAGTTGCTCGCGACGAGCGCGGCGGAATTGGGCGAATGGGAGAAGAAGGAACTCGATACGCTCATCAAGGCGCTCGATCGCGTGGTGGGCGGGGCGAAAGCAGAGCAGCTTCGCAAGCAACTCGGCGACGCCGAGAAGCTCGCCGACGAAGGCAAGTACGCCGAAGCGGCGGCGGCGCTCGCGAAGATTCGCGCCGACGAGTCGCTCAGAAACCTGATCGGCGGGGCGGAACAACGCCGCGGCGATACGCTTGCCGTGATTGCGGCCCTGGGCCGCGCGGACAGCAAGCCGGCCGACGTGGCCAAGGCCGTCGCGGATGCGCACCAATTGTGCGCGCAGAACTCCATCGCCGAGGCGAGCGTCATCAAGCTGTGCAATCTCGTTCGCGACCGGGCGCTCGAAAAAGTCAGCGCCGCCGACGCGGCGCGCAAGTCGCCGGACCTGCTCGACCAGGCCCTGCCGATCGTCGCGCGGGCGAAATCGCGGGTGAAGGTCGGCTCGCCCGACGAAAAGACGATCCAAGACATTCTCGACTCGCTTTCGGCCGAGTATCGCGGCGATCTGCGCCGCTTGCGCGATACTGCCGGGACGGGAAAGACGGCTGCGGCGCTGCGGCAGCAGTGGACTCAACTCGGCGAGAAAGCGAAGGCTGCCGAGTCGCTCGGCATTACCGACCGGTTGACTTCGGCGATCAAGGCAGAGGTCGCGATCGAATTGGGCGAGAGCGGTTTCAAGGCGGCCGATGCGGCGCGGCGGCTCGCGCCCAGTGCGAACGACAAGGCTTCGGCCGACGACCGGTACGTGAGGTACGTCCTCGCCCGGGCGCTCGACGCGGACGGCAAACAGGCTGACGCCGCAGCGGCGCTGGTGGCCGCATGGAAGGGCCAGACGCCGGCGGTCGACAAATCGCCGGCGGCGGAAGAGCCGTGGCAGACCGCGCCGCCGCGGCGGCGAGCGGGCGTCGAACTGCTCGTCCGCGCGGCGCAGCAGAGCAAGACGGGACCGAACCACGATCCCGCCTTGGGCGCCGATCCGGCGAAAGGCGATCGATTCACGGCGGCGGCGGCCGCTGCGGTGTATCCGCAGTTGGCGCTCGCGCTGCATTTGGCGAGCAAGGCGAACTTCGACCCCAAGCGCCCGGCCGATCTGGATACCTTGCGGGCCCTCAATGAAAATGCGGCGCTCGTGGCGGCCTATAACCCGGCGACGGCCGACGAGGGTCTGAGGCTGACCGATGCGCTGGTCGATGCGGCCGGGAAAGACGGCGTGTCGACGCAAGTTTACGTGGTCAATCTTCGTTTGCGCGGCGCGCGACTAGCGAAGGACGCTCAGCCCGCGGATCGCGACCGTTTCGTGCAAACGGCGGGCAAGCTGCTGGCGCTGTGCGAGGCGAAGTATTACGACGTTCGGTCGACGACGCTGTTCGACCGCGCGATCGGCCCGGGGTACGAGCAGGCACTCGCCGCGGCCGACAAACTTTCCGACGCCGCGAAGCTCGAGGCGGCGCGGCTTGCGGCGGCGCGGGGTCGCTTCATCCGGTCGATCGGTTCGATCGAAGAACGCTTTGCGCAGGAGAAGGGCGGGCCGGATCAGGTCGCTTACGATTCGTTCGACAAGGCGATCGCGTTCGATCCGACCGTGGCGGATTATTACGTCGGGCGCGGGATGGCCTATCAAGATCTGCTCCAGCCGACTCCGGATAAGAAAGCCGCCGTGCTCCGCGAGAACGCGAAGCTTGCCGAAGAGCATTCCGCAAGCGACGACGCGCGGAACGTTGCTCGCGGACTCGACGCACTCGCGCTCTATCAAGAGTCGAATTGGATTCCCGATTACGACGCCAAGCGCGAGAAGCTCTTGCAGGCCGTCGCCGAGCTGGCGAAGGTCAACGCGGCTGGGGCAAATGCCACGGGGGTGAGCGGGCAAATCTATCACGCGCTTCGCGTCGTCGAAGGCGGCGGTTATCTGCACCTGGCCAACTATGCCAAGACGACGAAAGACAAGGAGTCGTATCTCGGCCGCGCGAAGGACGTGGCCAAGGCGATCGTCGAAGGCGACGAGAACCGCGTCCATCCCGAGTGGGCCCTGTTACTCTGGGGCAACACGGAAGAAGACGAGGGCATGTTCCTCAAGAAGTACGCGAGCTACGAATCGGCGCTCGAACGCTTCACGGCGGCGCTTGAGGCGTCGCGCGACGACGACGATCCCAAGGGACAATCGTCGGCGCTGTTGGGCCGGGGCCGCTGCCGCTATCGCCAGGCGATCTATGCCTCGAAGGACGACGCGGAAGCCCGGCGGCGGCTGACCGAAGCGCTCGCCGACTTGAACGAGTCGATCGAGGTGGCGGGGATGTGGCCGCTGCAACAGGCCGAGGCCCATCGCTGGATCGGCACGATTTATCAACATTCGCTCATCGCGGAAAGCGCGAAAGCGACGGAAAGTTTCGATCGGGCGGCGGCGCTGGCGAAGGACGCGAATCCGAGTTGGCCGATTTACGAGCTGACGCGGGCGGAACACGCACTGCAATTGGCCGGCAAGCTGATCGACCCGGACGACCTCCGCCGGCCGACGCCGCCGGCTCAGGCGTTGCTCGCCCAAGCGCGGTCGATCGCAGAGGTGCTGCTCGACGACACGGGCGATGCACGGATTCACGACCGGCATCGCGCGGAGGCGGCTTTGGTGTTCGCGGAAAGTCACGTGTGGGAAGGCGCTCCGCAAAAGGCCGAGGAAACGCTGGACGCGGCGGTGAAGCGGCTCAAGGGGAACGAGGCGTTCGCGCTGGGCGTCGGCGTCGCCAAGGCGGTGCTCGACGTGCCCGGAGGCGACCGCGCGAAGCGGAAGTTTACGGCGGACGAGACGGTCTTGTCGCAGCGAGCGATCGACGCGGCGGTGGCGAACCTCGCCGATCGTTCGATCGCCGCCAAGGCCGAGTTGTACGACGTCAACCTCGCGTACTACAACGTTTGGAATCCGCAGTTCCTGGCCGCCGCGAAGCGCGTCGCCGCCGAACCGGCCGCCAAGCGGGCGATGCTCGACTTGATGCACCACGTGCGATTTCACCTCGCCGCGGGCGTGAAGATCGAGAACGATCCGGCCTGGAAGGCCGAGGGCGGCAAGACCAACGCCGAGCTCAAGAAGAGCCTCGTCGATTACACGCGGTTCCTGCTCGACCCGACGAACGGCGAGACCGATTGGAGCAAGCCGGGACGGGATAAGGCGCGGTATAAGGCCGACGCGGGGCTGTAGCGATCGACGGACGGAGGAACGACGCTGTGGACGAAGGAGAGGCATCCCTCTTGCCGAACGGAACGCGGGCGATCGCCGCGATGCGGGCGTTCGCCGCGCGCCGCGGCTTTACGCTGGTCGAAGTGCTGATCGTCGTGCTGATCGTGGCGATCGTCTCGGCGGTGGTTATCGTGCAGATGCAGTACAACTCGCGGCACGCCGAATTGACGACGCTCCGGTACAACGAGGCGACGCTGAACCAGTTGATTTCGGTGTACAAGAACGACCACTTCGGCCGCGTGCCCGAGGTCGTGGATAATACGCTGCCGCAATTGCTCGCGGCGACCGACGCGGCCGGGAGTATCGGCGACGGGCCGGAGTTTCGCTTCGGGCCGTACGTGATCGACGGGGAGATGCCCGTGAACTTTCGGACGCAGAGCAACAAGGTGGCCCAGATCGCGACGTACCCGCCGGCGGCGTATCAAGGGGGCGGGTGGCTCTATCACCGCGCTTCGGGCCGGATCGTGGCCGATCACAAGCCGGGCAATCCGTTCAAGGCGCTGGTCGAGTTGCCGAAGTTCGACGGACTCGTGCCGCTCGGCGATTGACCGGCGGTCGCTTGCCGGTTCCACGGGGTTTCGCGGCGGTTGCCGGAGTTTGCGATAGCTTCTAAGATACGCTTCCCCGCGCGGCGGTTTTTCGCTGCACTCGCGTTTTCCCGTCGACCGCGCCGTCGACTTCTCACCGCTCAAAGGAACGGCCTCTTGGCAGTCTTTTCGTTGCTGGCCGAAGCGTCCCGCGAGATTCCCTTGCTCCCGGCCACGATTTGGCATTGGGTGGCGTTCGGCGCGTTCGTGGTCGTGATGCTGACGTTGGACCTGACGGTTTTCCACCGGCACTCGCACGAGCCCACGCTCCGCGAATCGGCCATGTGGACGCTGTTCTGGTGCTCGCTGGCGTTTGCGTTCAACGGGCTGATCTGGTTTTGGGCCCGGCAGACGTTCGACGATCCGACCGAGGCGAATCGCATTGCGCTCGAGTTTCTCGTGGGCTACGTCGTCGAGTGGTCGTTGTCGATGGACAACGTGTTCGTGTTCGCGGTGATTTTCACGTTCTTCCGCGTGCCGCTGAAGTATCAGTATCGCGTGCTGTTCTGGGGCATTTTGGGCGCGGTGCTGATGCGGCTGACGTTCGTCCTGGTCGGCGCGGCGCTATTGGAGAAGTTCATCGACGCGATGCTCGTGTTCGGGCTGATCTTGATCTGGACGGCCTACAAGCTGGCCTTCAGCCACGACGAGGAAGTTCATCCCGAAAACAACCTCCTGATGCGCGGGGCGCGGAGGCTGTTTCCGGTCGCCAAGGAATCGCACGGCAACCGGTTCTTCGCCGTCGAGAGCGGCCGGCGATGCGTCACGCCGCTGTTTCTCGTGCTGCTGGTCGTCGAGAGCACCGATGTGATGTTCGCCGTCGACAGCGTGCCGGCGATTCTCGGCCTGACCAAGGACACGTTCATCGTGTTTACCTCGAACGTGTTCGCGATTCTCGGCTTGCGGGCGCTATACTTCTTGCTGGCGGGGGCGATGGACTTGTTCCGCTATCTCAAGTACGGGCTGGCGGGAATCCTGGGCTTCGTCGGCGGGAAGATGATCGCCGATTGGGTCGCGCACCGCTTCTACGGGATGCACGAACACTTGGTTCCCATCTGGGCGTCGCTGCTCGTGATTCTCGTGCTGTTGGCGATTGCCGTGGCGGCGTCGCTGGCGGCGAAGTGGCGGGCGGAAGCCGGCGGCGCGAACGCAAACCCGGAGCCGAACCTGGATCGACCGGCGTCCGCGCGTCAGGAGCCGTCGAGCGAAAGCGTCCCGTCGGACCGGCACTAACGGTTGCGGCCTTGCTTCGCCGAGCTACGTGCGAAAGCGTTTGGCATTCTCGACGTAGTGCGCCGCGGCGAAGCGGATTCGTTCGCGATGCTCCTCGGACACCTGGCCGCGGATCTTGGCGGGAACGCCCATCACCAGCGAACCGGGCGGGATTTCCATGCCTTCGGGAACGACCGCTCCGGCCGCGATGACAGAATCTTCGCCGATCTTCACGCCGTTGAGCACGACGCTCTTGATGCCGACGATGACGCGGTCGCCGACGATGGCGCCGTGGACGACGGCGGCGTGGCCGACGGTGACGTCGTCGCCGAGGACGCACGGCAAGCCCTCGTCGGCGTGGAGGATGGCGCCGTCCTGGACGTTCGTGCGGTTGCCGATGCGGATGGCCTCGGTGTCGCCGCGAATCACCGCGTTGAACCAGACGCTGGAGTCTTCGCCGAGCGTTACGTCGCCGACGACGACCGCGCCGGGAGCGATGTAGGCCGTCGGATGGGCCTGTTCGGGGCGGAAGACGGTTCGGCGGTCGGTGTCGGCGGAGGCGGTCATCGACGGTTCGACTGGAATGGCGAGAAAATCGGCCGCGTCGTCCGGCGTACGGCAAGAATTGTCGCCCGCGTGCGAATGCATGGCAAGGCGGACTCGGCGCGATGGTTTCCGGGCTCCGGCGACCGTTGCCCCGGCAGCGGCGGTCGCGCAAACTGAGTGCAACCGGGCGAAGCTGTATCGCCCTTAGAACCTATCCCAGAAGCGCGTGGCTCAATGGGAGACAGGCCACAACTTCGGGTTCTGGCATAGGTTCTTAACCTCGACCGTGGCGGACCCAATCATGCGCTACATCGGCATCGCGCTCGTGTCGATCATCGCCGGCATCGGTGGCGGGCTGTTGACCTATGGAATCACCCAGCCGAGTTGGGAGCGGGCCGCCGAAATCGTTGCGAACTCGTCGAACCCGAACGTGCATATCCTTCTTTCCAATGAGCGCAACCGCGCGGACGATCGTTCGGCGTTGATGGGCGTGGGCGTTGGGTTTCTGGCCTGCGGAGCGGCGGCGGTGGCGCTGTCGTTTCTGACGACGATCGTCGATTACAATTTGGCCAAGGGCCGCCGAAGCGAGACCCGCGCAGGCGGAGATTAGCGTCTGTGCGCGTGGCGCGAAGCGGTTGGCGCGATCGTAATGCGCTTAGCGGCGGCGGGCGTTGTTTCGTCTCGGGGCGCCGACGGATCGTCGACGTACTTTTGCATGGCCGGTGCGTGCATGGTGCGGAGCGCGCGCCGCCGTCGCTGGGGTCGTCCGCACGCCATTCGAGCCACACGGGCGGATCATGGGACTGCTATCGAAACTGTTCGGCAAGAAATCGCGGTCGGAGCAAGCTGTCGCGGCGCAGGGAGCGGAGGGCGACGGCTGGATTCGCGTCTACGACTCCTACGGACGCGAGCTGGCGCTTACCAAGGAGCAGTGGCGCGACAACGTGCTCCTGGGCAATCTCGAACGGGTGAAAGACGACCCGGAGCAACTCTATTCGATGCTCGCCGGGGCGCTCGACGATGGATTCGCCGCCGATATCGTGCCGTATGCCGAGCACTTGCGCCGCACCGATCCCAACGCGGCGCGCGGGGCGACGTTGCTGGGCGTCGTGTACCTTCAATTGAATCGCCTCGACGATGCCGAGCGCGTTTTCGAGGCATATCGCCACGAGCACGGCGACGAAGCCTACGTGCTGACGAACCTGGCCAAGGTTTACGCCGCGCGGGGAGATGAGCCGCGTGCCGAGGAAACGTTGTGGCGCGGCCTGACGCTCGATCCGAACCAGGAGAATGCCTTTGGCTGGTACGTTTCGGAAGCGCAGGAACGAGGCGGCGACAAGGCGGCGGCGGACGCGATCGCACGCGTCGCGGAGTTGCCGGGAAGTTGGCGCGCGCGGGCTTGGCAGGCGCGGTCGGCGCTCGAGCGGCGCGATTTGGGCGCGGCGCTGCGGCTCTACGATGAGGCGCTGGCGATTTGCCCGCGGCCCGCGCCGGTGGACATGTTGATGCAGCTTAGCGGCGACTTAGGGAACCACGGTCATCTGGTCGAGCTCGTCAAGCTGACCGCACCGCATTTCGATGCGGACGTACACGGCTTGCAGGTCGGCAATAATCTGCTCAAGGCGAACGTCGATCTTGGCCGGGTGGATCACGCGCAGGCGTTGCTGGAAAAGCTCTATGCGCTCGAACGGCCGGATTTTCAGGAGACGCTGTCGTATTGGGACACGGAGATTGCCAAAGCCCGCGTGGCGGCGGCGAATTCGGGTCCGCAAGTTGCGCCGCAAATCGCGATGCTGGCGATGTCTGCGCCCGTGTGGCTGCCGCCGTCTTCGCCGGCCGCGGCGTTGTTTCCCGTTAAGGCTGCGGACGTGGTGACGGTCGCGTTCCTTGGCGGCAGCGCGAGCGCGGTGAAGGGGGACAAACCGCACCAGCAAATGGCCGACGTTCCCGGACGTCTTTCGCGCAGCCTGCCGCTGTTTTTGGCCGAGCAGTTTCACATGCGGACGGATGGCTTTGGGCGGATGTTGCAGCCCTACGTGGCGGGACACGGCGGCGGACTCGTGCTTTCGGGCGCGGCGTGGCGAGCAGAGGATGCGGCGGAGCAAGCCCGCGGCGGCGACGTGCCGGCGGATTATGTCGTGGTGATGCATCTCGACGCGGATAGGTCGGGCTACCGCGTTTCGCTGCGACTCATTCGCACGATCGACGGCACGATGCTCGAAGAAGCGAGCGGACGAGTCGATGCCGAGCGAACCGAGCGCGGTTTCGCGGAACTGGCCGAGAAGATGCTCGCCGCGGTCGAGCGGCATACCGGCGCGAGTCGGGTCGAGGCCGCGGCGGCATATCAGACGCCGACCGGCGCGGCCTTCGACGATTACGCGTTGCGGCTCGAACAGGCGCTGGCGGTGGCGGTCTGCGAAATGGACGACGGTCGCGAAGGGTTTCTGCACGGCGAACGCGAGATGCTCGGCGGGCTGGTGCAACTGTGCCTCGACCATCCGCAGAACGCGACGGTCCGGACATTGCTGGCACAGACCACGGCGCGGATGAAGAGCGTGCGACCGAATGTCGTGCGCGAATGTGCGGGCAAGATTCGCCGGTTGCACGAGGAGTATCCGCTCGATGAGCCGGCGCAGGGTATACTGGGCCGCATGTTCGAGGCTGTACTCGTGTGAGTCGCGATAGCCCATCGTGACGCGGATTGGAAACGGCCTGGAGGCGAGTCGTGCGCAGAATCGTCGTCGCGTTGAGCGCCCTGTCGACTGCGTTCTTTGCAGTATTCTTTGCCTACACGTTTGTCGCTCGCGAACATCTTGCGGGCTTGGCGCTCGAGTTCGTGGCGAGGAAGACCGAAGAGCACGTGGAGCCGGCGGTCAAGCTCGCCGAGCAGGCGATCGAGTCGAAGACGGCCGCCAAGCTGTTGGGTGAAGATAAGACCGCCAGCGTCCGGCGGGAGCTTGCCGACTATCGCCGCGATCCGACGGGATATATTGCGACGCTGACTCGCAAGCGGCTTAGCGACGCCGGGATTGAGGAACAAGGCCCGATCGCCGCGAAAGCATTTGGCTGGAAGCGGAGCATCGAGCAGTTCTTTGCGGCCAGGTTTCAAGCGATTGTGGCCGACCTGCGCATTTTCGCGGGATCGAATCTGATGGCGACGATCGCGTCGTTGGCAATGGCGCTCTGCGTGCGCGAATCGCGGCTTACGCCCGTGTTGTGGTTCTCGCTGTCGATGCTCTCAGCCGTCGCGTATACGTCGTATCTCTACGTCGACTCGCTGTCGTTCTTCCGCATTCTGATGCAGATCCACGTAGGCTGGTGGTATCCGGCAATACTGCTAGCCACCGCCGCGGCGATATACACGACGGGCAAACGTCCCGACGCGGCCGATCCCGAATCTCGAATCCCGACCCCCGGCTAATTGTGCTGTAGCTTCTTGTACCGGACGCGCTTGGGCTCGTCGGCGCTGGTGCCGAGGCGCTCGTGGCGTTGCTCTTCGTAGACCTGAAAATTGCCCTCGCACCAGTGGACGTGGCTGTCGCCCTCGAACGCGAGGATGTGCGTGGCGATGCGGTCCAAGAACCAGCGGTCGTGGCTGACAACGACCGCGCAGCCGGCGAAGTTGACGACCGCGTCTTCGAGCGCACGGAGCGTGTCGACGTCGAGATCGTTCGTCGGCTCGTCTAGCAGGAGGACGTTGCAGCCGCAGCGGAGTAGCTTGGCGAGGTGGACGCGGTTGCGTTCGCCGCCGGAGAGGTCGCCGACTTTTTTTTGCTGGTCGGTTCCGGTGAAGTTGAAGCGGGCGCAGTAGGCCCGGGAGTTGATCTTGCGGCCGCCCATTTCGAGTACGTCGTGCCCGCCGGAGATTTCTTGCCAGACGGAGTTGTTCGGATCGAGGGCGTCGCGCGACTGGTCGACGTAGCCGAGCTCGACGGACGGACCAATGCGGATCGTGCCGCGGTCCGGCTCTTCTTGCCCGAGGATCATGCGGAAGAGCGTCGTCTTGCCGGTGCCGTTCGCGCCGATGATGCCGACGATGCCGCCGGCGGGAAGGCGGAAGTTCAAATCCTCGATCAGCAACTTGTCGCCGTAGCCTTTGTAGAGACCTTTCGTCTCGACGACGAGTTCGCCGAGCGGCTTGCCGGGCGGGATCTGGATTTCGAGCTCGTCCACTTTCTCCTCGAACTGCTCGGCCGCGAGTTTTTCATAAGCGGCGAGGCGGGCTTTGTTTTTCGCTTGGCGGGCGCGGGGCGACATGCGGACCCATTCGAGCTCGCGATCGAGCGTCCGCTGGCGGGCGGCAGAGGCGCGTTCCTCGCGGGCGAGCCGCTCTCGTTTCTGTTCCAGCCACGACGAGTAGTTGCCCTCCCACGGAATGCCGCGGCCGCGGTCGATTTCGAGAATCCAGCCGGCGACGTTGTCGAGGAAGTAGCGATCGTGCGTCACGGCCACGACGGTGCCGGGGTATTGGTGTAAATGCTGTTCGAGCCAGTTCACGCTTTCCGCGTCGAGATGGTTCGTCGGCTCGTCGACCAGGAGCAAGTCGGGCTGGCGGAGCAGCATTTGGCACAGCGCGACTCGCCGCCGCTCGCCGCCGGAGAGCTTCATCACGTCCGCATCGCCCGGCGGAAGGTTCATCGCGTCCATCGCGATTTCGATTTGCCGGTCGAGTTCCCAGGCGTTTTTGAGGTCGATTTCGTCTTGCAGCCGGGCTTGCTGTTCGAGCAGCTTCTCCATCTGCTCCGGCTCCATCGGCTCGCCGAGCTTCATGCTCAGGTCGTTGAAGCGGTCGAGCAGCGCCCGCGTGGGGGCGACGGCCTCTTCGACGTTGCCGAGCACGTCTTTTTCGGGGTTAAGCTGCGGTTCTTGCGGCAGGTAGCCGACGGTGAAGCCGGGGGTGAGCCGGGCGTCGCCGTCGAAGTCCTTGTCCAGCCCGGCCATGATCCGCAGTAGCGTGCTCTTGCCGGACCCGTTGCGGCCGAGCACGCCGATCTTGGCGCCGGGATAGAAGGCGAGCCAGATTTCCTTGAGCACCTCCCGTTGGCCGTATTTCTTGGTGAGGTTGTGGATTTCGTAGATGTATTGCTTGCCCATGTTTCTACGTTAAGGATGATTCAAGCCGGGGAACGTCAGGCCGGCGCGGACTTCGTCTGTTCTGGTTGGTACGTCTTTCGCCGCTTGGCCTGACCTACTCAATGTGTCTGCCGGGCGCGATGATTTCGCGACTCGTTATTCTAGCGTTTGTCCTGCTTTTGCGCCATGGGCGGGCGGCGCGGCAAAATGGCTACGCCTGGAAGGCCGACGACGCCTCTGGTACGCTCGCGTGGTCGGAGGCGCGTCCTCTGGCGTACTTCACGCAACATTCGGAGCTTGGTCGTGGCCCATTCCTGGCAAGGCGTGTTTCCCGCCGTTACGACGCAGATGCGCGAGGACCAGTCGCTCGATCTGGAGGCGACGGCGCGGCACGTCGAGGCGTTGATCGAGTCGGGCGTGACCGGGCTGGTGATGTGCGGGTCGCTGGGCGAGAACCAATCGCTCGACGCGGACGAGAAGCGGCAGGTCGTCGAGATGGCCGTGCGAGCCGCTCGCGGGCGCGTGCCGGTGCTTTCGGGCGTGGCCGAGACGAGCACGCGGGCGGCGTGCCGGTACATCAAGGATTGCGAGTCGCTGGGCCTCGCCGGTTTCATGGTGATGCCGGCGATGATCTACAAGGCCGACCCGCGCGAGGCGATGACGTTTTTTCGCGCGGTGGGCGGTACCACGAAGCTGCCGTGGATGCTCTACAACAACCCGATTTCGTACCACGTAGATATTACGCCGCACCAGCTTGCGGAACTCGGCGAGATGATGAACCTGGTGGCGATCAAGGAGAGCGCCGGCGATCCGCGGCGGATCACCGAACTGCGCAACGTGGTGGGCGATCGGTTTTCGATCTTCGTCGGCGTCGACGATCTGCTGTTGGAGGCGGCGATTCTCGGCATCGACGGCTGGGTCGCGGGCACCGGGATCGCGTTTCCCCGCGAAAATCAATACCTGTGGGAACTGACGCGCCGCGGCGAATGGGACCGGGCAAGGGAGATTTACCGCTGGTTCACGCCGCTCTTGAAGCTCGATACCCATGTCAAGTTCGTGCAGTACATCAAGCTGTGCATGCAAGAGACGGGCTTGGGCAAGGAATGGGTTCGCGCGCCGCGGCTGCCGATCGACGGCGAAGAACGCGAGCGCGTGCTGGCGATCATTCGTGACGGGATCAAGACCAAGCCGCACGTTGGCTGAACGCCGGCATTCACACCGCAATGGCGCAAAGACGCAAAGAACTAGCAGTAGTGACTCGAGTTCTTTGCTACTTTGCGGCTTTGCGGTTAATTCGACGCGAATTGACTTAACGACCATGCACCGGATCCGCGTTGTCGATTCTCATACGGCCGGCGAACCGACGCGGGTGGTCGTCGATGGCGGGCCGGAGTTGGGCGGCGGTCCGCTGGACGAGCGGGTTTGCGCGTTTCGCGATCGACACGACCGGTTTCGCCGGGCGATCGTCAACGAACCGCGGGGGTCCGACGTGCTCGTGGGGGCGCTGCTCGTCGAGCCGACCGATGCGGCGTGTGCGGCGGGCGTGATTTTCTTCAACAACGTCGGCTACCTCGGCATGTGCGGGCATGGGACGATCGGCGTCGTCGCGACGCTCGCGCATTTGGGCCGGATTACGCCGGGCGAGCATCGCTTGGAAACGCCCGTCGGCATCGTGGCGACAACTCTCCACGACGACGGCCGCGCGTCGGTCACGAATGTGCCGAGCTACCGGAAAGCGAAGGATGTGTCGGTCGACGTGCCGGGCGCCGGGCGTGTCATCGGCGATGTGGCCTGGGGCGGGAATTGGTTCTTTCTCGTCGAGCACCGCGGGGAAACGCTCGATTTGGCGAACGTCGACGCGCTCGTTGCACACTCCAAGCTCGTGCGCGCCGCCGCGAACGCGGGCGGGTTTCCCGAGGTGGATCACGTCGAGTTGTTCGGACCGCCGACATTGCGCGGGGCGAACTCGCGTAACTTCGTTCTCTGTCCCGGCGGCGCCTACGACCGCTCGCCCTGCGGGACGGGGACGAGCGCGAAGCTGGCGTGCCTGGCGGCCGACGGCAAGCTGGCGGAAGGCGATCCGTGGGTGCAAGAGAGCATCGTCGGCAGCACGTTCGAGGGGCAGTTTGCGTGGCTCGATCGCGCGGCCGGGACGATCGCGCCGACGATTACCGGCCGGGCGTTCGTTACCGCCGAGGCCACGCTGCTCGTCGACGAACGCGATCCGCTGGCGTGGGGCCTGTAGCACCCGATCGAACGCAGCATGACCAAGCACGTCGTCATCGTCGGCGCGGGGATTGTCGGGCTGGCGTCCGCTTATTACGCGGCGCGGCGCGGGCATCGGGTGACCGTCGTCGACCGCTCGCCGGCTGTGCGCGACGGTTGCTCATTCGGCAACGCGGGGATGATCGTGCCGAGCCATTTTACGCCGCTCGCCGCGCCGGGCATGGTGGCGCTGGGGCTCAGGTGGATGTGGAATCCCGAGTCGCCGTTCTATATCAAGCCGCGGTGCGATCGCGAGTTGCTCGCGTGGGGTTTGAGATTCTGGCGGTCGGCGACGCGGCGGCACGTGGCGCGTTGCGCTCCGGTGCTGCGCGATCTCAACCTTGCGGGACGTGCGTGCTACGAGGAGCTCGCGTCAGAAGAGAACAGCGATGATTTTGGCCTGGTTCGCCGCGGGCTGTTGATGCTCTGCCGGACGCAGCACGCGCTGGACGAGGAAATCACGACGGCCGAGCGGGCGCGGGAGCTGGGCATTCCCGCTGTGGTGCTCGATCGCGCGCAACTCGCCGAGATGGAACCGGACGTTGAGATGGACGTTGTCGGCGGCGTGCATTTTCCGCGGGATTGTCACTTGTCGCCGAACCGGCTGATGGCCGAGCTGGAGCAACGGGCTGCGGCGTTGGGCGCCGAGTTTCGCTTGAACACGGAGGTTGTCGGCTGGCGACTGGCGGGCAGGCGACTCGCGGCGGTGAACACGACGGGCGGCGAAGTGGCCGGCGACGAGTTTGTGCTCGCGGGCGGCGCGTGGTCGGGCGAACTCGTGCGCGGCTTGCGCTTGCGATTGCCGATGCAGGCCGGCAAGGGGTATAGCCTGACGCTCGCGTCGCCGCGGCAGTTGCCGAGGATTTGTGCGATTCTCACCGAAGCCCGCGTGGCAGTGACGCCGATGGGAACGGCGCTGCGGTTCGGCGGCACAATGGAGATTGCGGGACTCGACGAGACGATCAACGAGCGGCGCGTGCGGGGCATTATCAACGCGGCCCGGGCGTATTATCCGGCGTTTCGCGCGGAAAGTTTCGTCGGCGTGAAGCCGTGGTGCGGACTGCGGCCGTGCTCGCCGGACGGGATGCCGTATCTCGGACGGACCGCGCGGTTCGACAATCTCGTCATCGCCACCGGACACGCGATGATGGGGTTAAGCCTCGGCGCGATCACGGGCCAGATCGTCGCCGAGCTGGTCAGCGGCGAACAATCGCAATTCGACTTGTCGCTGCTGTCACCGGACCGATTCGGTTAGGTACATAATCCGTCATCGCGCATTCTGCGTTTTGTCCTTCGCGCGGTAATAGTGGTGCGGAGTCGCATGCTCGAATGCGCAAGTCTGGGTTGGTTGGTTTTTTAACGCAGAGGGCGCAGAGGGCGCGCAAAGGACGCAGAGAGAGATGCGAGAAGGATTTGCCAAGGCGAGAAACGCTAGTCACGTTCGGGATCCCCCCGGCGACCTCTGCGAATCCTCCGCGACCTCTGCGTTGAGAAACGAACCAACATGTTTTTGATTACGGCCGAAGGCTTCTCCACGTCTTCTGCGCTTTGAACTAGTCCAGCCAATCCTTCTCGGCGAGGCGCTGTGGCGTGTACGTTTCCGTCACGTAGCTGATGTCCTTGCTGATGAGGGCTTCGACTTCGAGCTTAAATCCGTTCTCGATCATTTTGTCGATTTCCTTCTGCCAGGCTTTCTTGCCCTCGAACCACGGATAGTTCGCGATTTGCTTCGCCCGTTTGATGTCCTGGTCGTTGAGGGCGATTTGGACGCTCGGGGAAAGCTGGCAGCGCTCGAAGTCGATGCTGCGGAGGCCCAAGAACTTCGCGTCGGGAATCGCCATTCGCTTGGATTCGTAGGCCAGATTGATGGAACCTTGCTTGAGGACGCTGTAGATGTAGTATCCCCACGGGTCGTTGTCCAAGAGGCAGTAAATCGGCAGCTTGAGTTCGTTGTGCAAGCGGTAAAGCATTCGCCGCACGCCACGGGGCGGCTGCCCGCCGCCGTGGGTGAGAATGCAGTTGTGCTCGCGCCAGAACTTGTCTTCGTTGAAGCGTCGCCATACGGTGTCCTTTTCGACGTGGAGGATGAAATCGGCGGTGCATTTCTTGAACTGGATCACTTCCGGTTCGACGATGGAGGGGATGCTGTAACCGCCGCTTCCCATACGGGCGCAATCGATTTCATCGCCGCTGTCGACGAGCGAAATCGGCCCCACCATGCCGCCGCGGTTGCTCGCGTAGACGTGCAACTCTTCGCGGAGCGCGTTGAGCGTCACTTCGACGTCTTCGATGATCGTGTCGCAGTCTCCCTGTTCGTCGAACGTTTCTTCCTTGGTGCCTTCGATCGTGTGTTTGAGCAGGTAGTAGAGACCACGGATGCTGGTCGTCTTGCCTTCGCCGATCAGCTTTTTCGAGCCGCTGGCGACGAGCAGCGTCTGCATGTAGCTCTTGGCCTGCGCCAGGTTGAACAACTGCCGGCGGTTCTTGGCCGAGCCCATTTCGATGAACCGTTTAGACTTGTTGTACTTGACGTTGGACAATGCCCGCGTGGGAATGTCGAGGGCCGGATCGCGGCGCTTCTGGGCGGCGGCGACGACGCCGTCGGCAAGGTTGACGATTTGGGACAGCGTTTGCTCGTCTTTGTGGGTCAGCGTGGCGGTTGCGACACGCGACGAACCGGCGGGGCGCGGTTTCTTTTTGGCCATTTGTGGGGCTTCGATTCGGGCGGATTCGATTGCAGCAGCGAACGATCCATGCCGGCGGGAAAGCGCCAGCGCGTGCGCGGACCGCAACAACGGGGGTTAGGGTGCGCGGCGCCCAATGAATCCGGCCTGGCCGGGCGACGGGCCGCGTTTACCCAGCGACAAAGATACCCAATCGCGCCAGGTCTGGAAACGACAAATCGGCCCTGCCACGGAACCGGCATAAGGAATCCCCGGCCAGAAGCGATTCTGGCCGGGGATCGAGCGATGCGTTTCGGTTCTCGACGGAGAAAGTTACCGCCGGCGTCCACCGCCGCGACCACCGCGGCCGCCGTCTCCACGGCCGACGCGGCTGCCGCCGTCACCGCGGCCGATTTCACCGCCGATAATCGAGCCGACGCCGGCGCCGACGTCGCCGCCCACCGCGCCGCCGATTTCGGCGCCGATGCCCGCGCCGACGCGACCGCCGCGGTCATAGTATCGGCCGCCGTAACCGTAACCGTAGCCGCGACCATATCGGTAGCCCGGATAATAGCCGCGGTAGCCGGAGTAATAGCGGTACGGGCGACCGTAGTAGTATCCGCCGTAGTAGCCATCGTCGTAGCCGTCGTCATAGTAGTAGCCGCCGGAGGCGTACGTGCGCGGAAAGTAGTCGTAGTAGGTATTCGGATCGAAGTCGATCCACGTGCCGTTGTGCCAGAAGACCCAGCGGTTGTCCGGCAGCCAGTACCACCAGTGGCCGTTGTGCATTTTGTAGCGCCACTGTTCGCCGCGGTTTCCGCCGTCGCGACGCGAATCGCTGCGGGCGTCGGCACGCCCGCGCACGTCGGCGCCGGCATCGGCTCGGGCGTCGCCGCGAACGTCTGCGCGGGCATCGCCGCGAACGTCGCCGCGAATGTCTGCTTGGGCGCCGGGGCGATCGGCGCGGCCGCGCACGTCGGCTTCGCCGCGCACTTCGGCGCCGCGACGGACGTCGGCTTCGCCGCGCACGTCGGCGTCGGCACGGGCGTCGGCGCCGCGAGACCCGGCCCGGACGTCGGCATCGGCACGGATGTCGGCATCGGCACGAGCTTCGGGGCGTTCGCCGGCGTTATCCGCCGCATCACGAGCGGTGTCGCGGGCGTCCTGCGTTGCGTCGGCCGCTGCATTGGGCGCGGCGTCGGGCGGGACATCTTGTACGGCGTTGGCGGCATTGCCGGCGGCGTCTTGGGCCGTGTCGGCGGCGCGGTCTGCTGCGCCTCCGACGTCTTGTGGCGCGTCTTGTGCGGGAAGCGGCGTCGCCAACGCCAGGCCCGCGAGAAAAGCCATACTCGTTCGTACCCATCTCATAGCATTACCCCTCGATAAGAGACCCGAAGAACTTTGCGCGAGTTGCGCACCTGTCGCGGTTCATGGCGTTTGTCGCAAGGGTTGCACGCCGCGTGCCGAAACTGGCGGCGGGTTCCGGGGGCGCGTCCATCGGGGCCGACATCGCCTTCGCCGGTTGGTCGGAAAGTCGAATCGGCGTTACTAAGGACGGTGTCGCGCGGGCGTCGCGGCTTCCAGAGTGGTTGCGATTTGCCCAGCGCGATTGGTACGCGGCCGGTCGAGCGTCATTCGCCGGCGCGCAGGAGCACGAACCCGAACAGCGCCACCCACGCCATCGCGAACAGCACGGGCACGGCGACGGCGAGCGGTCGGGCGATCGACAGGCCGTCGGCGAGTCCCGGCGTCCCCATCGTGGCGACGGTTCCGGCGTATTCGCGGACGGCCTGCTTCATCCGCGCGTAGACGTGCTTGCAATAGCGCCAGTGGCGGAGTTGGACGCGGAGCCATAAGAGCGCGAACGCGAGGCCGATGGCGGCGAGCGGCACGAACACGCCGAGGGACGCTTCCTTGTTGTACAGGATGGCGAACACGCCCAGCAGCCCGACCTGAATCGCCGAGAAGTAGTTGAGGCGATCGTGAAACAGCTTTTCCTCGTGCAAGCCGTGTTGCCAGAGGCGGTTGATCGCGTCGGCGTCGAGCGGGGCGTCGATTTGGTCGGGCGGAGCGTCCATTGGCGGCAACGGAAGTGGCGTGGATGACGTGAGCAACCGGCCGTCACCCACGACCGCGCCGCATCGGCTGCCATTATCGAGATTGGTCGCCAATGCCGCCAGAGTTGTCGGCCACAGAGGCGGGCACTGCCGGCGGACGTTCATTTTCCCGGTCGCTGCGCCGCGATCTTCTCGACTTCCAAACGCGACAACACGCGATCTCCGCGCGTCCGCTGCGCCTGCCATCTGTCGTCGAACTTCGAGTCGTCGCCGATGTCCGGCGACCAATCGACGAAGTTGCCGGCCGGGTCGAATACATACGCTGCCGGACCGGAGGGAAGCAAGCCTCCCGCGGGTCCATAGGCGATCACGTGGCGTTCGCCATTCGCATCCACGGCAACGAAGTCGTCGGCCGCGGGCTGCCATTCGAGAAATTCGTGCAGGTCGGTGACTCGGTCACCTGGAGCAACGCGGCGGTAGAGTGCCGCCTCGGTAGCGACGTAGCCGCCGACAAGCACAGCGAGGAGGATGATCGGGCGAAGCGGCTTCATTTTGGAATCACGCTCGCTTCGGCGAACATGCGGTCGAAATCCAATCTCGCACGTTCCGTGTCGAATCGTGCCACTGGATCTGCCAGCGCTAAGCCGCACGCTCTCATGCCTCGCTTCGTCGTCAGGCCATCACGTCCGTCACCGCCCGGCCGGGGGCGATTGGTAGGGGGCGGTTTGTGCGGTCGTGGACTTCGGTGGTTGGGTCGATGCCGAGGAGGTGGAAGAGCGTGGCGGAGAGGTCTTCCGGGCGGACGGGGTCGCGGGCGGGGAGGCTGGCGGTTTTGTCGCTTTGGCCGTAGACGAAGCCGCGTTTCGTGCCGCCGCCGGCGAGGAGTGCCGTGTAACACTGGGGCCAGTGGTCGCGGCTTTCGTTCTGGTTGATCTTGGGCGTGCGGCCGAACTCGCCGACCCAGAGGACGAGCGTGTCTTCCAACAGGCCGCGCTGGTCGAGGTCGTTGATGAGCGTGGGAAGCGTCTGCTCGGTGATCGGGAGGTGATACTTCGCGACGATGGGATACATCTTGGTGTTGTTGAAGCCGTGCGTATCCCAGCCGCCGTTGGTCGTGCTCTGGCCGCCGATGCTTTGGGCGAAGTAGACGGAGACGAACTTGACGCCGGACTCGACGAGGCGGCGGGCGAGCAGACAGCTTTGGCCGTAGGTGGTGCGGCCGTAGGCTTCGCGGATCTGGTTTGGCTCTTGCGAAAGATCGAAAGCGCGGCGGACGCGCTCGGAACCGAGCATGGCGAGGGCGCGGTCGTAATAAGCGTCCATGCCCGAGGCGGCGGCGGATTGGTCGAGGAGGCGCGTCTGGCGGTCGACGATTTTCATGAGTTCGCGGCGGCGTTCGAGGCGGGCGAGCGAAACGCCGGCGGGAAGGCTTAGCTCGGGGAGGCGGAAGCCGTCTTCGTTCGGGTCGTTGGTGAAGAAGAGCGGGTCGTGGGTTTTGCCCAGGAAGCTGGCATGTTGGCCGGGGGTGATGGAGCCATCGCTGATCGTGTACGGATAGGCGACGAACGTAGGAAGTTCGCTGGCGGCGGGCGCTAGGCGATCCACGACGCTGCCGTAGGCGGGGAACAGTTCGGGCGAGTCGCGGAGTCGCTGGTCGTCGGTGGCGGGGGCGTGGCCGGTGAGGGCGTAGTAGCCGGCCGAGTTATGGTTCGTCATGCGATGCGTCAGCGTGCGGATGAGCGTCACCTTGTTCATGATTTGGGCGGTCTTGGGGAGATGCTCGCAAACGGGTTCGCCGACGAGCGTGCTGGCGATCGGCTTGAAGGGGCTGCGGACGCCGTCGGGGGCGTCGGGCTTCATGTCGAACATGTCGAGTTGCGACGGCCCGCCCCACTGGAACAGGAAGATGACGGATTTGGCGCGGGGCTTGAGCGATTGCCTAGCGGGCGCTGCGGCTTCGGCGGCGAGGAGTTTTGGGACGGTGAGACCGCAGAGGCCGAGGCCGCCGATGCGGAGGACGGCGCGGCGGGAGTATTGTGCGGCGGCGTGGATCGAGCAGGACGACGATTGCGGGGAATGCATATCGGAGTTCCTTAGCGCATCGCGGCGGGATTGTGGAGTTGAGCGGGATCGTTTTTTAACGCAGAGGACGCGGAGGACGCGCAGAGGACGCAGAGAATTCAAGAACAGGAGCTAGCGACCTCTGCGTTAAAAAAATGTACCAACTTGTTCTTCGTTCCCCGCCAATCATCGCCACAAGAGGTTCAATGCCGAAACACAAACTCCTTGGCGTTCAGGAGTGCCCAGGCGATGTCTTGGAGTGCGGAGAGCCGATCATCGGCGGTGAAGATTGCGGCGTGGCAGGCTTGTTGTTCTATGGGCGTGGGTTCGCGGCCGAGCGTGGTCCAATAGAGTTCGTCGACGATTGCGGGGATAGGGCCATCGCCCGCGGCCCAGCGTGCGAGCTGGCCGCGGTTGTCGGCGAGGGCGTCGTGGAGGACTTCGCCGCTGGCGAGAGCGAAGGTTTGGGCGAGCGTGGTCTCGTCGGAGCGTTCGCATTCGCAGACGAGTGGCGCTTTTTGGTGACGCTCGCCACGCCCGGAAGTTGGCCCGCGCGCGTGCCGGGCGGGACGTCGGGCCAGGCTTGCGGCACGTCGAGCGCCTGGTGGATCGCGTCGAAAATCTGCTCGGCTTCGAGGCGGCGGATTGCGGCGCGGGCGAAGTGGGTTTCGTCGCCGACGTGCGGGTGTGCGGCGGCGTCGAAGGTGCTTGCCGCCTGATAGACGTGCGAGTTGGCAATGCGCCGCACGAGCGTACGCAGGTCGAAATCGGCGGCGACGAGTTCGCGCGAGACGCTCGCCAAGAGCGCCGGGTTGGTGGGCGGATTGCTCGCGCGGAAATCGTCGACCGGTTCGACGATGCCGACGCCGATCACTTGCCGCCACACGCGATTGGCCTGGACCTGGACGAATAGGCGGTTGTCGGCGAGGGCGTCGTGGAGGACTTCGCCGCTGGCGAGAGCGAAGGTTTGGGCGAGCGTGGTCTCGTCGGAGCGTTCGCATTCGCAGACGAG